>JBBRCB010000017.1:0-69805 GCA_038205215.1 Chitinophagales bacterium | reverse complement strand
CCAAAAAAAACTTTGTATTTTAAACGGTGGCTTCCGCAGCATTCACCGAGATATAACTTTTATCGCCTTTGCCTTTTTTAAATTCTACCACACCATCAGCCAATGCAAAAATGGTAAAATCTTTTCCAAGACCTACATTTTTACCGGGATGATAAACTGTGCCGCGTTGACGAACAATGATGTTTCCAGCGATAGCCGCCTGGCCACCATAAATTTTTACACCTAATCTTTTGCTTTGTGAATCCCGACCGTTTTTAACCGAGCCTTCACCTTTTTTATGTGCCATTGTAAATAGTTTATTAATTGATTGTATAATACATCTACTGGTTATTTATTTACGCGGCTGTTTAAAAAAGCCCATTGCAAATACACAAACCTGTTAGATCTTATTAAGCGATTTCAGTTACCTGAATTTTTGTATAGTGCGTGCGATGTCCGTGTTTTTTACGGAAGCCTTTTCTTCTTTTCATTTTAAAGGCAATTACTTTATCACCTTTAATAAGATCACTGATGATCTCTGCTTTAACCACAGCCTTTACCGCCGACCCGGAAGCAAGTTTGCCATCACTGTCGGTCATTAATACATCTGCAAATTCAACCTGGTCTCCGGTTTTACCTGCAATGTGCGGCACATATAAACTGTCGCCTGCTTTAACTTTAAATTGCTGTCCTGCTATTTTTACTACTGCTAACATAAATATCCCAAATTTAGGACGGCAAAGGTAAGGGTTTTACCAGTAAATTGGTGCAGCTGAATAGAAAAAATATATCCACTAAATTAGCCCGGTTGGGGACAAAATAGGCTTTATACCTTGAAAACCAGTACCCAGCAATTCAATTAAGCCTATAAACCGGCTATCTTCGCCTATTATTATGCGGTATTTCTTGCGCTTTATACAGGTAATCTACAGCCTTTACGCTATCGTGGTGTTTGCATTTTTCCTGGTATTGATATTCCCGCTGGTGATCATTGCTTCTTTCTTTGGAAAGATAAAGGGAGGAAACTTCATTTACCGGCTCTGCCATTCCTGGACGGACTTCTTTTTATTTATGCTTGCTGTGAGAATACAATATATATATGAAAGCCCGGTGAATACAAAAAATCAATATGTTTTTGTATTTAACCATATTGCTTATATCGATATTCCATTTATCATGAAGGCTATCCGTAAGCAGCATTTCAGGGTTTTGGGCAAAGCAGAAATGACCAAAATCCCGCTCTTTGGTTTTTTATACCGTAACACTGTTGTGCTGGTGGATAGGAACAATGCCCACAACCGGGCGAAAAGTGTTCTACAACTTAAAAGTGTCATCAGGAAAGGGATATCCATTGTGATCAGCCCGGAGGGCACATTCAATATGACCGGCCAACCGTTAAAGGAATTTTATGACGGTGCTTTTAGAATTGCCATTGAAACACAAACGCCCGTTAAGCCTATCCTGTTTTTAGACGCTTATGACAGGAATAATTATAAGCGTATATTTTCCTTTACACCCGGCAAAGCAAGAATTGTTTACCTCGATGAAATACCGGTGGAAGGATTAACACTAAAAGATGTGAAAGAGTTAAAGGATAAAGTTTATAAAATAATGGAAGCAAAATTGATTGAGTATAAAGCGAGTTGGATAAAGGATTAAGGTATGGTAAAATTGCCTGCGGCAATTCACTTTGGAACGCAGATTTTTTATGATTATTAAGATTAACGCAGATAAGTCATAAAAGATCATAATCGTCATAAAAAATCAGCGTTCCCCCAAAGCACTATATATGCTTCTTCTGATATCATCAGCTTCCTGTAATTTTAAAGATTGAATAATAACAACAACATATTGTTTTCTGAACCATCATCCGGCTTATGGGCCGAAGTGATTTTGCCATTGGCATTGCCGCAAACCTATACTTATACTATTCCAGTTGACCTTATTGATAAAGTAAAGCCCGGCTGCAGGGCAGAAGTAGAACTAAAGAATAAAAAATATGCCGGGCTGGTTAAGTCAGTACTGGATAAGGAACCCTCTTATCAAACTAAACCTATATTGAATGTGCTGGATGATGAGCCGATCGTATATCCACAGCAACTCCAGCTTTGGCAATGGATGGCACAATATTATATGTGCAGCGAGGGTGAAGTGATGGCAGCAGCACTGCCTGCGCATTTTAAATTAAGCAGTGAAACCATATTATTATTCAATGAAGAAGCAGGCGATGATTTTTCGCATTTGGGTGATGATGAATTCCTGGTAGCTGAAGCATTACTGATCAAAAAGGAACTGCGGTTATCTGAAGTACAGCAACTGCTGGATATTAATCATGTGTACCCCGTAATAAAAAAACTCATTGAGAAAAAAATATGTTTGGTATGGGAAAGCCTGGATGAAAAATACAAAGCCAAAAAAGAAAATTATGTGGTGCTCAATCCTATTTACAGGAACGGGGAAGAACTGGGCAAAAAATTAAACGACTGGAAGGGCGCGCCGAAGCAAATGGAATTGTTGCTGGCCTATTTGCATTTAGAGAAAGCAACGGGGGAGGTATTGCAAACTGAGCTGTTGAAAAAAGCAGGAGCCACTGCAGCGCAATTGAAAGGCTTGTGGGATAAAAATATTTTACTGGTGGAAAGAAGAACCGTGGACAGGATCAAAACATTATCAGGGAATGTTGCCATTGATTTTGAATTCAGCACCGCGCAACAGGAAGCAAGCGATGCAGTAGTTAAAAGTTTTGTCGAAAAGAATGTGTGCCTGCTGCACGGTGTTACCGGCAGCGGTAAGACGCAGGTGTATGTGAAGTTAATGGAGCAATATTTTTCAAAAGGCAAACAGGTTTTGTACCTTTTACCCGAGATTGCATTGACCGCACAGATCATACGCCGTTTGCAAAAACATTTTGGCGGCAACATCGCCATTTATCATTCTAAATTCAATGATAACGAGCGTATAGAACTCTGGAATAAAATAAGAACTGGTGAAATTAAAATGGTATTGGGCGCAAGAAGTGCTTTATTCCTTCCGTTCAGGGACCTTGGCTTGATCATCGTTGATGAAGAACATGATGCTTCGTATAAACAACAGGATCCATCGCCCCGGTACAATGCAAGAGATGCTGCTGTTTATTATGCAGGCCTGTTTAAAGCACAGGTGCTTTTAGGTAGTGCAACGCCGTCAATCGAAAGTTATTTCAATGCCACCAATGATAAGTATGCATTGGTGGAACTGAATGAAAGGTTCGGTGGCATCAACCTGCCTGCTATCGAGATCATTGATGTGAGGCAGGTGGCGAAGAAAGGTAAGGTAATGATCAGCCCTCAATTGAAAGAAGCCATGCAGCAGGCACTTGATGGGGATAAACAGGTAATTTTATTTCAAAACAGGAGAGGGTATAACCCTTATTTGATCTGTGGCACCTGTGGCTTTATCCCGCAGTGCGAACATTGCGCGGTATCATTAACCTTGCATAAGTACAGCAATAAACTGCATTGCCATTATTGTGCAAGCCAGTATCCTAAATTGATCACTTGCCCTGCGTGCGGCAGCAATAACTGGTTGGAAAAGAATTTTGGTACAGAAAAAATTGAAGAACAGCTGGAAGAAGATTTTCCAAAAAATAAGGTTGCAAGAATGGATGTAGATAGTGTTCGTGGAAAAAAAGCGCATGATAACCTGATCCAGTTATTCGAACAGCACCGCCTGGATATTTTAGTAGGTACACAAATGGTGGTAAAAGGATTGGATTTTGATAAGGTAAGCCTTGTAGGAATTTTAGACGCGGATGGTTTATTGAGCTTTGCCGACTTCAGGGTGAATGAGCGGGCGTTCCAGTTGATGGAACAGGTAAGCGGCAGGGCAGGAAGAAAAAAAGAACAGGGAAAAGTGATCATCCAGGCCACCAATGTTAAACATCCTGTATTGCAACTGGTGCAGCAACATGATTACAAAGGGTTGTATGAAAATGAAATTATCAACCGTGCGGCATTTTTTTACCCGCCTTACAGCCGTATTGTTTTATTAACTTTAAAACATAAGGATAAGAATACGGTTGACAATGCAGCAGAAAAACTGGCGGCATCATTGCGGCAGGACCTGAAAGAATACATCGTTGGACCGGCAGCACCGGTCATCAACCGCATACGCAATCAATACCTGGTGGAAATATTAATTAAGCTACCCAAAGAATATGGTATGAGTATGACCTATAAAAAAGTGATCCGTAATCATATTAATTTATTGAGCGGGGAAAAAAATTATAAAGGGGTAGGCGTAGTGGTAGATGTGGACACGAATTGATGGATAATTTATAATCGTATAATTGATAACGATGGTGCAGACGAATATATCGCTAAAAAAATATAATACATTCGGCATAGAAGCAGCTGCAGCCTATTTCGCATCATTCAATTCTTCGGATGCATTGGGACAATTATTACAATATGATGATGCAAGGGCAGCTGCTCAAAAGAAACAAACCTCCATATTAGTATTAGGTGGCGGCAGCAATATGTTATTTACCAAAGATTTTGATGGTATAGTTTTAAAGAACGACATCAAAGGAATTGAGCAGCTGGATGAAGATGATGACCATGTGTATTTAAAAGTTGGAGCAGGAGAGAACTGGCACCAGTTTGTTTTGTATTGTATCAATAATAATTTGGCGGGAGTAGAGAATCTCTCTTTGATACCTGGTAACGTGGGTGCCAGCCCGATGCAGAATATCGGGGCTTATGGTGTGGAAATAAAAGACGTGTTTCATTCCCTGGATGCATTTCATTTAAAAGAAAAAACAATGGTAACATTTGATCTAAATGATTGTGCGTTCGGTTACAGGGAAAGTGTTTTCAAGAAAAAATTTAAAAACCAGTTTGTAATAACGAATGTTACTTACCGGCTGAATAAAAAACCTCTATTCAACACAACATACGGCGCTATAGAACTTGAACTGGCAAAGATGGGGGTGAAGGAACTCAGCATTAAAGCCATTTCTGCTGCGGTGATCAATATCCGCTCGTCTAAATTACCCGACCCTGCGGTGGTCGGCAATGCCGGAAGTTTTTTTAAAAACCCGGAAGTTGAATTGGCTGTATTCGATATATTACATTCGAAGTTTCCCGCTATTATTGCTTATCCACTTGGCAATGGTAACGTAAAACTGGCAGCCGGCTGGTTAATCGAACAATGTGGGTGGAAAGGTTACCGCAATGGCGATGTGGGTTGCTACGCTCAACAGGCACTGGTATTAGTAAATTATGGCCATGCAAACGGCGAAGAGATTTTTGTGCTGAGTGAATTGATCATAGAAAGCGTACAACAAAAATTTGCAGTAACCTTAGAAAGAGAAGTTAATATTATTTAACAAATCAACAGGCAGCAATTGCTGAATCACATAAAGGATTAGCCTATGCTGCAGATAAAAATAAGATGCTTATCAACATCTTACCAGCACCTGTACTGATTAGGAAAATACAGCAGTATTTAATTATGCCAATAGAAAAGCCAGAGCCCTTCGATAAAATTTACTTTTTGAATCAAGCAGGGGTTGTTGATCAAATTACATTATTATTGGCACAGATAAAATTAAAGGATACCTAGCGTTACACAAAGAAATTTTGTGTAACGCTGTGTTACGGTTTTAATTAAAATCATCTTCATTAAGATCTTCTTCACTAAAATGCTGGCTACCGATGTTCAGCATGCTTCCCATTAAATCTTTGAATTCAATTTTTCCTTCCAATACTTTCTTACTTATTAAAGAATGCGCCGCTAATCCATGTAACACAAATTCCATCAGTAATGCATTCTCTTTATTATCGGCAGTCTTAAAATATTTTTTCACTAATGCATGAAGGCCATCCACTTTGTACAACAACTGAATTTTATCTGCATCCTTCATTTCAAAAAAATTATTCAGCGAATTACCTGCATCAAACCAGCGGGTGATAGACCTGTAAGGATTATCATCGGGTATGGCTTCTTTACCTCTTTTCTTTTTCAACGTATCCGGGTTGGGGAAATACAAACCAAATTGTGTGCGTATAGATTTTTCCATCAGGTTAAAAGCCACCTGGTATGGGCCTTCCTGCTCGCCTTCATACACTAATTCTATTTTCCCTGTTATTGAAGGAATAATACCTACGAGGTCGCTCAGCCAAACCTGTGTTTCTTTTTCATTATTGATGATCGCCCTTCTTTCTGCGGCGCTTACTGCATTCTCATAGGCACTGATGGTTAGCCTTGCACTTACGCCGCTTTTTTTATCTACGAGTTCACTGCCCCTGGCTTCAAAAGCTACCTGTTCAATTAATCGTTTAATAAGGTCACTCACTTTAACTATTTGTTTTTGCTCCTCATTAATGTTAGCTTCCTGCTCAGTGATCGCCAGGGATGTTTCAATACTTTTTGGATAGTGGGTGAGTATCTGGCTTTCGATACGGTCTTTTAATGGCGTTACAATACTACCGCGGTTGGTATAATCTTCAGGGTTGGCCGTAAATACAAATAATACGTCGAGGGGTAGTCGCAGTTTAAAACCACGTATCTGCAGGTCACCTTCTTCTAAAATATTAAACAGCGATACCTGTATCCTTGCCTGGAGGTCAGGCAATTCATTAATTACAAAAATGCTGCGGTTGCTGCGGGGAATGATGCCATAATGCAGTACGCGTTCATCAGCGAAACTTAATTTAAGGTTGGCTGCTTTGATGGGATCGATATCACCGATAAGATCTGCGACACTCACATCAGGGGTGGCTAACTTTTCGCCGTAGCGCAGGCTTCGGTGCAGCCATCCAATGGGCGTATCATCTCCTTTTTCTTCAATAAGGTCAATGGCATATCTTGAAATGGGCTGTAAAGGGTCGTCATTGATCTCGCTGCCCGCAACGATAGGAATATATTCATCCAGCAAGTCGATCATCTGCCTGGCCATACGCGTTTTTGCCTGCCCGCGTAAACCTAAAAACAAAATATTATGCTGCGATAATAAAGCTCTTTCTGTATCCGGTATTACTGAATCTTCGTATCCCAAAATACCTGGAAAAGGATTTTCCTTTGCTTTTATCTTTACAATCAGGTTGTCCCGGATTTCCTGTTTAATACTTTTTGAAACGTAGCCGCTTTTCTTTAACCCGCCAAGTGTTTTAATGTTATTTTTACTCATTCTTTATTTTTTTATTTAGAAAAATTAGCCACAAAGTCAGTAAGGCACCAGAACATAAACAATAAATTTTTTATTACATTCAGAGTGCCGTAACCCTCATATTCACAGTAAATAATTTTGTGAACTAAGGTTAATTAATATATCTTTTTATTCCATATTTTATTAGGGTTACATTAAAATTAATGAGATAACCCAGGGGAAAGTTTGTCAATTTTAAATGACTAATTATTTGCGCTTTCCAAAGCGGATTAATAATTTCAACTGCTTTTAATTCACAAATTATCAATTCATCAACTAAAACATCCATACGTAATCCTTCCTCAAATTGCTCTCCATCATAGAAGAAAGGTAATTCAACCTGTCTTTCACAGGCTATTCCTTTCTTTTTCAATTCGTGGAATAGGCGGGCTTCATAAATTTTTTCTAATAAGCCCGGCCCTAATTCTTTATGCACTTTGTAAGCAGCATCTACAATTTCTTTTCCTAACCATTCTTCTTCTTCAGTTAATATTGAGTACTTGATCAAAATATTTCGAAGAAATGATTTTGTGTCTTTGCGTCTTTGTGGCTAGAGTTTAATGCCTGAGGCACAAAAAATATCCTTCAAGTTAAAATTAATACACCGTCTTTCTCTTGCCGCTTTCAAAATCTTTAAAGATAAAAGAACCCAGTTTATCCAATCCCGCAAAGAAAGCTTTTCCGTTATTGCACTCAGTAAATTCCTGTACGAATTTTTGCAGGTATGGATCCGTGGCTATCATAAAAGTAGTAATGGGGATCTTTAATTTTTTACACTGAGTAGCCAGGCTCATGCAACGGTTTAAGATCTTCCTGTCTACACCAAAACTGTTTTTATAATAACGGGCACCCACTTTTAAACAGGTAGGTTTGCCGTCTGTGATCATAAATATTTGTTTGTTGGGGTTCCTTCTCCTGCGCAATAGATCCATAGCCAATTCCAATCCTGCAACAGTATTGGTATGATAAGGCCCTACCTGTAAATAGGGTAAATCTTTTATTTCGATCGTCCACGCATCATTGCCAAATACCACGATATCCAAAGTATCTTTGGGATATTTTGTTTTAATTAATTCGCTCAGTGCCATCGCCACTTTCTTTGCAGGCGTTATCCTGTCTTCGCCATACAGGATCATGCTGTGCGAAATATCGATCATCAATACAGTAGAGGTCTGTGATTTAAAATCAGTCTCCCTTATTTCAAGATCATCTTCATGCATTTTGAAACTGTCGATGCCATGATTGATCTGTGCATTGCGTATAGAGTTGGTAAAATCGATCTGCTCCATGGTATCCCCAAATTGAAAAGGCCTTGTTTCAGGATTGATCTCATCGCCACCACCGGGTTTAAAAGTATTGTGATTACCCTGCCGGGTTTTCTTGAGTTTTCCAAAGATTTCTTCCAGGCTTTTTTTGCGGATGCTTTGTTCTGTTTTAGAAGTAATCTTTATTTCACCGGTTTCTTTTTTCTCATCAATATAGCCTTTGTTCTTAAGGTCTTCCAGAAAATCGCCGATGCCATAATCGTTATTGGTTAATTTATATTCTTTATCCAGTTCATTCATCCACTGCATGGCTTCATTAAAATCACCATTGGTATAAGTTAATAATTGCAAAAAAAGATCCAGCAATTTCTCGAAGGGAGATTTGCCCTGTTCATTGGGATCATATTTGGAAAAGTTGTAGCCGAGCATTTGATAGAGATAGTTGTCCTGATGATTGTAAACTGTCTGACACCTAAATTACGAAACATTTGGGTGTAGCGTTTTGTTCAGTTGTTAAATAAAAAATCCCCGGTTACCCGGGGACCTTTTATTATTTATTTATTTTTTTTCTTCGGTTGTGAATCAGCTGCTTTTGAAGATTCTGCCGGAACCTGTGTGCTTACTTTTGGATTTTCCAGTTGGGGCATTCCCGGCGGAGCCGATTTAGGATTTTTAAACTGCGCTTCCAATTGCTGAATATTCATCAATAAAGTTTGTACCGGTCTTGCTTCCTGCATCATCACCTCCTGCTTACTTTCAGGAAGCTCACTTAAATAATTCAGCTGCTGTTCCAGATCTTTCTTTACGCTTTTGGTGATCTTTTCTGCCAATGCCGTATCACCCGCCTGGTAAGCAGCCTGCAGCATAATAACCGAAAACTGGTCGTGCTGCTGTCCACGGCTTACCAGGCCATAAGGGAAATTTTCCTGCAGCATCATCTGGTCACATTTATTCAGCATCTTTTTAGCCTCTTCTTTTTTACCACTGGTAGCCAGGCTACTCGCTGCCACTGCATAGGCATACCGGATACTGTTCAGGTGCCTGCGGTTCTCTTCATCAAAATAAACACCCGTCACGTTGGCATTGCCAAATTTAAATTTATTCATCATCTTGTCATACACCCAGTCATTATTCACATCATTATTTAAAACCGGTACCAGGCGATAGGTGAGACCATCCTGCCGGATATAGCTATAAGGGGTACCATCGGCACGGCGGCCACTAAGGCCTACATCGCTTGCACTGGGAGAGGTAAAATAGATGGGCCTTCTCCACTTGTTGGAAGCAATGATGTTTAAAACAGCCGCATCGTTTTTATAAATTACATTTTTTGGAAGGTCGAATGTAAGCTCGTTTACAATACTATCACTTGCATTAACCGTTCCATTCTGTTTAACCAAATTATTGTCTACAGGAACGGATACTTTATTACTGGGAAATATATTTAAAACATTACCGTCTTTTGTTGTTTCTACTTTAGATGGATCATCACTGCCTGCGTAATCTTTCATCATGGTGTAAAGATCCATTGCCTGGCCTGGCGCCAGTTTAAGGCCGGATTTACTTTTATACTGTTCAAACATAGCTGCGTTGCTACCATAGATTGCCGCAGGTGCATAGATAACATCCCTGTTGGAACCTTCGATCTGGTCTGATGTCCATATCGGGTCGATAGGATCACTCTGGTTTACTTTATAACGCAGCTGGTTGATATACCAATCCGTACCCAGCAAACTTGAATTGATCACGCGGATATCTCTCCTGATACCTTCTACTTCCTGTGCATACCAAAGCGGGTACGTATCATTGTCACCAAAAGAAATTACAATTGCATTGGGTGCGCAACTTTCCAGGTAATCTATTGCAAGGTCCCTTGCCAAAACCTTATGGCTGCGGTCATGGTCATCCCATTCCTGGCTTGCCATTAAAACAGGTACTGCCAAAATGCAAAGGCCTGCCGCGGCATAACCCGCCACTGCTGTATTCTTAATAAATTTTTCAAACAGTTCCTTTACATATAAAACGCCAATACCGATCCATATGGCAAAAGCGTAAAATGAACCAACAAAAGCATAATCCCTTTCACGTGGCTGGTTACCTGCCTGGTTCAAATAAAATACGATAGCCGCACCCGTTAGTAAGAACAACAGGCCCACAACAAAGGCATCTCTTTTATCTTTTTTCATTTGATACACCAACCCCAATATGCCAAGAATAAGTGGCAATGCGAAAAGACTGTTATTGGCTTTATTTTCTTTTAAACTATCGGGTAAAGTGCTTTGATCACCCAGTCGCCATGTATCCCAGAAGCCGATACCGGTTTTCCAGTTTCCATCCCGTACATTGCCCATATACACACCCTGCAGGTCATTTTGTTTACCTGCAAAATTCCACATAAAATAACGCAGGTACATCCAGCCTAATTGGTAGCTGAAGGCAAAAGCGATGTTATCACCCATGGTAGGTTTGGCGGCTTCGCCATCCTTGAGGTAATGCCCTTCGCCATCCCTGGCATAGCGGCCCGTTTTGGGATCAACGTCGAGACCCATCCAGTTGGCATAGTAATCAGCATGGTTCTGGTCATTGCTTTGGTCCCACATGCGCGGGAACAGGTGCTGGTCTCCATCAGCATAAACATATTCTACCTTTCTTCCGTTCTTTTCATACCTGCCATTACTTTTTACGTAGGTTTCTGTTACTTTATTGTCAATAGGAGAGGACGTAAAATCCTGGCCGTATAAAATCGGCCAGTCGCCATATTGTTCGCGGCTCAGGTAGCCCACTAAGCTCACGGGATTATCAACATTATACATGTCCACGGAAGGGTTGGCATTACTGCGTACCAACGTGGTAAAGTACGAGGAAAAGCATCCCAGAACCATGAACGCAAAACTCCAAAGTCCCAGTTTTAAGAAATTCCAGTTTTTTGATTGGGCAATACGCAAGCCAACGAATACTAAAACGCCGAGTAAAATAAAGAAAAATGTAAACCCGGAAAAAAAAGGCATTCCAAAACTGTTTACAAAAAGAATATCAAAATTACCAGCCCCCTTAATAGTCCATTGAAGTACCGCTTTTTGAATAAATCCTGTAATTATACACGAAATCAGAAAAGCCCAGAATACACCCCAGTTGGTTACTTTGTACCGTTTGTAATAGTAGATCATTACAATAGCCGGGATCGTCAATATCATCAGCAGGTGAACACCCACGCCCAATCCTACCAAATAAAACAACACAATTATCCATCTGTCGGCCCTGGTAAAATGTCCGCTAATGCCCTGCAGCTCCTCCTCATCAACGCTTTGTTCCCATTTCAAAATTGCCCAAAAAACAATAGCAGTAAAAAAAGATGACATGGCATATACCTCGCCTTCAACGGCGCTATACCAGAATGAATCAGAGAATGTGTACGCCAGTGCACCCACTGTTCCTGCAGCCATCACGGCGATTATTTTTTCATTGCTTAATTCAGCATTGTTCTTGGTAACTATTTTACGGCCAAAATGGGTAATGCTCCAAAACAGGAAAAGGATGGTAAAGCCACTTGCCAAAGCACTCATCAGGTTGATGCCTGTGGCTGCATCATGCGGACCAAAAGGTGCCATGAACAAACGGCCGATCAATGCAAACAGGGGTGCCCCGGGCGGATGCGGTATCTGCAGTTTATAGGCACTGGATGCAAATTCACCACAATCCCAAAGGCTTCCGGAAGCTTCCATCGTCATGATGTACACCGCAGATGCAATAATACAAATCAGCCACCCGGTAATGTTGTTGATGCGTTTAAAACTCATATAGTTATTGGTTATAAGTTGGCAAATATAATATGTTTACCGTTTAGAGTTCAGCCGTTAACCATTATTTATAGTTTTTTTGTTGAACGGATTATTTGCCGGGAAGAAAGTAGGCCGTTAAATGTTTTAAGCAATTGCGTATTTGCAAGATAAAAGGAGAAGTTAAGTTTTTATGTTTTCCGTCTTTTCCCTTTCCGACAAATAAACGGTTGACGGTAAGAAGCAGGCATTTTGTGTTTTCCTTCTTTTCGCCTTTCCGGCAACTTATCTTTGCTGCAATGAAAAGAGCACTGGTTCAACTTCATATCGCCGTATTCTTAGCGGGCTTTACCGCGATACTCGGTAAACTCATCACATTGAATGAAGGGCTGCTGGTTTGGTACAGGCTTTTAATTACTGTAGTTACGCTTTTCATTATACTGTATGTAAAAAAGAAATTAATAAAGATCACTGCAAAAGACGCGTTTAAATTTTTGGGAGTGGGTGCTATCGTAGCATTGCATTGGGTGAGCTTTTACGGCAGCGTAAAATATGCCAATGTATCGGTGGCATTGGTCTGCTTTAGTGCTACAGGTTTCTTTACTTCACTGCTGGAACCACTGATACTGCGGAAGCGTTTTGTTTGGATGGAAGTGCTGTTGGGAGTATTGGCGATCGTTGGTATTTATATCATATTTGATTTTCACCCCCAATACAAACTTGGTATTGCTTTTGGGATCATCAGTGCATTGGGAAGCGCTATATTCCCCATCTTTAACAAGGAGTTTCTTAAGAGATTTACGCCTGAAACTGTAACAGTATATGAATTGGGTGGCGGATTTATTGCCTTAACCTTTTTAGTGCCGTTGTATTTAATACAATTTCCTGCAACCTATTTTTTACCTACCGGTAGCGACTGGTTTTGGTTATTGATACTGGCCTGGTTTTGTACCGTGCTTGGTTTCGTCCTGCAAATGAATGCGCTTAAAAAGATTTCTGCCTTTACTGCCAATCTCACCTATAACCTGGAACCCGTGTATGGAATCATCATGGCTTTTATCTTTTTTAAAGAAAATAAAGCGTTGAACTACCAATTCTATATTGGTGTTGGATTGATACTGCTCGCAGTTGTTTTACAGATGTGCCGGGTGTATTATCAAAATAAAAAATACCAACGTGCTTTATAAGGGTTTAATTGAAAAGATCAAAGTAGCATAGCCGCTGTTCTCTACATGCTCGATCCTGATCAGGTGTTTGCCATTCAATGAAACTATGGCACTATGGTGTGCGTCCTCATCGTTCACATATTTTGAAGCGTCCCAAAAATCGATCACAGTTTTTCCATCAATAAAAACTTTTACAAGGTCATCGGCAGTTACGCTGATACGGTACAGCCCTTTTTTAACTTCGATGGTGGTTTTCGCAACAGTTGCAAAGCTGTCGGCTGGTAATTGTTTGCCAATAGCGCCCCACCAGGTGTAATTTAATTGTTGGCTTTTTTCGGTTTTGATTGCTGTGCTGCCAGCAATGAATTTTTCAAATGACAGGTAATTTTTATTGGGATCATGCGCAGCATCCCAACTATACCAGGCCACATCCCAGTTCATAGCAGGCTTGTAATCGCGGAAAGAAAATGTATAGGGTTTTGCAGCCTGCATTTTCCCAAACTGGTCGGTAAACGCAGGGCCATTATATTCCATTTCGATTTGAACATCATCACCTTTTTTTTGCGCAGTTAACGTTGCCGGAAAATTACCACCGGTTGTTGTAATACCCGTGATATCATTGCTGTTTTTTATTTTCCAGTTCCCCGCTGATCCTAAAATATCGAAATGGTAAATGTTATTGCTGTCAATCTTTTTTAAGAAGATAAGGGGATAACGAAAATCATAGGGCCCCCATTGGGTAATGCGTATCTGCTCTTTACCCTGTGGCGTATGTAATGCAGGAATATTTTTGTCTTTCCATTGGCTAAGGATCGGGATAAGAGTGACCGTCGTATCCATTACTGTTGCCGGTTCTGTAATTACATTTTGGACTGAACTATCTTTTTTAAATAGTGTTTTTGTATTTGCATACGTGTTTTTATACAGTGTAATATTTTCCGTTAGTGTTGCTTCCAAAGCAATATTTTCATTGCTGAATTTGTTTTGCCATAAGTCATATTTCATACTCCGGGTATCTCTTTTTTTTGCATAACCCCAATCGGAAGGCTGTGTTTTTCTGGCCCACAATTTTATGGCATCCAGTTTATTGCCTTCAAAACTATTATTGCTGATATTGATGTACTGTCCATGTTCTATCGCGATACCGGTCTTGTTTTTATAAAAGGTATTTCCGTTAATGCTGGTCGCCCAACTATAACCGCCCCAAATGCCATTGTCGCATTCATTGATGATATTGTTTTCAATATTATTCTTGCTGAATGTAACTTCTACGCCGTTGGTAGGAGCGTAGCTGAAATTATTTTTATAGAGATAGTTATCATTACAGCCTCCCTCGCCACTATCCATCGTTGTTTGCCCCGCCCATAAAAAAAATCCATCACCGCCATGTGTAACACTATTGTAGGCAAATACATTTTCATTACATTGTTCAAATACCAATATGCCGGCGCTGTCCTGTCCCCGGTTGTAAATGCCATGACTGTATCCACGTACATTAAAATCCAGTTTATTATGCAATATATTGTTCCTGCTGCTGCGGTACATGCCAATGCCGATACCTGAATTGAAAGAAAAATCATTGTCACTGATCAACCCGTCATTACTGCGCATCATCATCAGTGCACATTGTCCACCGCTGATTGTATTATGCCGGATTATTGATTTAATGCAATCCTTCAAGTAGATGCCGGCGCCATATCTAAGCCATTCATCATTTTCATTGTGGTGATAACTCATCCAGTCGCTTACATCTTCACCCAGCCAGGTACTCTGCAGTTGTTGGCGGTAATTATAACTGGCGTCACAATATTCTATTTTTAAATTTTTACAGCCTTTGGCCATCAGCGCCACTTTATAACCCCTGATCACGGCATTTTTAATGGTGATATTATTGCCTTTGACCAGGATGGCAAGGCCATAAAATTCATTGGGATATTTTTTATCATTGCTTCCCTGCAACAGTGCCCGGTTAAAATCTACGGTAATATTATTGCCTTCAATAATGATCACCGGGATTTTAAGCGAGTCATTGCCATTAAGCAGGTAGCTGCCTTTTTTTATTTGTACTGAAGTTTTAATAACCATTCCCTTTAGTAATGTAACCGGTGGTACAGCAGCGAGGCAATTGAAAGCCAGGCCGGTTGCCAGGGCAAGCGAAGCTATTCCTATCTTAAATTTCATGGGCTAAAGATATATTATTAACAGTTTTAGCGGGCTTGTGGGTATTTTTGTATGTAAAATGAAAAATTAATCCAGTTTAAGTGTCTAAAATCCATTTTAAATCTTACCTTTGCCGTCCAAAAAATTAGTACAATGGCCAGAGTATGTCAGGTAACAGGAAAGAAGCCGATCACCGGAAATAAGGTTTCGCATTCAAATATTAAAACAAAACGCCGGTTTTTACCCAACCTGCAAACCAAGCGTTATTTTCTTGCGGAAGAAGATAAGTGGGTTGTTTTGAAAGTATCTTCCGAAGCGATCAGGACCATCAATAAGAATGGTTTGATGAGCGTGGTGAAAAAATTGCGTGCAGCAGGAGAAAAAATCTAAATAATGTTAATCAGTTACCGGTAAAACGAACTGACTCATTAACCAATAAACAATAAAACAATGGCAAAGAAAGGCAACAGGGTACAGGTTATTTTAGAATGTACCGAGCATAAAACAAGTGGTAAACCAGGTACAAGCCGTTATATAACCACCAAAAACAAAAAGAACAGCCCTGAAAGAATGGAGTTGAAAAAATTCAATCCTATCTTGAAGAAAGTTACAGTTCATAAAGAAATTAAATAATAAACGTTAATTAGTTAATCAGTTAATTAGTTAAGGCGTTTTAAACGGATTAACCAGTTAACCAATAAACATACTATCATGGCAAAAGCAGCTAAAACAGCGATTAAAACTAAAGACCAGAAAGCAGCAGCAGACGCAAAGAACTGGACAAAAGTGATACGTACATTACGTAGCCCAAAAACTGGTGCATATACTTTTAAAGAGGCGATCGTACACAAAGACAAGATAAAAGAATTTTTAACCAGCTAAGCTTCAACGCTGAAAAATATTATATAAAGCTTCCCCATTACCGGGAGGCTTTCTTTATTTAAGTTAGCCACAGATTGCACGGATTTTCACAGGTTATTTTTTTGTATTCGTCCGTGTTAAATTGTGAAATCCGTGGCAAACCCCATCGGTAGCAGGCTTAATTTAAAATCAGGTGTAGCAAAGAAGCTCTAAATTTACAATAGACAACAATTAATTTATAGTTATGGGACTTTTTGATAAACTCTTTGGAAAAAAACAACAGCAGGAAAGTTTAGAACAGGGATTACAAAAAACACGTGAAGGTTTTTTCAGCAAAATAACCAAAGCCATTGCAGGCAAAAGTACCGTTGATACCGAAGTGCTGGATGACCTGGAAGATGCATTGGTAAGTGCTGATGTTGGTATTGAAACTACTGTAAAGATTATTGACCAAATTGAAGCCCGGGTGGCAAAAGATAAATACCTGAATACATCAGCGCTTAACAGGATACTTAAAGAAGAGGTACTGGCTATTTTAGTAACAGCACCTCCGGATACCAATTACGAAGACTACGAATTACCCCCTGGCCACAAGCCTCATGTTATTTTAGTGGTGGGTGTAAATGGCGTGGGTAAAACAACCACCATCGGTAAGCTGGCGCATAATTTTTCCAGGGCAGGCAAATCGGTTTTATTGGGCGCTGCCGATACTTTTCGTGCCGCCGCCGTGGACCAGTTAACGATATGGAGCGAGCGGACTGGTGTGGATATTGTGAAAAAGGAAATGGGTAGTGATCCTGCATCGGTTGCATTTGACACTGTAAAAAGTGGTGTTGCAAAAAACGTAGATGTTATTATCATTGACACAGCAGGCCGGTTGCATAATAAAGTGCATTTAATGGATGAGTTGACCAAGATAAAAAAAGTGGTTCAAAAGGTTATACCTGATGCGCCACACGAAGTGATGCTGGTATTGGATGGCAGCACCGGTCAAAATGCACTGGAACAGGCAAAACATTTTACTGCGGCTACCGATGTAACCGCGTTAACTATTACAAAATTAGATGGCACTGCAAAAGGCGGCGTTGTATTGGCGATCGCCAGCCAGTTTAAAATCCCGGTAAAATTCATTGGCGTAGGGGAAAAAGCAGAAGACCTTTTAGTTTTTGATAAACAGTTATTTGTTGACGGCCTTTTTAATCCCGGTTCATAAGGCCTCTCCTAAAAATCCAGTCATTTGCTTACTTTGGTAAAGTGAACTTATAAGAGTTGGTTTAAATTGACTGGTTCCGGATGGAACGATTCCACTTTTTTGCAATTTACAGCAAGCGCATGCAAGCGCATCCATAACGGGAATAACCGGTAGTGTAGATAAAAATATATTCAAAGCCGGCATGAAAGTCCTTAAAAAAATGGCTTTATTCTAAAATCAATAATACTATCTTACAATTTAATAAAAAGAATGCCCCATTTGCAGAGCATTCTTTAATTCATAAATATCAATCATTTTTAATTTCCTCCTACACCCATTCCGCCAGCGCTTTGCTGGGAGCGTTTGTTCTCTTCTTCAATAGCTTCTTTGCGTTGACGTGCCGCTTTTACCTGGCTGTTACCAAAACGGTAGCTGAAGTTTAATTTAAACTGGCGGCTTTCCCATCGTGCCAATACATCAGCGTGTTGGCCTGCAAAATCAATGGTCCCTTTAAAACGCATCAGTTTAAACATATCACTAACCGAGGCTTTAAGATTACCCTTACCTTTTAGTATAGCTTTTTGTAAGCCTCCATCAACGCTGTATATAGATCGTGCTTTAAAAGTACCCTGGTATACAGAAGGGGAATTATAGAAGCCACTTAATTCTGCTTTATAACCTTTACCTAAATTAAAAGAGTTTTGCATAAAGAAGCTGAAAGCTGCTACACTCAAATTAATATTACGGTCGCCGCCACCAAAGTTAGCTTTGTACATAGAATAATAGCTATTCACATTAGCAAAGAAACTGTACCATTTCTTTTGAAAAGGGTAACTGATATTGAGGCTAACAATATCCTGCGTGGCCAGGTTCTTTTTTGTTAAATAACTTTTAGAATTCAGTGTATCAGGTATTTGCGCAAAAATATCTTTAACATGGCTGTAATTCAAGGCCGTATTTAACCTGTATTTGTAAGTGTATGTAAAACCAACGCTGTTGGTATATTGCGGTTTCAATTGTGTATTGCCCTTCATGTAAGTATAATCATTGATCCTAAATTCAAAAGGGTTCAGGTCCTGGTACACTGGCCTGTCTATACGACGGCTGAATGTTATGCCGAATTGTTTCATCGGATTTTTATTGAACGTGATGGCACCACTTGGAAAAAAATCTATGTAACTCCTCTTTACAGTGGTGTCAAGAGGAACATAGGTAGCACCATTAAGTTTTAAACCCGTTGTTCTCCCTGTTGACGAAGTATTCTCTCCGCGCAAACCAGCCTGTACCATAAATCCTTTGAAAGCCCTGTTATAATTTATATATGCGGCATTAATGTTTTCATTATAGCGGAAACGGTTGCTGGCAGCCTTATCATAGTCTTCAGCGGTATTGTTAATGATATTCCAGCGAGCAAAGTCATTATCGGTACTTACATAACCAATCTTTCCACCATAACCCAGGCGCCCCTTTTTATAATTTTGTTCATAATCGGCTTTTAAAGCAAAAATATCTATGTTGGTAGGCGATACAGTTCGGTAAATATTGCTGTTCAATTTTGCGTTGGTAGTACCGTCATAATAATCATTGGGTTGATACTGGTGAGTGCGCAAATTAAAGAAACCATAATCTGCATCAATATTCAATTCTGTTCCACCGGAAACAGCATAGCGGTAATTCAAATTAAAATTCATATTGCTGCGTTTAGATTCGTTATCGCCATTAGCTAACAATAAGCGATTAATCGTACCAGTTGGTTTATAAATGATCTTCATAGGGCCCTCAGTAAAAATATTACTGGCCGAAACATTACCGTTTACAACAATTCCAAAAGTGCTTTTTTTATTGATGAAAAAATCTACGCCTGTTTTAAAGTTATGGCCGTATTTATTCTTTTGTGATATCCTGCTTTTCTGGTCGAAAATTGAATCACCCTGTATCCTGTACAAACTGAAATTACTTTCGTTAATACCGGCATTATAATTATAATTACCAAAGAGGTTCATTTTTTTGTTACGGTGGTTAAGTGATATACCGCCGTTGTATTTTGCATAAGTACCAATATTGTACCCGGCATTAACGTTGCCATTGGTACCAATGGTTTTGTCCTTCTTCAATTTAATATTAATGATGCCGGCATTACCCGCAGCTTCATATTTTGCAGAAGGGTTAGTAATGATTTCTATTGATTCAATTTGTGAAGATTGCAGGGACTTTAAATAAGCAGCAAGATCTGCGCCACCGAGCGGGCTGGGCTTGCCATCGATATACACCTGTACGCCATTTTTACCGGAAAGGCTTAGGTTATCATCTTTATCTATCATAACGCCCGGCGACTTGCGCAATAATTCCAGCGCATCATTACCAACGGCATTGATAGTACCTTCCACATTTACGATCATTTTATCTGCCCTCACTTCTATCATCGGTTTTTGACTGGTAACTGTTACGCCCTGTAAACTTTTTTCAGCCACCTTTAATGTAACGGAAGCAGCTGCGGCAGTTTCACCCTCTTTAACTTCAAAAGCCGCAGAACTGGCTTTCTGCATTCCTGTGGCTGTGATCCTGATAAAATAATTACCTGCTTTTAAAGAAAGCAATTCATATTTACCGCTGTTACTGGTAATGGCTGTTTTTACCAGGGCAGAATCCTTGGCTTTGTGCAGCATTACGGTTGCCAGTGCTACCGGATTTCCGCTGGCATCTTTAACCTGGCCGGTGATTGTGGAAGAATTTTGGGCATTTGATTGAAAGGCCGATAGCAGGAATATCCCTGCTATGAGCAGTAGTTTTTGTTTCATGATAATATACTTTAATGTATGCGCTGCAAATTTAATTTTTAGCATTTGTAATTGAATTGTCATACTTCATGAACTGCTTTTTTCAGGGATGAGTGGCTGGCAATTGCGGGTTGCGGGTTAAAATTAGTTACCTGTTAAGGTGTTCAAGGGGCAACAGCCCAACAAACCAACAACTAACCAGTAACTCCTAACTCGTAACTCGTAACTCCTAACCCCATCGACTTTCTTCTTACCTTTGCACTCATTAATTATGAAGACAAGAACTTTAAGGCGGGATAAGGTAAATATCATCACCCTGGGCTGCAGTAAAAATATGGTGGATAGCGAAGTGTTAAGCGGCCAGTTGATCGCTAATGATATTGATACGGTGCACGAAAATTTGAAGAAAGACCACAATATTGTTATTATAAATACCTGCGGGTTTATTGAAAAAGCAAAAGAAGAAAGTATCAATACCATCCTCGACCAGGTGGAATTAAAACGTAAAGGCAAATTAGACAAAGTATATGTTACCGGTTGTTTGAGCGAGCGCTATAAAAATAACCTGGAAGAAGAAATACCGGAAGTAGATGCCTTCTTTGGTACCATGGAATTGCAGGGCATGTTGAAACAGTTTAATGCGGACTATAAAGCAGATCTAATTGGGGAGCGTTTATTGTACACGCCGAAGCATTATGCCTACATGAAGATAAGTGAAGGCTGCAACCGTACCTGTTCTTTTTGCGCCATTCCTTTAATGAGAGGTCAACACGTGAGCAGGCCCATTGAATCTTTGGTAGATGAAGCGAAGCGTTTGGTAGACCGTGGTGTAAAGGAAGTGATGCTCATCGCACAGGAACTGACTTACTATGGATTGGATATTTATAAAAAAAGAGCACTGCCCAAATTATTACACGCATTGGCAGATGTAAAGGGCCTTGAATGGATTCGTTTGCATTATGCTTATCCTTCAAAATTTCCTTTGGATATCATTGATGCAATAAAAGAAAGGGAAAACATTTGTAATTATATCGATATGCCTTTGCAGCATGCCGCCAATAATATGCTGAGGGCCATGAAACGGCAGATCACCAGAGAAGAAATGGAAGACCTTGTAGGAAAGATAAGAAATAAAATTCCGGATATTTGCTTGCGTACAACTTTGATTGCAGGTTTTCCGGGGGAAACAAGGAATGATGTGGAAGAACTGAAACTCTTTTTACAAAAGATGCGTTTCGACAGGGTTGGCATCTTTACTTATAGCCACGAAGAAGGAACCAGTGCCTACGATATGGCAGATGATGTTCCTGCAACAGAAAAAGAAGAAAGGGCACAGGAGATCATGGAAGTGCAGCAGGAAATATCTTTAGAAAAGAACCAGGAAAAAGTAGGCAAAACATTTAAAGTGATCATTGATAAAAAAGAAGCAGGAAGATATTTAGGGCGTACGGAATTTGACAGCGTGGAAGTAGATAATGAAGTGATCATTGAAAGTAAAAAGAAATTAATTATCGGCGATTTTGTGAACGTGAAAATTACCAAAGCTTATGATTATGATATTGAAGGGGAAGTTATTGACGCTTTGTAGTGCATCACAGGATATGGTTTGTACGCAGGAAACATTGAATACCTAGCATTTAAAATATGACCTTTTCTTCCCAAACCATCCCTTACCGGTCAACCGGTTTTTTTAGTAAGCTGGTACTTGATTATATCAGCCAGGCAGACACGCTGCAGCCATTCTATTCATTTGCACCAACTTTCCAGGGAATAAAAAAGGCCATGGAACAAAGGCAGCAATATCCCACCAACCGAAAAGTATTGGTAGAGGTACTACAGAAACAATATCACGGTTTTTCTCTAAGCGAAAAACAGCAATTTAACCTTCAGCAATTAAGCAATGATGATTGCTTTACCATCACCACAGCACACCAGCCTAATATTTTTACAGGGCCGCTCTATTTTATCTACAAAATATTGCACACAGTGAAACTAGCGGGGGAATGCAAACAGCATTTACCCGTAAATAATTTTGTGCCGGTATATTATATGGGCAGTGAAGATGCTGACCTTGATGAATTAGGCCATGTATTTGTGAATGGTGAAAAATATGAATGGCAAACCGGTCAAACTGGTGCAGTAGGAAGAATGAAAGTGGATAAGGCTTTGATACAATTGATCGATGGCATTGCTGGGCAAGTGCTGGTAGATCCGTTCGGCGCTTCCATTATAACAGTGATGAAAGATTGTTACCGGGAAGGCACAACGATAGAACAGGCAACTTTTAAACTGGTAAACCATCTTTTTAAAGACTATGGGGTATTAGTGGTTTTACCGGATAACGCCGCTTTAAAAAAACTTTTCATTCCGGTAGTGGAAAAAGAATTAAATGAAGCATTTTCTCACCAACGGGTAGCGGAAACCGTTACAGCATTTCCTGCGGCATATAAAGTGCAGGCAAGTGGCAGAGAACTCAATTTATTTTATTTAAAAGATAACCGAAGGGATAGGATTGAGGTTGAAAGTACAAGGTTCAAAGTACATGATACCGCCATCTCGTTTACAAAAGAGGAAATAAATGAAGAATTAAATAGCCATCCAGAACGCTTTAGTGCCAATGTAATTTTACGGCCCGTTTTCCAGGAACTGATCCTGCCCAATATTGCATTTATTGGCGGTGGGGGAGAGATCGCTTACTGGCTTGAATTAAAAAAAGTTTTCGAAGCAGTGCAGGTGCCATATCCTGTTTTAGTGTTGCGCAATTCGTTCATCATAGTAGAAAAGAAATATGCCGCACGGGCCAAAGAATTGGGCTTTGCTATTCCCGGATTATTTCAAACAGAACAGGAATTGTTGAATGTGTTTGTAAAACGGGAAAGTTATCTGCAGCTAAGCCTCGATAAAGAAAGACAGGTTTTACAGGAAACTTATGAAAAAATACAATCAGTTTCAGGTGCTGTAGACATTACGCTGGCAAAACATACCGCAGCGTTGCAGGTACAGGGTTTAAATAAGATAGCTGCGCTTGAAAAGAAAATGCTTCGGGCAGAAAAGAAAAAATTCGAAGCCCAGCAGCGCCAGTTGCATAATCTAAAAAGGGCCTTATTTCCCCGCAACAGCCTTCAGGAACGAATCGAAAATATCATTCCATTTTATGCAAAGTGGGGAGATGATCTTATCAAAGCGCTTTATGAAAATTCCCTGGCACTGCAACAGGAGCTGGTTATACTCGGGGAAGTATAATTAATTATTATTGAAGTTTAACATTTTTTTGCGGCTTTTAAAAAAACCGCACCCTCATGTATTTTGTAAGTATAAAAAACTTATTATAATGAAAAATTTATTGGTGATCATTTCCCTTGTTATATTTTCTTCCTGCGCGCAATCGCAAAGCAACAATCAAAAGATACCCGTCGGGTCAAAAAAGAAAACGGCCAATGAAGCCGTTGCGCTGTTTGGAGAAGGTTGTTTCTGGCATGCGGAGATCGTATTTCAAAGCCTGGAGGGTGTTAGGGATGCAGTATCCGGCTATGCAGGGGGTACAGTTACCAATCCGGGTTATGAGGAAGTATGCAGTGGCAGCACCGGCCACGCGGAAGTGGTGCAGGTATATTATGATACTACAAAGATCTCTTACGAAACTTTAGTGAAAGCATTTTTTGCAAGTATGGATCCAACAGAATTGAACAGGCAGGGCCATGATGCCGGTACGCAATACCGCTCTGTTGCATTTTATAAAACGGATAAAGAAAAACAAATTATCGAAGCGGAAATCAAAAGGATAAATGATTCAAAAAAATACAGCAATAAAATTGTGACTCAGGTGATGCCTTATAAGAATTTTTATGAAGCTGAAGATTACCACCAGGAATATATTGTTCATAACCCGGGTAATTCCTATGTGCAAATGGTTTCTATACCTGACTATGTAACATTCCGCAAAACATTCAAGGGGAACTTTAAAAAATAATGACGGTTTTTATGAAGTATATATTCCTTATCGCTGTTGTTCTTGCGGCTTGTGGAAATGCTGTTGTACAATCTAAATATGCGTCTGCTATAATACCTAAAGGAGAATTTGAGCCAATTGCCGTAATTGAACTCTTTACTTCGCAGGGTTGTTCCAGTTGTCCCCCGGCTGATCAATTGCTGGCGAAAACAATTAGCGGTGCGAAAAAAGAAAACAAAAATATTTTCGCTTTATCTTTTCACGTGGATTACTGGAACCGTTTGGGATGGGCAGATCCATTTAGTAAAAAAGAATTTTCTCTGCGGCAAAATAATTATATCAATGCACTTGGCTTAAATGGTGCTTATACACCGCAAATGATAGTGAATGGCACAAAGGAATTTGTTGGTTCAGATAAAGCGGCGCTTACTGCAGCTCTTGATCATGCATTACATACCGGCGCAACCGCAAACTTTACTTCCTTAACCGCCGATTACAATGCCGGGAAAAATGTTCAAGTACAGTTTGCAACAGCAGGCGTGGTAACCGGCTCTACAATAAATTTCGCATTGGTTTCCCTTGCTGAAACAACCGTTGTACGACGTGGTGAAAATGGCGGTCGTACTTTAACCAATGAAAATATTGTGCGGCAACTCATCATAAAAAAAGCTGCAGCCACCGGCGAAGTTGAATTTGCTAGTGGGCTTGTACCCGTAATAGATAATGCTGCAGTCATTGCATTTGTACAGGAAGAAAAAAGTTTTAAGATCATCGGTGCAGCCATGACAAAGATCAATTTCCACAATTAAGATAGTGAACTATCACTGATGAAACAGCGGTTAAACAGTCTAAAATGTCATTCTTTTGATAGCAGAGGATATATGTCATCGACGAAATTATCCTGCTGTGCAAGACGCGACATATATTTTATGTTACCAACCGCATCCACCACAAAGCTGGTTGGAAAACCGCTATTTAAATTTAGCCTGTAACATTCTTTAATAGAGATAGAATAAATATTGTAGCCGATGTTGAATTTCTTTTTTATTGCGGCTATAGTGCTGTCATTGTCGAAAGTAAAAGAGATGAACTCAAAATTTTTATTGTATTTGAATTTGCCGTATAATTTATTAAGGTCGTCCATTTCTTTCATACAGGGTTTACAGGCTGTAAACCAGAAATTAATAAAAACAGTTTTTCCTTTTAAGTTTTCATTAGAGTAGATAGTATTGTTTAAAGTAACTTTAAATGAAGGATAAGCTGTCCCGGTTAAAGCGCCCCTTTTTTCATTTTCTATTTTTATTAAGGAATCTGCACTCATACCAATTTGAGAAAAAGTAGTCTTGCAATAAAATAATGCTGCAATATAGCAAACCGAAAAAAAATATTTCATATTAGTAAGATTACAGGTGAGCATGCGTATTTTCAAGGAACAACTGAAAATTATTATCCGGCCTGTTGATCACATTATTGTGGGCTTTCAGGCTATGAATAAAAATAATGCGGTTTGTTTTTAAAATGGCCGGCGTAATTTCTTTTTCTTCAGCACTTATAAGCGGAATATTTTTATCACGCAGTTCCTGCGCCATGCTAACAGATAATTTATATGTGCCGCCATTATCAGTATAGATATTGATGAATTGATGTGAAGGATCGGCCTGTATCCAGTTACTGTATTTATCTACTTCACTGTATAAAGCGTCAAATAAGATCGCCTGTTTAATTTCCATCCCTCCATTTTGAATTATATACGCCATCACACGGTAAGCACCACTATGTCCGGCAAGTGTGATATTGCCTGCGCCCGTTTTTTTGAAAAGTAATTTTTCTGCTTTCAATTTAGTCAGTACATCTTCCACTAAAGATTTGAAAAGCCCTTTTTGTTCCAGCTTACCACCATAACTATCCGGAGCGTCTTTTGCTGTTTCTGCCAGTACTAAAATTGCATTGCATTTAGAATCGATGAATTGTTTGATAAGATCATACCGTGGGGATACACTATCAATATTATTGTTCCAGCCATGAAACCAAAATATTACATCTACCTGTTTAACTACTTTTAATTTTGGCGGCACAATTATCAATACGCTGCTATCGCTGTAATGGTCAGCACTATTGTATAAAATATTATTGTAAAAGTGTCCGTTTGCCCTACCCGTATCAGGAAAAGAAGTATGAGAAGATATGAGTCGGAAAATAGCGGTACCAGTAGCTTGCGCAGCAGCATGGTTAATAAATAATATTACTGTAAAAAGTAAGCAAGTAAAACAGTTGATCTTCATAACAAAATTTTATTAATAGAATTTGTTTTTTGCTATGACATCAGGAATAACATCTATAGCAACAATATTATCAGCTTTTATTTTGGTACAGGTAAAATCAAAATAACTTTCAAAAAATGAGTAGCTTTTACAACATTGCTTACCTGTAGAATTCGATGCTGGTCAGGCTCGTAACGTAAAGCCCCATCTTGTGACATGCGATTTTAGTGGCATACCTATTTCTTTATTTTTCTATTTGTTGAGTTTCACTTTTATGTATCTCGTTTATATATTGGTCTTTCAAATGGTCATAAAAGGAATGCCTGCTCACCAATGTTGCGATTAAGTTGGAAAATAATGCTGTCAACATAATATAAAATATAACATTGTGGCTGTTTGTCATTTCCAAAACAAGAATAGAAGAAGTAAAAGGGCTTCTCGTAATACTTGTCAAAAAACCTGTCATACCGCATAAAATAATCAGGTTAGTTTCCGTATCAGACAAATGAAACCAGCCCGAGAATAATGCACCAATACTGGCTCCGGCACTTAGTGATGGAGCAAAAATACCGCCAGATGCTCCTGTTGAAAATGATACTATCGGTCCGAAAATTCTTAAAATAGGCAAATACCATTCTACATGTTTTTCGTTTGTGAATAAAGTATTTACCATTATTTCTTTTCCTGAGCCTAAGGTTTGACCATCCACAAAAACAGCCAGTGTGGCTATAATCAGCCCACAAACTGCCACATAAATTATTTTATTGAAATTATTTTTCAATACCCTTTTCTTTTTGAAAACGAACAGAATAATACTACCCATTCCACTGCCTGCAAACCCTGTGATAATAGCTATTGGAATGGTTAAAAGAATTATCCAGGCAGGCATACCCCCTAAGCTTGGGTACCCCAAATAAAGATAAGGGCCTAAAAAGTTCAATGCCGTAAGCCCGGCAATGATAACTCCGGTAAGTAATGCAGATTTGAAAAAACTGAAATGCGTTTTGGTGAGTTCTTCAATGGCAAAAACAATACCGCCCAATGGGGTGTTAAATGCAGCTGCAAGTCCTGCGGCGGCACCCGTTACTATCATATTCCGTTTTGATATTTTCGAATACCATGTAGGCAATAAATCGTTTATTTTTTTGAAAATAGAAGCAGAAATTTGAATAGTTGGACCTTCTCTACCAATTGCGCCACCACCAAAAACCATAATTAAGCTGGAAAGTATTTTTATAAATATTATTCTAAAGCTAAGCAGCACATTTACCTTGTAAGCATGTTTGGGATTCGATAATTCAATTGCAGCACTTACCTGAGGAATTCCGCTGCCTCTTGAATAGGGCGCATATTTTGAAACAATCATCCAGGCTAAAACAAAACAGAAGGGTGTGATGATGAAAAATGCCCAACTTGTTTTTTCGTAAATGAGATGCGTTGCCAGTTCTGCCCAGTAAAATAATTTTGCATACAACACGGCAACTCCGCCAGATACAAAAGCGCCGACCCAAAAAGGCAGCGCATTTAATAAGTTCTTTTTAAGATTTTCATTCCTTATTAAGTCAAATTTTGATTTTAATATCCTTTTCGTCTTGTTTAAAAGATTCATCGTCAAATTTAAGGAATGTGTTTCAAATGGTTGGGGCTCACAACAAGATTGATATGCTTAAGTTTCATTACAAAATTACTACCTATCAAACTCATTCCTGAATCCCATTCCTTTCACATTCTTTACGCTTTCCATTACGATATCATCCTGGTATTCTTTATAAGCTAATAATTTTCCTGCAATGGAAGTATCGTGTAAGGCTAATATCTGTGCAGCTAATATGCCCGCATTCTTAGCACCATTCAACGCTACCGTTGCAACAGGAACACCGTAAGGCATTTGTAAAATAGATAAAACAGAATCCCAGCCATCAATACTGTTGCTGGATTTTACAGGCACACCGATCACAGGTAAAATTGTGTTGGCTGCCACCATGCCCGGCAAATGTGCAGCACCACCCGCACCGCAGATCAGCACTTTGATACCACGCTCTTTCGCTTTGCCGGCATATTCCCGCAAGCGTTCCGGTGTGCGGTGTGCAGAAACAATTGTTAATTCAGGTTCTACCTCAAACTGGCGAAGCATTTCTGCAGCGCCCTTCATAATATCTAAATCGCTTTCGCTGCCCATTATTATTCCTACGAGTGGATTCATGTTAATTTATTTGTTTCAAAAATAGTTTATTTAATTATACCGGGGAAAATTTCACGCAAAGTCGCTAAGAAATACATAAGCCGCAAAGAAATTCTCTGCGGCTTTATTACTTTTGATCTTTACTTGAAAAATTATCTTACCAAATCCCCTCTTAACCTTAGCAATTCTGTCTCAGCAACTTTGGTATTATAACGTGCCGCAATGAGCCGGTCATAAGAATCCGACAGTGTTTTTTGTGTTTCTCTCAGTTCGAGCGTAGTGGAAATACCCAGGCGAAAACGTTCGAGGGCAATAAAAACATTTTCTTTTGCCAGTAAAATATTTTCTTCTTCCAGTACCAGTGTTTTTTTCTGGAGTTCGTAAGTTTTATAAGAATTGTTGATAGCAATTTCGTTGGCAGCTTTTATTCGCCCGTATTGTATCTTGTAATTATCGATCGTTAGTTGTGCCTGTTGAATCTGGCGCCGGGCATTAAAACCATTAAAGATGGGAATCGCAGCAGAGATACCATAATTAAAACCAAGGTTACGGTTGTACAATGGTGTAAATGTATTCAACACCGTGCGATTATCGGTCTGCCCAAAATTGTAAGCAGAGTTAATACTAACTACAGGAAAGCGTTCTGCTTTTCTTTCCGAAAGCGCGATGCCCGCAATAGTAATATTTTGCCTGGCCGCCAACAGCGCAGGATTATTAATTTCCGCTGCACTTAAAACATCCGTTACCATCAACTCATTATTGATGGGAATAGAATCCGCAACTTCATAAGCTGTATTCAATGGCAAGGCCATTAAAAGATTAAGCTGCTCTTTCTGCTGTTCAATTAAAGTCTGTTGCTTCAACAGTGCGGCCCGCTGCGCATTCAGGTCGGTTTTTGCCAACAGTACATCGGGTTTGGCACCAAGGCCCACACTCAGTTTTTTATCTGCCTGCTTCAACCTTTCTTCGTTTAACCCCATCTGTTCTTCAATGGCTTTTAACTGTTGTTTTTGCCTTACGATATTATAATAATTGGTGATAACTTCAGCAACCGTATTTACTACCTGGTCTTTTACATTCAGCTCGCCGAGTTTAACCAACTCTGCCAGCCTGTTTCTTGTAGCAAACATTTTAAAGCCATCAAACACCGTCCAGTTAAGTGCAACGGAAGAGCTGATATTATCAGACCGTATACCGCTTTGTTGTTTTACCGTGCCATCTGCCAAACGTTGTTTTTGGTTATTGTTATTGAACAATACACCGGTGCTTCCATTCAACCTCGGCAGGAACGCTGCTTTGGCGTAGGAGTTATCAATAGCAAATGCCGTAGAATCATTTTTACGTAACTGGATATCGTAATTATTGGCCATTGCATTCGCTATCGCTTCATCAACAGTTAAAATTTTTTGTGCAAAAATCTGCTGAGTCCCCCCCAATGCAATGATCACAGTTATAAAAAAAAATATCTTCATCAAACCAACATATTTTAAACTGATAAACTTGTTTGTTCCATATCGTCCAGTTCACTTTTTTTCTTATTGGAAGAAATGAAAGCATACATGGCGGGTATCACGAATAAGGTCAAAATTAAAGAGAACATGATACCACCTACAATTACAATGCCCAACGGAATGCGGCTGGTTGACGCATCACCCAATGACAATGCCAGAGGTAAAGCGCCCAGGCTCATGGCAAGGCTGGTCATTAAAATAGGGCGGAACCTTGCCACAGCCGCTTCAATAACAGCGGGTGTTTTTTTATTGCCGGCCAATTGTTTTTGATTGGCAAATTCCACGATAAGGATACCATTCTTGGTAACCAGCCCGATCAACATGATCATCCCGATCTCGGAAAATATATTTAACGTTTGGCCAAATATACTCAACGATAATAAAGCGCCCGCAATGGCCAGTGGCACTGTTAACATGATAATGAGCGGGTCGATAAAACTTTCGAATTGCGCCGCCAGTACAAGAAAGATCAAACCCAATGCGAGTATAAAAGCGAAACTGGTATTGCTGCCGCTTTCTGCATAATCTCTTGATGAACCGGTGAGCGCAGTGCTGAAAGAATCATCCAGTAATTTTTTTGAAAGCTCCTCCATCGCTTTCAAACCGTCACCAATCGTTTTGCCGGGTGCGAGGCCGGCAGAGATGGTTGCAGATTTATACCGGTTAAAGTGATAAATAGTAGGGGGAGTGCTTTCTTCTGCCATGGTTACCAGGTTGTCTAACGATATAGATTGGCCGCTGGTATTTCTTACATAGATACTCTTAAGGTCTGTGGGATCATCCCGATCGTTTCTTGCTACCTGGCCTAATACCTGGTATTGTTTACCGTCTCTTGTAAAATAACCCAGCCTCCGGTTACTTAAAGCCAGTTGCAATGCTTCCGAAATATTCTGTATACTTACCCCAAGGTCACTCGCTTTTAAGCGATCAATCAAAACACGTAACTCAGGTTTATTGAATTTTAAATCTGCATCTACGCCCTGGAAGACAGGGTTCTTATTTGCTTCGTCCAAAAATTTCGGCAGCACTTCTTTGATCTTGTCAAAATTAACATTCTGTATTACGAACTGAACCGGTAAACCGCCACGCCTGTTCACCGCAATGGTTTGCTCCTGTATCACGAAGATCTTTCCTTCATTGAATTTGGAAACATTTTTATTGATCATATTCACGATGTCCTGTTGCGAACGTTTCCTGTCTTTGGGATCGCTCATCAATGCCCTTACCATACCGGTATTAACAGAGCCTGAACCGGTAAAGCCTGGAGCGGTGATACTTATTAAAACTGTTTTTTCAGGAATGGAATCAGCAACAAACTGGGAAATCTTATCTACGTATTTATCCATATAATCGTACGAGGTACCTTCGGGTGCCGTTACCGAAAGCCGGAACTGGCTTCGGTCTTCCATTGGTGCCAGTTCGGTGGGAATATCTTTACCTATAATATAAATGATCCCAAAGCAGGTGATGATCAATACGATCGCCAGCCATTTTATTTTCATAAAGCCCTCCAATAATTTACGGTAACCATTTTCCATACCACGGAAAAAGGGTTCAGAGAAAGTATAAAAGCGGGAATGTTTTTGTACTTTTCGGGTAAGCTTAACGTTTAATACCGGTGTTAAGGTTAACGAAACAAAAGCCGAGATCAATACGGCGCCCGCTACTACGATACCAAACTCACGGAAAAGCCTGCCCACGAATCCCTGTAAAAAAATTACCGGGAGAAATACAATAGCCAGCGTGATGGAAGTGGCAATAACGGCGAAATATATTTCTTTGGAGCCTTCTTTGGCTGCCTGCCATTTACTCATGCCCTGCTCCATTTTTTTAAAGATGTTTTCCGTTACCACGATACCATCATCCACCACCAGGCCCGTGGCCAGTACAATAGCGAGCAGGGTAAGTACATTGATGGTAAAACCAAAGAGGTACATGATGAAGAAAGCACCGATCAGCGACACAGGGATATCAATGAGCGGCCTTATCGCAATGATCCAGTCGCGGAAAAAAAGGTAAATAATAAGTACTACCAGTATTATAGAAATGATCAGCGTTTCTTTTACTTCTGAAATAGATCTTTTAATGAACCTGGTTTGGTCCAGTGCAATGTCTAACTGGATATCAGCCGGCACTTCTTTTTTTATCTGCTCGTAACGTTTATAAAATTCATTGGAGATAGCTACATAATTGGAACCGGGTTGCGGTACCAGCGCCAGCGCTATCATGGGTACGCCGCTTTCTTTTAAAACGGATTCTTCATTCTCAGGTCCCAGCACTGCTTCCCCAACGTCTTTTAGTTTTATAGCTGTGCCGTTGACATTCTTTACAATAATATTGTTGAATTCTTCTTCTGTATTGATTTTGCCAAAAGTTCTTACTGATAATTCCGTTGCATCACCCGAGATCTTTCCCGAAGGCAGTTCCACGTTTTGATTTTGCAAAGCTACCTGTACATCCAGCGGCGTTAATCCATAGGCGCTGAGTTTGGCCGTATTGAACCAGATACGCATGGCATATTTCTTTTCACCCCATATCTGGATACCACTTACACCGGGAATGGTTTGCAAACGTTCGAGTAAATTGTTATTAGCGTATTCGGTAACATCCAGTTGGTTCTTTGTATTGCTTTGCACCGTCATGGAAATGATGGCATCGCTGCTGGCATCCGCCTTGGTTACTACAGGCGGCGCATCGAGGTCGGAAGGTAAAGAACGTGTTGCCTGTGATACTTTATCACGTACATCATTAGCCGCACTTTCCAGGTCGTTGCCCAATTCAAATTCTACATTAATATTACTGGTACCCTGGCTGCTGCTGCTGGTAATATTTTTAACGCCGGCAATGCCATTGATGGCGGTTTCCAAAGGTTCGGTGATCTGCGACTCTATAATATCAGCGTTGGCGCCGGGATAAGAAGTACGCACAGAAATATTTGGCGGATCGATAGCAGGGTAATCACGCACACCCAGGAATTTAAATCCGATCAGCCCAAATAAAACAATGACAATGCTGAGCACCACCGCCATCACCGGTCTTCGTAAACTTAATTCAGATATATTCACCGCTTACCCCTTTTAATTTTTATTTACTTTATTTAATTGCACTTTGCTGCCCGGTTTGGTGGCCAGCAATCCTGTTATTAAAACCGTGTCACCGGCTTTTAGGCCAGTGGTTATTTCTACCATAGCCGAATCTCTTAAACCTGTGGTTACTGTTTCCATTGAAGCGATGCCAGACCTTACCGCGATCACCTTTTTATCCCTCGCTCCGGGAATAATGGCCTGCGATGGTATCATCAAAGCCGCATCGTTCTCGCCAAGGGGAATCTGTACTTTTGCAAATGCGCCTGCAATCAGTTGGGCAGGAACTTTTTCCACTACAGCCTTTACGGTTAAACTACGGGTTTCCGCCGCTATCGTATTTTCCGTGGCAGTGATCTTTGCAGGGTACGAGGTAGCGTTATTTTCAATAGTAAAATGAATAAGGTTGCCCGGCTTCATTTTAATACCGTATTTTTCAGGCACTGTAAATTCTAATTTAAGCTGGCTCAGTTTACGTAGTGTAGTGATAAGCGTTGCGGGCGAAATATAGGCGCCGGGTGTAATTGTAGTGATACCCATTTTACCGCTGAAAGGTGCTTTCAAAGAAGTTTTAGCGATGCTGGTGCGAATGATATTCATATCCGCTTTGATATTATTTACTGCCAGTACATTCAGGTCGTATTCCTGCTGGCTAACACCATTGATCTTTAATAATGCAGCATAGCGATCCGCTGTTTGGTCTGCAGTTTTTAACTGTACCTGTAATTTTTGTAATTGTGCTATAAGATCCCCATCGTATAATTTCAATAATGTCTGCCCTTGTGCCACGTTGCTGCCTTCTTTAAAATATACGCCCGTTACCCTTCCCGCCACTTCGGGATGCAGTTCCACTTCCTGAAAAGCAGCCAGGCTGCCGGGCACTTCGATATCCTGGGATAATAATTTCGGGGTTACAATATACCCATCAACTGTTACCGGTGGAGCAGTGGGTTTTGCAGTAGTTTTTTTTTCTTCTTTAGAAGCCGATTGACAACCGGACAGTATAATTATCGCAGTTAAAAATACCGTAAACTTTAATTTTTCCAACACTTATTTTCAATTTTTATTATTAGACGGCAATTTAAAACAAAACTGTTGGTAGTAAGAACGCTATTTTAGCATAAAGGTTCTTGGGAAACAACTTTTAATGTGGTTTTAATCCGGTTGGCCTGGTGTATCAATTCCTGTTTCTCTTTACTTAAAATGGTTATATGGCCCATTTTTCTTCCGGGCCTGGTTTCCAGCTTTCCATAAAGATGTACAAACACGTTCTCAATTTTTAAGATATCTTCCAAACCCTGGTACCGGGCCGGACCGGTATAACCTTCGGCGCCGAGCAAATTTACAATGGCTGCGGGTAAGATATGCGCTGTGTTTCCTAAGGGATAGTTAAGCATGATGCGCCACAACATATCAAACTGGCTGCTGTAATTGGCTTCAATCGTATGATGGCCACTGTTATGCACCCTTGGCGCAGTTTCATTCACCAGAACGTTATCATTGGCATCCACAAACAACTCCACGGCGAAAATGCCCGGGCTTTTGAGGTCTTTCACTACTTTCAACGCAATGGCTTCCGCTTTCCACAATACCCTTTGGGCAAGTTCAGCCGGGCTGATCTGGTAGTCAAGTAAATTTAACCGGGTATCAAAAACCATATCAACTGCGGGGTATAGAGCATTTTCCCCTTTATCATTAACTGCAATGATCACAGCAATTTCTTTTTTTATGGCAACTAATTTTTCAAGTACGGCAGGAGCATCAAAACCTTTTGCAAAGTCGGCCGTAGTTTTTAATAATGCTACACCCCGGCCATCATAACCACCCATCCCGATCTTGTGGGCCGCTGGTAAAAAATTACCTTGCTGCTGTAACTCCATTTTATTTTGAGTAATCACAAATGCACTGGTAGGTATTTCATTGTTTTTATAAAATTGTTTTTGCAGGATTTTATTTTTGATGATGCGTAATGCCGATGGTTTTGGATAGACCCTGACGCCTTCTGCTTCCAGTTTTTCCAGTGCATCTTCATTCACTGCTTCTATTTCAATGGTAATGGCATCAAGGCCTTTGCCAAAATTGTAGACGTCATCAAAATCTTTAATATCACCCTTGGTAAAATGATGACAAAGATGAGCCGCGGGGCAGGCGCTATCGCTTTCCATCACGAATGTTTCAACGGGATAGTTTGCCCCAGCCTGGAGCAACATACGGCCTAACTGGCCTCCGCCTAATATTCCAACTTTTTGCATGCGCAAATATAGAATCTAACAGTTGAAGTGCTGTAAGTTTCGTTATCTTTGTTTTAAGAAATGCAACCCGATTATCCACATAAATTATTTGCTGACAGGCGCAATAACTATTCTTTGTTAATGCTTGCGCTTGCCATGGATTCGGTATTTTAATTTGTTAGCCTCCTGCAGATTTCGCTGGCGCCGCAGATCGGCAGAGATATTAACGGCGTGCTTGCGAAGTTCCGGAGCCAACTTTTCTTCATCTCAAATTAAACATCATGTCAACGGATACTATACAACCTAAAGTGATCAACAGTGCTTCTGCAGATTTTTTACCCCTGCAGGGAACAGACTATGTAGAATTTTATGTAGGCAACGCCAAACAGGCGGCGCATTTTTATAAAACGGCTTTTGGGTTTCAAAGCCTGGCCTATGCCGGTCCTGAAACAGGCATGAAAGACAAAGTGAGTTATGTTATCCGCCAGAATAAACTCACTTTCGTTTTGACCACCGCATTGAGAACAGGCAACGAGATCGCTGATCATGTTTACAAACACGGAGACGGGGTAAAAGTGCTGGCACTAAAAGTAGAAGATGCTACAAGCGCATGGGAAGAGACCACCAAACGCGGTGGCCAATCATACCTGCAACCCACTACATTAAAAGATGCTGATGGCGAAGTAATATTGAGCGGTATTCATACTTACGGAGATACCGTACACCTTTTTGTAGAAAGAAAAAATTACAGTGGTTGCTTTATGCCGGGTTTCAGGGAATGGAAGTCAAATTATAATCCCGTTTCAACCGGGTTGTTGTACGTTGATCATTGTGTAGGTAATGTGGGATGGAACCGAATGAATCCCTGCGTAAAATTTTATGAAGAAGTAATGGGGTTCAGGAATATTTTAAGTTTTGATGATAAGGATATATCCACCGAATATTCTGCACTCATGAGCAAAGTGATGAGCAACGGTAATGGGTTTGTAAAATTCCCCATCAATGAACCTGCTGAAGGAAAAAAGAAAAGCCAGGTGGAAGAGTACCTGGAATTTTATAACGGTGAAGGTGTACAGCATGTTGCTATTGCTACTGCAAACATCGTTGAAACGGTAAATGAGCTACAGAAACGGGGCATCGAATTTTTAAAGATCCCCGCCAGCTATTACGAAACAGTACTGGACCGTGTAGGAAAAATTGATGAAGACCTGGAACCATTGAGTGAGTTGGGTATACTGATCGACCGTGATGAAGAAGGTTATCTTTTACAGATCTTCAGCAAACCTTTGGAAGACAGGCCTACCTTATTCTTCGAGATCATCCAGCGCAAAGGCGCTAAAAGTTTTGGGAAAGGTAATTTTAAAGCCTTATTTGAAGCACTGGAAAGAGAACAGGATGAAAGAGGCAATTTGTAATAGTGGGGTACTTTTCCCCATGTGTAAGTATTTTCTGAATAACTGCTTTTTTAACAAAAAAAACTTTAATTTTTTTTCTACTTTTACGTTAATAAGGTTTAATCCAATTGTTTTAATGAATAAATTACTTGTAAAGATCATACTTATAGGTGCACCGCTTTTCTTTACAGCATGTAACGTATTTTCTCAAACGTCATTTGTTGAATTCCAGAAGAGTTCCGTGAAACTTTCGGCGGTTTTTAACGGGATGGAAGATTCGGTTATAAGGCAGTTTGAGGAAAAAAAGCTCACCTGGCCACCGCAGGCTATGTACATCCGTTCGTTTAAATACGACCGTCAACTGGAAGTATGGGTAAAGGGCGGCGCTAAAGAACCATTCAAATTATTTAAAACTTATAAAGTGTGTATGCAGAGTGGCACTATGGGGCCCAAGCGTATGCAGGGGGATTACCAGGTACCCGAGGGTTTTTATTATATAAACGAGTTTAACCCCAACAGCAATTATCACCTCGCGCTGGGATTAAATTATCCCAATGCATCAGACAGGATATTAAGCGATTCATTGCACCCCGGCAATGCGATCTATATTCATGGTAACTGTGTTTCTACCGGTTGTATCCCTATCAGCGATGAGCCCATCGAGGAATTGTATATCATTGCCACACATGTAAAATCAAGCGGGCAGGATTTTATACCGGTGCATGTTTTTCCTGTAAAGTATAATGTAAAAAAATCGGCTGATTACCTTGCTGAAACACTAAAGACAAGGCCTGCATTGGTTGGTTTCACCACACAGCTTAAAGAAGCATTTAATTTCTTTGAAGAGAAAAAACAATTACCTGTTATCCTCGTAAATAAGAAAGGGGAGTACGTGGTGGATTAAATAGTTAAAACCTATAAGGTTGTAAAAACCTTTTAGGTTTACTCATCAATCTTCCATCAATGCCTGCACAGTTTCTCTTGTACGTTGCATCAATAAAATTATTTTATCCCTGGTCAGTTCATCAAATTTTTCCCGCGTATAATGCCGTATTGTGAGCAGTGTAAGATTTCTCTTTACCTGTACATCAAATATCTCCGACGCAGCCAATGCAAGTTTTTCAATTTTTTCGGGGCGGTCATCCAGGCAACACAACAGGTTGATGGCGCCATTTTGTATCAGGTTGGGCCTGATCTTTATACTTGCGAACAATTCATATAAACGGCTGACATATGCCTCCCCAACGAAAGAAAAATCTTTTGAACTCAACTCCAGCAGTACCTGTTTATCTTTTAATACGATAACAGGAGGGAGGTGATGTACAGGTTTATTGCTGATAATAGTGCCCGGCAATCCGGGATGCAGGAAACAACGCACATGCAGCGGGATATTTTTATTCTGTAAAGGCTTGATCGTTTTTGGATGAATGACCTGTGCGCCATAATAGGCCATTTCAATCACTTCATTATAACTGAGTGCTTCTAAAAATGTAGCATCGGGAAATTCTTTTGGGTCGGCATTCATCACGCCTTCCACATCTTTCCAGATGGTTTGGTTTTCGGCATTTAACAGGTTGGCAAAAATAGCAGCGCTGTAATCACTGCCTTCTCTGCCGAGCGTTGTGCTTTCATTTTCATCGGTTGCACCGATAAAGCCCTGCGTAATGATCACATCAAAGTCATTAAAAAGTGGTTCCACTACCGTACTCACTTTTTCTTGGGTAAACGGCCAGTCAATTGCTGCATCCCTGAAATTATCATCCGTTCTTACAATATCCCTTACGTCGAGCCATTTATTTTTTATTCCGGCTTCATTGAGGTAATCACTCATCATGGCAGTGCTTAATAATTCGCCGCTGCAAACTACCTGGTCGTAATAATAATCGTATTCCCTTACCGGCTTATCATGCAATAGCCATTCAATTTCTGTAAAAAAATCTTTCAGGTGGTCTTCCGCCTCCTGCCAGCGCAGGGTGGTGAGGTATTTGAGTGTACTTAAATGCTGTTGTTTCACCTGTTCAAATAACTGTAGCGCATCCTCTTTTCTTCCCTCAAAAAAGGCGTCAACTACTTTCTCGAGAGCATTAGTGGTTTTACCCATGGCGGATATAATCACGAATATTTTTTCTCCCCGGAATGCCTCTAATATCTTACCTACGTTTTGTATTCTTTCCACGCTGTTGATGCTTGCACCGCCAAATTTAAAAACCTTCATTTATGTAGTTGATTAAGTTAATTCTGTAATTTAGCCCCTGTATAAAGGTTTGCAAAAATCGTAAATCTTTCCCAATAAACCCACGTATTTAACTAACTAACGCTATTATGATTATTAACCGCAGAGTACAAACGCTGGATGAATTTACTATCCAGCAGTTGAGGGATTTTCCAAAAGCTACGGGAGAATTATCCAGTTTGTTAAGGGATATTGGCCTTGCCGCCAAAAGGGTGAATGTCGAAGTAAATAAAGCCGGGCTTGTAGATATTTTAGGCGATGCCGGTTCGATGAATGTGCAGGGGGAAGAAGTGAAGAAATTAGACATTTTTGCCAACAACCAGTTTGTAGGCGTACTGCGACATGGAATAAGTTGTGCAGGCATCGGCAGCGAAGAACTGGACGATGTGGTGATATTTGATGATGAAGTAAGTAATGCCAGTAAATATGTTTGCCTATTCGATCCCCTTGATGGCAGCAGTAATATTGATGTAAACGTTTCGATAGGTACTATCTTCAGTGTGTACAGGCGAATCAGTGAAATAGGAAAGCCTGCAACTGAGGCAGATTTTTTACAGCCGGGTGTTAAGCAGGTGGCGGCGGGTTATATCATTTACGGATCATCAACCATGATGGTGTATGCCACACGCCGTGGCGTGAATGGTTTTACACTGGATCAGTCCATTGGCGAATTCACCCTAAGCCACCCGAATATTAAATGCCCTGAAACAGGAAAATTTTATTCGGTGAACCATGGTAATTTTTTCCAGTACGAAGAGCGGGTGAAAAAATATATCAATGAATGCCAGCGGAAAACTAAAGATAATGGTGGCCCTTACACGCAGCGTTATATCGGCAGTATGGTAGCAGATATACACCGCAATTTAATAAAGGGCGGCATCTTTATGTATCCGGCAATTGCAGATAAGCCAAAAGGCAAATTAAGGGTAATGTACGAATGCAATCCCTGTGCATTTATCGTTGAAGTAGCAGGTGGTATTGCCACCAATGGTAAACAAAGGATGCTGGACGTGCAGCCTACAGGATTACACCAACGCACGCCATTTTTTGCGGGTAGTAAATTAATGATGGAAGAATTAGGGTATTTCCTGGATGGAACAAAATAGTTTTTATAATCAGCAATCATCTTCAGTATTCAATCTACAAAGGGCGATACTCAAATAAATGCAACTGTATCTCAATGGAAAATTGATCGTTGAAAATTGAATACTGAGTATTTGTTTTTGTAATAAAAAAGCAGATCGTATGATAATGATCATTGCATATGAAAATAAATACCAGCCGGATTTTTACAGGTTAAATGTAGCCTGGCTGGATAAATATCATCTTAAAGAAAGCCACGACCTGGCTATATTGGATGATCCTCAGGGAATGATCATTGATAACGGAGGATTCATATGGCTGGCCAAAGAAGGCGATGCCATTGTTGGGTCGGCAGCATTAATAAAAGAGAAAGATAATGCATTTGAATTGGCGAAAATGGCGGTGGATGATCAATACAAGGGAAGGGGGATTAGTAAATTATTGATTGAAACCTGTATCAATAAAGCAAGGGTATCAGGTGCTGTAAAACTGGAACTGTTCTCCAATCATCAACTCACCACTGCCCTGGCACTGTATGAAAAATACGGGTTTCAGCATGTAAGCGTAACCGGTTCCCCCTTTGAAACGGCAGATGTAAAAATGGAAATGGAATTGTAAATATTAAATCGTGTTATGAATACAATCATCTCAGTAAAAAATTTAAAAAAGAATTACGGTAATTTCGAAGCGGTGAAAGGTATTTCCTTTGATGTTTATGAAGGAGAGATATTTGGTTTGCTAGGCCCTAATGGCGCAGGTAAATCCACTACACTTGAAATTATTGAAACGTTGCGGGAAAAAACCAGCGGCGAAGTAATTGTAAATGGATTTAATTTAGATAAAGATCCGGGTGAAATAAAAAAGATCATTGGGGTACAATTGCAAACATCAGGTTTTTATCCCGGGCTCAATTTGATACAATTGATCCAGTTATTTGGAGGCTTATATAATCAACCCGTGAACCCGATGGAATTATTAAGGCTCGTAAACCTGGAAGAAAAAGCAAAGAATAAGTTTAAAGATATGAGTGGCGGCCAGAAGCAGCGTTTTTCTATTGCAACCACTTTGATCAATAAACCTAAAATTATTTTCCTGGATGAACCTACCACCGGCCTCGATCCGCAGGCAAGAAGAAATTTGTGGGACCTGGTCGTTGACATCAGGTCAAAAGGAACCACCGTGATCATCACCACGCATTATATGGATGAAGCCGAACAGCTTTGCGACCGTATCGCCATTATGGATGAAGGAAAAATAATTTCTCTCGATTCTCCCGATAAAATGATTGATGACCTTGTGGCAACTGGTTTTGAAAAACCAAAGCAGGTAAAGTCTGCCAATCTCGAAGACGTTTTCATTCATTTAACGGGAAAAGAAATGAGGGATGAATAATATTTAATTAAATTTGCTCCCTGAAAACTAAAAAATAAAAGTACATGAAGAAATTATCAGTAGTGGTGTTGGTATTGCTGTCATTTTTTTATACAACAGCACAAAAAACAAAACCCAAAGTTGCCGCGAAACCAGCCCTTGTAAAAGGGCCTTTTAAAAACCTGGTGGATAGTTTCAGTTATGCGGCTGGTTATAATGTGGCTAATAATATGAAATCGCAGCATATCAACAGGATCAATCCGCTGATGATGCAAAAAGCCATTGATGATGTGTACAGGGGTAAACAGCCCGTTTTAACCCCGGAGCAAATGAATGCCTGCATGCAGAAGCAGGTGGATGTTTTTAACAGGGAGTCATCTGCTTCCGAAATCGCGAAAGGCGTAGCTTTTTTAGATGCCAACAAAAAAAAACCGGGGGTGATCACCTTGCCTGATGGCTTACAGTATGAAGTAATAAAGAAATCAGCTAACCTTTCTGTCAAACCAAAGCTGGCCGATACCGTAGTGGTAACCTATATCGGTACTTTAATTGATGGCAGGGAATTTGATAATTCTTACAAACGTGGTGCGCCTGCTGTGTTCAAGGTAACCGATGTTATCAAAGGATGGACGGAGATCCTGCAACGGATGAGCCCTGGTGATAAATGGAAAGTATATATTCCAACGGAGCTGGCGTACTATTTAAATCCACGTGATCCCAATGTTATTCCACCCGGTGCTGCCCTGGTATTTGAAATGACATTGGAAGAAGTTAAACCAACAGTTATACAATAATGGAACAGGACCTTCGATATCCCATTGGTAAATATATTGCCCAGCCATTTTCTGAAAAGCAATTACAAGACTGGCTAACCGATATAAAAGATTTACCACAACATTTAGAAAATGCCGTGTTGAATTTGGACGAGGCGCAGTTAAATACGGTGTACCGCGATGGGGGGTGGATGATAAAGCAGGTGGTGCACCACGTTGCAGACAGCCATATGAATGCTTATATACGTTTTAAATTAGGACTTACAGAAGATAACCCTTCCACTAAAACATATGATGAAGTGCAATGGGCTGAAATGAAAGATGCATTGGAACTGCCCATAAATATATCGCTTACACTATTGCATGCTTTGCACAGGCGCTGGTTTCATTTTCTTAAAGACCTGTCGGAAGCTGAACTGCAGCGAACAGTTTTTCATCCCGAACATAAAAAAGAAATGACCCTATGGTACCTGCTGGGCATGTATGCCTGGCATAGCCGTCATCACGTGGCGCATATCAACAGTTTGAGGGAAAGAATGAAGTGGAGTTAATCAGTTTGTTGGTTAACTCGTAAAGCAACGTTATTGAATCAACCGAACAAACTCATTAAGCAATAAACAAATAAACAAAATGGACTGGAAAAAATTATCTTCAAAATATTTAAGCAAACATATTTATTTTACTGCAAGGGAAGACCGTTGTGAAAGGCCTGATGGACATATTGTTGATCCTTATTTTGTGGTAGAGCTGCCGCCCAGTGCCTGTGCGGTGGCTATTACCGAAGACAACCAGGTAATCCTCGTAAGACAATACCGGCATGCCATAGCCGAAACTATCCTGGAGATACCCGGTGGTTTTATTGATGAAGGAGAAGATAAAGAAAAAGCGATCGCAAGAGAATTGATCGAAGAAACCGGTTATACCTTTACCAGTTATGATTATTTGGGAAAGATCGCTGCCAACCCTGGCCTTTTAGACAATTATACTTATTTATACCTGGCAAGAGGAGGAAAGAAAACCGAATCGCAAAAACTGGATCATAACGAAGATATTGAACTAATGACTGTGCCCCTGGAAGCGTTCAGGGAAATGCTGCTGAAAAATGAAATTGTGCAGTCGCTGCACATGGCCTGTGCATTTTATGCGTTTCAGAAAATGGATGGCGAATTCGTGCGTCGTGAATCGTGAGACGTCAGTGGGCTATGGTCTATGCTCCCTGGTAACCTGTCTTTTACCCTTTCTCAATGCTACTTCGCCCACTAAAAATACGCTGCCGCAAACTATAATGAGGTCTGTTTCAGCAGCATTTTGTTTTGCCGCATCAACCGCATTGTTTACATTATCATAAGTATTTCCCAAAAGGTTAAATGTAGCAGCCTTTGTTTGTAAATCGTCAGCTGCCATTGCCCTTGGTATATGGGCATTGGTAAAATAATAACTGGCACCTGTTGGCAGCAGCGATAAAACTTTGTCTACTTCTTTATCTTTTACCATGCCGATCACAAAATGTACGGCAGCAGTGCCGATGTTTAAAAATGCTATTTGATTGATGACCTGCTTTATCCCGTCTTCATTGTGTGCGACGTCTAACACAATGGAAGGGTTTTCCCCGATAACATCCCAGCGGCCATATATGCCCGTTAGTTTTTTTGTGTTTGCCAGTGCAAATTTCTCCGCCTCATTTTTTATGCTAAACCCCTGCTCCATTAAAATACCTTCGGCACATAATACAGCACATAAATTCTTTGTTTGGTAAAGGCCGTTAAGGTCAAGCGTAAAATGCCCTGTTATATGATGTTCAACATCTGTAACTTTGCATTTTAGTGTACGTGCAGATGATATGATATCGGTAACTTTAAATATATCCTGTGCAAAATGAATGGGGGAATTACATGCGGCTGCCTTATCATTGAAAATGCTTTTTGTTTCGGGGAGCCATTCTCCGACCACTACCGGCACATTTGGTTTGATGATACCTGCTTTTTCCATTGCAATAGCTTCGAGCGTATTGCCCAGGATATTCATGTGGTCGTAACCGATATTGGTGATTATTGAAAGAAGAGGCGTAATGATATTAGTACTGTCGAGCCGGCCGCCAAGGCCGGTTTCTATGACAGCAATATCTACTTCCTGCTGCGAAAAATAATCAAAGGCCATCGCCACGGTGAGTTCAAAAAAAGAAGGCTCAATAGTTTGCGATAGGTTTTTTGTACGTTCTACAAACCCGATAACAAAATCTTCATTGATCATTTTACCATTAACCTTTATTCTTTCGCCAAAATCTTTTAAGTGCGGCGATGTATACAATCCTGTTTTGTATCCAGCCTCCTGTAACATAGCTGCCAGCATATGGCTGGTGCTGCCCTTACCGTTAGTGCCGGCAATATGAATAGTTTTGAATTTGGTTTGTGGATCACCCAAAGCGGAGCAAAGTGCAATAGTATTATGGAGATCTTTTTTATAGGCTGCTGCGCCAATCCGGCTGAACATGGGCAGGTGCTCGTAAAGGTATTCTATAGTTTGCTGGTAGTTCATTAATAATAACAGTAGAATGTTATGAATACAACAGCAAATGTAAGTAAAGCTTTATAGTGAAGCAAATACGGCGTCGGGATAATGTTTTCCTATAAAGGCTCTAAGCAGATAAAGAATATAAACTTTTCATTCTTTGTATTTTTGTCGGGAGTACTTGCTTAAATACTTTGCAGGTCTCGGGATAATAATTTGCAAAACCAGAATGGCAAATTAAAAATACTTAAGAATTTATTGTACTCTAAAATTAAACGGAACAGTCACAATTGATTCGTGATCGGCTTTATTGAATTGTATATTGGGAAGGTAACTCCGTATGGCGCTGGCATATCTTCCATCACTGCTTGTAGAACCTTTTTCGAATGTTACAAATGTTCCGCGGCCATCAGCTGAAACTTTAATCACCGCATTGATAGTTGCTTTGGGAAGGTCGCCCATAAAAATATAATTGTTCACGATCGACCTGTCACCTTTTGATACCCTTAACCCACTGCCTCCAGTTTTACCACCCGGCGTATTGCCATAACTATCCGGTTTGCCATCAGGGCTTCCTGCATCGCCTTTACCACCTGGTTTATTGCCTTGGTATTTATAACCATTATCTTCTATAGCGCCGTTACCGGTGCCGCCTTTGGGGCCGCCGTAACCTGCGATCTTAGGTTTTTGAGGTTTTGGTACGGCTACTACTACAGGCGTGGTATTTTTTACCGGCTGCACAGTTGGTTCCTTAGGAAGAACAGTTGCTTTAGGTTGTGCTTTCTCTGGTTTTACAACGGGTGCTGCATCTTCATTCTTTACATCATCGGGTTGAACTTCTTTAGCCGGTTCATCTTTTGCTGCTGCAACCGCTTGCTTCGGCTGTTCTGCCTGTTCGTTGCCGGGAGATCTTTCTCCTTTTACCAAAGGCTGTACATTACCAAAACCTTCATTCAAATTACCGAGATTAATTTCAATAGCTTCTTCCACAACAGGAACCGGGGGTTGTGCAATGGGCCAGCTCCAGAAAATACCGATCAGCAGCAAAGCGATCGCAATGGCACTGGTGTAAATAAACGCTCTCCTGTTCTTTTCAGCTTCAAATGTTGCAGACATAGTAGTTATATAGTACATAGTAAAGGTATTCAATTTTCTATAACGATGCAAAACCGTACCAAAGTGAATAAGCTATGTTAAAGATTTAACAAAATCAAAACACGAATTTTACGAATTACGCTGATTGGATGAATAGCGAAGAAACTCCCCGAAAATGATCCGCGTTAATCTGTGGAATCCGTAGCCTGAAAATAAAAAGCATGGCTTTAAGCCATGCTGTAACAACTAAAAGAATTAATTTATTTGAAATAAATAAAGCTAAACTTAGTTTAACCACCTTCTCATCATAGAAGCAGAAGTTCTTTGTTTCTTTTGAACATTCCACAAATCTACCACACCAAACGAACGGTTATTGTTTCCTTCGGTTTTTGCATCAACAGCAATGGTTTCTTTTGTTTCTTTCAATAATTCCTGTAGGTCTTTTTTGTTGATAGGGGCACCTGAGCCCATGACATCACTCTTCATATCTCTAGTTTTAAATTACAAATTAAATCTGCTCAAGGTCAGGCGAAAAACTCTGGCTGGGCGGATCATTCAGCAGCTTATTTAGGTTGTACAAACCAATTAATAACGCAGTATTACCGAATTGCGCCGCAAAGGTAAACCTATACGTATTAATATTTAAACCAATTATAGAATCATATCGTTATGGCTAAAAGGAATTTTATCTGTTGAAACCTTTTGTGGCATTGACTTACAGGATTTTTTTTTCATTATAGCCAAAATATTTTTTTTTAAAATGCCATCGTTGTAACATTGTGCTGGATAAATAATTTAGCATGAAAACGATTGGTATCATTGGTGGATTGACATGGTATTCTACTTTAGATTATTACAGGCTGTTGAACGAACTCGTTAATAAAAGGTTGGGTGGTGTTCACTCCGCTAAGATCATTTTGAATTCGGTTGATTTTGCCGAAATAAAACCCTTAACTGAAAAGGAAGACTGGTCATCCATTGCTGAAATAATTTGTAAAGCGGCCCGGTCACTTGAACTGGCAGGTGCAGATTGTATTATGATAGGCGCCAATACCATGCATAAAATAGCAGGTGAGATCCAGTCTGTGGTAAATATACCCGTGATACATATAGGATCAGTAACTGCAACTGCAATAAAAAAGGCGGGACTAAAAAAAGTGGCTTTACTAGGTACAAAATATACCATGCAACTGGATTTTTATAAAGCTAAACTGGCGGAAAATGGAATTGAAACGATAATACCGGGGGAAGCAGCCATCAGGTATATCAATAATACAATTTACAATGAGTTCAGCAGCGGCATATTTTTACCGGCAACTAAAAACGAATATTTAAGGATAATCAACTTGTTGATCGAACAGGGTGCAGAAGGAATAATTTTAGGTTGTACGGAGATACCTATATTAATTAAGCAGGAAGATTGTAGGGTACCGGTTTTTGATACTACGTTGATACATGCCACTGCCGCGGTTGAATATGCTTTGCTCACTTAATTAACAATCACAGGCAATGAAACTTAATAATTAAGATTAATCAATAAAGCAACAAAAACTATAAGGCCAATGATCGCCGCACCAATTATGCCCAAATTGATAAATTCTTTCCAATTCGTAAATGATCTCATAATTTCTTTCATTTTGTATAGGCTATAATATTTACCAAATACATTTATGAAATAAGTATGCCAGTATTTTTTGCAGCATTTCACCATTAGGATGATCCGCAAAAAATTTGTTTGTAATGATAAACTATTCGGGAAATGTGGAAATAAAGCAACAGTGGGATACCTATATTTTTAATCCTTCTATGTTTTTAATGATCGTAGCTTTGTCGGAGGCAGACCTCGCAAGGGTTAATGCCGTTTCAAAATGCCGGAGCGCTTTTGCGTTATCATAACCGATATAGAGATTACCCAGCAGTGAATGGAATAAATGATTGCCGGTTAAATTCAATTTTTCAGCTTCAATCACGGCGATCTCTTTTCCATTGGCTTTTGACAATGCATAAGTCCTGTTCAGTGCAGCAATAGGGGAGTATTGTATTTGCAATAATTTGTTATAGAGCTGCAGGATGCTTTCCCATTTTTCAATGGTATCTTCTTTCTGCGTGTGCCAGTAAGCAATAGCCGCCTCCAGGTGGTACCTGGTTAATTGCGTACCGCGGGAGGCCTGGTGTAAATAATATTCTCCTTTTTCGATCAGGGCCCTGTTCCAGAGCTTTTCGTCCTGGTCTTCATATAAAATGATTGCTCCATCCCGGTTAAGCCTTGCATCAAACCTTGATGAATGAAAACACATCAAAGATAACAATGCGTTGGCGGCAGGGGTATTGGTTTGTTCATTTTCCAATAGCATTACATTTAGCCGCATTGCTTCAACGCAAAGCTCTTTTCGCACACTGCTGTTTTGCGAAGCGGAATAGTACCCTTCGCTGAATAATAAATATAATGTCGTTAAAACAGTTTCAAGCCTTGCATCAATCTCTCCCGGGTTAGGCAACGCTATTTTTATCTTTTCTGTCCTTAATTTTTCTTTCGCCCGGTTCAATCTTTTGTAGATGGTTTCTTTATTGTTTAAAAAGGCATCTGCAATTTCTTCTGCACCAAATCCACAGAGAATATTTAAAGAAAGGCCAATCTGGGCCTCCGTGGAAATACAGGGATGGCAAATAGTAAACATCATTTGCAATTGACTGTCGTTGATATGTTTAGTTGACCAATCGATCTGCGGTTCAACGATATCGTTACCAGCGTTAACCAGAGCGGGTGTAATTTTTTCGGTAAATATTTTATTCCTTCTTAAAAAATCAATCGCTTTATTTTTTGAAACTTTATATAACCATGCCGTAGGATTTTGAGGTAAGCCCTTCAAGCCCCAGGTTTCCGCCGCCAATAAAAAAGTATCGCTTACAATATCTTCTGCTGTAGACATGTATTCGATGCCAAATAACCTGCAAAGCACAGCAACCATTTTACTGTATTCAGCCCGGAACAAATGCGGTATTAATGCTGTTTCTTTCATAGGGTTTCCAGCCCTTGCAGGTATTTTTTTATTTTATAGTGAACTTCCGGGGGTTGGACCCTTTAGCGGCTACATCGGAATTATCGTTCTCACTTCCACACTGCCACCCACCATAAGGATGGGGCATCCTTTTGAAATGGATGTGGCTTCTTCCAGCGTATCGGCTTTGATGATCGTATAGCCACCTACCGCTTCCTTCACTTCAACATAAGGCCCATCGGTAATAACATTGTTGGGCTTTACCACGTTGCCTTCGGAAGTTAACCTGTTACCTGCAGTTACTAATTTATTTTGTGCTGCAATGCTGCCGATCCAATCCTGCCATGGCTTCATCATGGCCTGTAATTGATCAGGAGACATTGTTGGCTCATTGGCTGTATGATCTCTCCTGAATATCAATAAAAATTCCTGCATAATTATCGGTTTAAGAATTTAAAAAAATTATTTATTGGAATGTAATGCTACTGTGTTGCCTTCGGTATCGGTGAAATAGGCCATAAAACCGATCTCGTCTGTGATCTTTGTTTTAGGCATCAATACTTTTCCTCCTGCGGTTTCAATTTTTAAAAGTGTCTGGGCAAGATCCGGGTTACCATTCAAATACAGTTTGGCGCCATCGGCACCGGGCTTATGCATTGGCCCCTGTACCAATCCACCGGAAACTTTTCCGTTCATGTCTTCAGTAGGGAAAAAGGCCATTTTCATACCCATCATTTCCTGCTGCTGCAGCTGAATACCGAAAATCGTTTCATAAAATTTTGTTGCACGGCTGATATCAGTTACTGATATCTCAAACCAGTTGATTGCATTTTCTTTTGCTGTCATGATCAATGTTTTTAAATATTTATAATTCGTTTACATCAATATGACGAACAGCATTTCAATAACCGGACAGGTTGAAAATATTTTTTAAAAACAATTATTGCTTTACTTCAAACTGGTATTTGCCTGACCCGAGGTTTAAGATGACATACCCCTTTTCTGTTCCTCCCACTTTTATATCTTTCAATTCCGTTAAAGCCATACCATTTTCTGTAACAGCTTCAGGCATAGGTGCCGGTACATAAATTGTTGCGGTTGTGTTTACGGGGATCTCTACATTCATCAGCATTTTGCCGGCTTCTATTTTCCATCCACTGCTTAAAGTACCATAATAGGTTTGCAGGCTTGCAGATGCATTGGTAAAACCACCACCAATATGCGGCTGAATCTTGATATGTTTATAACCGGGGCCATCTTCATAAGTGTCCAGGCCCACCATTACCCTGTACATCCAGTCGCCAATGGCGCCATAAGAATAATGATTGAAAGAATTCATCGAGGGTACTTCAAAACTTCCATCCGGCCTGATACCATCCCATCTTTCCCAAATAGTAGTGGCGCCTTTTTTAACAGGGTATAGCCAGGAGGGATAAGTTTCCTGTAATAATAATTTGTACGCCATATCGGTGTAACCAAACCTGCTTAGCACATGGCAGAGATAAGGTGTGCCCAAGAAACCAGTGGTCAAATGATTGCCATAACTTTTAATATTCTCCACTAATTTTTCCGCAGCAGGTTTACGCATGGCCTCAGGTAACATGTCAAAATGCAAAGCGAGTACATGCGCAGTTTGTGTGTTGGATAATAACCTGCCATTGGGGGTTACGTATTCTTTTAGAAATGCATCCTTAACTTTTTGGAGTAAGTCGCTATAATATGTGCTGTCTTCAGTTTTTCCTAACACCGTTGCAGTATTCAATACCATCTGTGTTGAGTAGGCGAAGAAACACTGTGCAATAAAATATTTGTCGGTGACCGCGGCACGGCCATCATTGTCATCAAACGGGCTGTAAAATAACCAGTCGCCAAAATGCGAACCGGTATTCCATAAATAATTTTTACTTTGTTTTTCCATATAGCCTATCCATGCTTTCATACTGCTGTACTGGTCCTGTAAAATTTGTTTATCACCATAAGCCAGGTAAACATTCCATGGAATGATGGTAGCCACATCTGCCCAACCGGTAGAACCACCGGCATTGGGGCCCAATACATTTGGTATCACGAAAGGAACACTGCCATTGGGCTGCTGGTCCAGGGCTACATCCTTCATCCATTTGGCGAAAAAATTATTTACCCCAAAATTAAAAGTAGCCGTACGGGAGAATACCTGTGCATCTCCCGTCCATCCCAATCGTTCATCACGTTGCGGGCAATCGGTGGGTACGTCTAAAAAATTACCTCTTTGTCCCCATTGAATATTGTGTTGCAATTGATTGATGAGTGCGTTGGAGGAAGTAAAATTTCCTGTGGGTTTCATATCGGAATATAAAGCCACTGCGGTGATATTCTCTGGTTTTAATTCACCTGGAAAACCTGCTACTTTTATATAACGAAAGCCCTGGAAAGTAAAATGCGGTTCAAAGAATTCTTCGGCGCCGCCCTTTAAGATATAAGTATTTTGTTGTTTGGCCACGCGAAGGTTATCGGTATAAAAATTATTTTCTTTATCCAATACTTCGCTATGGGAGATATATATTTTATCACCACTGTTTCCTTTTACTTTTAACTCCACCCAACCTACTAGGTTCTGGCCAAAATCTGCCACCAGTTCGCCTTTAGGTGTTTTAAAGATTTTAACAGGGCTAAAACGTTCATGCTTTTTTATGGGTTCGTTGTAAGTAGCCACCAAAGCCGCTTTATCTGCCCCGCCAATTTTTACAGCAGTCCAACCGGCATCATTAAACGCAGTTGTTGACCAGCCAGCTTTTTCTTCCCGGGCATCATAAGTTTCGCCATTGTAAATCTCGGAATACCTTATAGCCCCGTAAGAACATTTCCAGCTTTCATCAGAATTTATTGTCTGTGTACTACCATCGTTATATTCAATTGCCAGTTGAAATAAAATGCCTGTTCTTTTGCCATAGATATTCTTGTTGTCGTTCCAGGCCAAAAAACCACGGTACCAGCCCATACCCCCAACAACGCCAATAGCATTGTTACCGTTATTCAAAAGACCGGTAACATTATATACCTGGTATTGCAGGCGTTTGTTATAACTCGTCCAACCAGGCGTTAGGTAATCGGTTCCGATTCTTTTGCCATTGATCTGCGCTTCGTACATGCCATGGGCAGTTATGTATGCAATGGCATTCTTTATTTTTTTATTCAGAGAGAATTTTGTCCTGAAATATTGCGCAGGACGGTTGATACTGTCTTCTGCAAAACCTGCTTCGATCCATTTTGCTGTCCAGTCTCCCGTATTCAATAAACCCATTTTAAATGTAGCGGTATTGCTCCATGCAGAAGCAGTATTATAATTATCCCAAACCCTTACCTGCCAGTTATATTGTTTACCTGCCTGCAATGGATTGCCGGCATAAGGTACCATTACTGACTGTGCCGATTGCAGCCTGCCACTGCTCCAGGCAATTGTTTTCCCATTCATTACTTTACACTCGTAGGCAGTTTGTATAATATTTCTTTTATTGCTAAGCAGCTGCCAGCTAAAACGGGGGTTTTTGGCGTCAATGCTGAGGGGATTGGCCCTGTTTTCAGTAAGCAGGTTGGCGACCACCACCTGTGCCTGTAAAAAGCTGCCGGTAAATGAGAAGCACAAAAAAATAATAGCGGATCTTTTCATTTGCTAAGGCATTATAATAATTTGAAAATACATTTTGTTAAATGTAAGTACTTTTGATCAAATGAATTATTGGGATAGTAACCGTTCAGTTATAAAAAATAAAGAGCATGAAAGAAGCATACGCATCATTAGAATTAGTAAAAAATGAAAAAGCCAATCAATTTGAAATGGTTGTAGAGGGCCGCACTGCCATTATCAACTACCAACAAAATCATTTCACCATTACCTTATTGCATACAGAAGTACCGCCCGAACTGGAAGGTAAAGGCGTTGCCACGGCCATCATTGAAAAGACCTTAATGTATATTGAAAAAAATCATTTAAGGTTAATACCGCTTTGCCCCTTCATTGTAATTTATATTAAAAAACATCCCGAATGGAAAATGATCCTGGATGCCTCAGTAACAACCTTTAATTGAATAAGGGTAGAAAACAGTTCTTCTTATTGCTTTAGTTTTAACCCTATATTAGCATAACTGGCTGTACATTTGATACTGATAACTTTAAAATCTAACAATGAAAAAAATCAGTTTCCTGTTACTCGCAGTGACGGCATTTTCTTTTTCAAATGCACAGGGTCTTTTTAATAAAATAAAGAAGGCTACATCTAAAGACAGCAGCGGCAATATCATTTCTGGCATTGGTAAAACCATTTCATCCGGCACTGGAAAAGGCCTGACCAATGATGATATTATTAACGGACTTAAAGAGGCATTGACGATCGGTGCCGACAGCGCTGCAAAAAGATTACACCAACCAGACGCCTTTTTTGCCAATGCTGCATTAAAAATATTAATGCCCGAAGAAGCAAAGAAAGCAGAAGCTACATTGCGTAAAGCCGGCCTGGGGTCACTGGCAGATAACGCGATCTTGTCAATGAACAGGGCAGCCGAAGACGCGGCTGGTGGTATATCTTCAATTTTTATCGATGCGGTAAAACAAATGACTGTAACCGATGGGTTGAAAATATTGAAGGGCGGTGATTTTGCTGCGACAGAATATTTAAAATTAAATACTACTGCCAAGCTTACCGAAAAAATGAGGCCGGTTATCGAAGCTTCTTTAAGCAAAGTAAATGCTACTACTTACTGGAAAGATGCTTTTACTGCCTACAATAAATTACCATTCAACAAATCACAGGTGAATACAGACCTCACTGGTTATGTAACTGAAAGGGCAATGTCGGGTATATTTTATGCTATAGCACAGGAAGAGCAGAAGATAAGAAAAGATCCTGCAGCCCAGGTGACCTCACTACTGAAAAAGGTTTTCGGAAAATAGTGTATAAAAATTTGATATCATTATGATTGGTATGCCAACCGGGATTTTGTCCCGGTTTTTTGTTGCCGGTAACCGTGTAAAAAGAATATTGCAGGTTCTGTTTATTCTTTGTAAATTTATTGCAGTTCTTAATTTAACAACACTCAAAAAAAATAGTATATGAATTATCTCCATCGCCTCGAGCGTTGGGGTGAAAGTCATCACTCCAAGTGGCTTGATATTATACGGGTAGCACTGGGTATCTTCCTTTGCTATAAAGCAATTAGTTTTCTCTCCAATATGAGCGGGCTTATAGGTTTACTCGGCGGTACCAATATGGGTACGAGTTCTTTTGCACTGGTGCTGATCGGCCAGATGATCGTGGTGTTTCACCTGCTGGGCGGTTTTTTTATTATTATTGGCCTGCACACCAGATTGGCCTGCCTTTCGCAAATACCTATCCTGGTAGGCGCCATTATTTTACTGCGTACTTCTGCAAATGGAATTGTTCCCGGTAGTGAAATGGTATTGTCAGTTGTGGTATTGGCATTACTGTTGGTTTTCCTGGTCATGGGTAATGGCCCATGGTCTTACGATAAAATGTTCAAGGAAGAGAAACGTAGATAACTTTAATAATTTTTATTAAAGTTGTGAGATGATGAAACCCTTGTGTTCTTTATAAACACAAGTGTTTTTTATTTAAGGTTGTCAACCCTTGCAAAAGTTCCAGGCTTAGAGAAAGCCTTTGCAAGTGTTGACAACTTTTGTCATTTCAATTTATATCTCCAGCCCAAATAGAACATCCTGCCTGTTACGGGACCCCAAACCAGCGATGCATCAAAGTAAGGACTGAATGGTTGGTCTGCAGCAACGATTACGTTCTTTTGAAAATAATTACCGAGATTCTCCCCTCCAATGTAAAAATCCATTGGATGTTTCTTACCTAAAGTTTTGCTCACCTGCGCATTCATTAACATAAAACTATTACTAAATGGTTCTCTTTGGTAAGGAAGAGGATTTGAAGCCGTGTTAGGAATTCTTTTTTTACCATTATAATTGACGGTATAATCAAACTTCCACCCACTGGTTCCATAAGCGAGGTTTGCAAAAGCCCTGTTAGCGGCTACCAGTGGCCGTTGTAATAATTTTCCACTATACGTTGTCTTTACATCAAAATAACGGTAAGCCAGCCTGAGTTCCAGTTTTTTGACAGGCTCTATATTTACTTCTGCCTGGAAACTGTTGGAATAAGATTTTCCCTGTAAATTATAGAATTTTACTGCCGCAGGATCTTCCAGGTCAACTACCACCTGGTTGCTAAAATCGTTCCTGAAAAAGTCAACACTAAACAACCCGTCCCGTTGTAAGAGTTTAAACTTTTGATCAATACTAATGCCTTTGTTCCATGCTGATTCTGCATTTAATCCATAAGCTTTTCCTGCTGCGGGGTTTATAATATTTACCTGCCTCGAACTTACCAGGACAGCAGTATTCTCTGCAAATATATTTGCGGTACGCTGGCCCCGGCCGGCGCTGATACGGATAGTAGTACCTTTTACAGGTTCGTATCTTACGTGCAGGCGTGGTGTAGTAAAAAAACCAAAGAGGTTATTATGATCTTCCCTTATCCCTGCGACCAGGGCTATTTTTTCATTGGGTGTATAAGTATACTCAAAAAAAGCGCCGGGTACATTTTCTGTTCGTTTATAATTTACCGCTTTAAGCACTTCATTATAGTTGTCATACAAAAAACTAAAACCTGCCCTGAATTTATGTTGGGTATTATTGATGATTGACTGGTAAATTAAATTGGCATAAAAATTCTGCTGCTTCGCATCGTAAGTGGTCAAACCAAAATATGAATCCTGTTGATGATCAATAGCAGATAATTGCAGGCCGATACTTTTGTATTTTTTCTCAGGGAAAACATACCCGATTTTGGCAAAAGCTTCATAGCGTTTGGTGTTGATCCCAAGCCCGTATTTGCCAGTCGTATTTTTATCAGCCGCTGGATCATATCCTGTTTCACCCCCTGTTCTGTTGTCGTTCAATAATTTTATTCCGAACTGTGTTAAAAAACCTTTACCATTATCATACTTATAGCGGTTGATCAAATTGAACTGGTTGCCGGTAGGCTGGTCCCTGAAACCATCCTTATTGAAATCTAATTTTTTGTTGTTTAAAAAATCATCATGGAGCAGTAAACCGGCAGACCATTGCTTTCCTATTTTTTGGGAAAGGTTCAGGTTAAGGTCTGTCTTTCCAAAATCATTCACGTACACATTGGCAAATAATTTTTCGCTGTTTTCCGGTTTTTTTAATTCCACGTTTATTTGCCCGGCAATACTTTCATAACCATTAGCAACGGAGCCAATACCTTTGGTGAGCTGTATCGATTCAACCCAGGGGCCAGCGATGGAATTTAATCCTAACGGCGTGGCGATCCCTCTCGGCCCGGGAAGATTCTCTACGGTAAGCTGTGTATAATTGCCACTCAATCCTAACAACTGTATTTGTTTGGAACCTGTAACGGCATCACTATAAGATACATCAACCGATGGGTTGGTCTCAAAACTTTCACTGAGGTTACAACAGGCAGCTTTAAATAATTCTTTGTCGCTCATTACCTGTGTGCGTATGGGATTTAATGCAGACAAATAGGTAGAACGCTGTTTGGATAATACAGTGACTTCTTTCAATTGCTTATTATTGGCTAAAATAATTTTCAGCTCATTCATGTCAACCACTGAAACGGTATCGGGTTGATAACCCGTATAACTGATGATCAACCTGCTGCCTTTTCCATCATGATGAATTAAAAATACACCATTAGTATCCGTGGATACACCTTGTTTGGAATGCAACCATATTACACTGGCGCCGCTCAGTGGAGTGAATGCAGCTTTTTTATTGACTTCCAGCACCACGCCTTTAATGATATCAGGATTTGTTTTTGCGTCAGTATCTGCAGTAGATGCATTGCTGTCTTTTAAAACCGTTGCAGTATCATGTTGCCCTATTTTTATAGAATGATCAATAGCCTCATTCAGCATATTGTCCATTTCACGGTAATGGCAGCAGGAGGGGAGTTCTTTATACACAACGTCTTTAGCTTTTTTATGTTCAAGATCGTGACCTACCGACACTATCCTGTTTTCAATTTTGTCTAAAGCTATTTGCGAAGGGTTATAGGTAAGGCTGAGTATTTTACTATCAACATCCCATATCGCTTTCTTTACGCCCCGTCCTTTTACTGCGCCTTCGATCCTTCCCTTGCATTGTTCGCAGGCGCCAAATACTTTAAATGTGATGCTGGTATCTTTTGAAATTGTTTTATTGATTTGGGCAGATAATACCAGGCCGGTAAAAACCAGCCACAGCATCAATATATATTTAAAGGTTTTCATTATCAAAAAATTTTAAAAAAGAAGTATTGAAGAAATTCCCGTTTCTTCAATACTCCGGGTGATTAAGCCTTTCCTGTTTTACTTTGTTTTTTAAGATCCATACCGCATTTGGAACATTTACCTGGTTTATCACTGGTAACATCTGGATGCATAGGGCAGGAATACATTTTCATGGCCTCCATTTTCAGGTGTTCTTTTTTTGATTTGGTAAGATCCATTCCGCATCGGGGGCATTTGCCGGGTTTGTCGCTAACTTCGCCAGGATGCATAGGGCAAGTGTATTTATTCATCGTTCCCATTTTCATATCTTCTTTTTTATCTCTTGCCAATGTTGTTCCGCATTGGGGACATTTGCCAGGTTTGTTGCTAACAACGTCGGCATGCATCGGACAGGCGTATTGGCTGGTAACCGCGGTTTTCAATTGTTCTTTTTTTGACAAACTTAGTTCCATGCCGCATTTGGTACACTTGCCAGGTTTATCACTGGTCACTTCGGGATGCATAGGGCAACTGTATTTTAATTTTACTGTTGCCGCAGTATCCATCTTGTTCATTTTATCTTTTTGTGCAAATGTTGTAAGTGCAGAGACTACAACGATTAACATTACAATTAACTTTTTCATTTTAATTTGATTGGAGGATGATTAAATATTTGTTGTACAAATGAACAGGAAAATGTACTGTTCATTTGAAGAATGCTGTTGTGATAAAATTTTTAGAAAGACTGCAGCAAATACTGCAGTAACACAGGCTTATCAAATGCCTGTTCAATTGGAAGGAGGGAAATCAAATACGGTAAAGACAGTTGAGTATATAAATGGGAACACCACTGCCCGGAGGCGGTGCGTTACTTGTAACAGCAACAACCATTTGGTGACTGGCTACAATATTTATTTCAAAAGAAGGTATAGGGAAATAGAGTTCAGAAAAAGTTTTTGTAAAGGTTACAGCATTAGCAGTTGTAAGATGGCTGCCTTTTACCTTTAAACTTTTAAAGGTAGTCTTACAGCATCCCTGCATCGAGCCGGTATTGTCACAGGTAGCTTTAGTATCCTGTATTAATGTAATATTGGTAGACTTCAACTTGCCGCAGCAATAGAACTGCTTTATTCCAATTCCGAGCGTGGTAAGGGAATAAATGGTGAGCAGGAATATGGCGGCTATTTTTTTCATTTGATAAAGTAAAGATACAACCTTTACAGTGGGTTTGGTTTTGTGAATAGGTTAAAATTTTGATGATTTTCATCATTACATTGGAGGGTCATTGTTTTTTAAGCAGGTAAATAAAGAAATTATCCCAATATTCTTGCAATAAGGTTGGAGTGTAAACTGATGTGCATAAATGCTGCAAGCCCTAATATGAAACCAAGCAGGCTTACTATCCCCGAAAAGTTAAGCAGCCATTTTTTTTGTGTAAGCGAGGTGATACCAAACATGGCAATGGAAATAGTAAGCAACGCCTCGGTCATATCAAACTGGTCATCAAAAAAGTTGATATCATCATATTGTTTTTGATAACCTTCCGCTTCATTTTTGATCGCCGTCTTTTCTTTTTCATAACGGCTAACCTCTTCTTCGTATTTTTTGATCAGTGTTGCAGAACCTGCCGTGTTTTGTTCTTTTAACAGTTCCAGTGTATTTTCAGCAATAGCCTGTTTGGTACTTTTTGCCTGGTAATAAGACCATGCATCAATGCCATGTGCCTGTGCCTGGGACATAGATTGTACAATATTGCCATCTTTTACATTGCAGAGCGCCATGAAAGTTGCCGTTAAAGCCACGAACAATGCGACTCTTGAATTAATATTATTTTTTGTCGACTCTACAAGTGGCTGCTGTATGGTTTCTGCTATGTCAGACATGGTAAAGTGATTTTAGTAAAGAACATAATTGTGGTATTGCGGTATGGTACTGCAATGTAATAAAAATTGAAGTGTTTGGAAAGAGCCTCCGTCGTAAAAAAAATCTGCATTGTTTGTTACCAGCTTGCTGGTTATTGTATTACGGTATTTTTCGCCAGGTTTTTGAACGCAACAGATTTTTACCCTGATTATTGAATGCTTGTTGAAATCAGCCACGCCCTGTGATACATATTGCATATCCTACATGTGTGAATTTTACAATTAATTCTTAGAGATGTATAACAATTATATCCCAATAACGATTCAATTTTGCCTATTGGATACTACTGGAGAAAGTAATAACCTGGAATAATAACCAGGTAACGATTCCCCCGCAAAGTATACCACTGGACAATTACCATGTCCGCAACGATTTTTCCAATTCCCCCGCAAGAGCTTCTGCTGATTTAAGATCTGCAGGTATTTTTTAATCACTTACAAAATAAAAAAATTATGAAAAAGTTTTTACTTTTAACCGCTATTATTGGGTCGGGAAGCCTTGCTGTTGCACAATATCCCACCATAGTTGCTACGGCAACAAATTGTACTGTTTTCCGCAATTTCAATTCTTCAGACGAAGGTTTCAGTTCCCCCAGTATCTATTCCGATGGGAATGATGTTTCTTTTTTTTGGAATCCGAGTGAAGGGGCTGAATTGGAAAGCAGTGGGTTAGCTATAAGAGCTGCAAGTCTTATTTCGCCGGTATATGTTCAAAGCGAACCTGCGCACGTTACAATTGGGTTTAAATACAATGTTCCGCCGGGTACTGAGTTTCGCATTCGGATCATCTCAGCAGTAAATCCGGGCCCGTTGGAAATACTCGCTACCACAGCTAATGGCCCGGTTTATACTCCATTGGTGGGAACATCGGGTAATGTTTGCCTATCCATTACAGACCAGGACCTCCAGGTGGGGCAATTGGTTCGTTTTGAATTTACTTTCAGGGCAATTGCTCCCGGTAATATGCAATTTGATGACCTGGCCCTATCAGTGGCTGCAGGCCCTCTACCGGTAACATTTGAAGGATTTGTAGCACGCAAAAACAGTGATGAAACTATAAAGCTGTTATGGAACGTGGGAGAGGAAATAAATGTCAGAGGTTATTATGTTGAAAGTAGCACCAATGGTGTACAATTTACCGATGCGGTCTTTGTACCTGCTACCGGCAAATCTATTTATAGTTTTGATTACCCGGGCAAAATGGTACAAACGATGTTCTTCAGGGTAAGAAATGTTGACTTTGATAACAGGAGTAAGTATACGCCAATCATAAAAGTGTACGCAAAGGAACAGTCGGGTTCAAGAATACAGGTTTATCCAATGCCTGCAAAAGAACAAGTGACGCTTCAGCATAGTAAAGCACCGGAAAATGCTATGATCACTTTGTCTACTCCCGATGGTAAAATAGTACAACGTAAGATCGCTGTTGCAGCAACATTACAAACACAAATCAATATTGCTCATCTTAGCGCAGGTATTTATATCCTTCGGTACGATGACGGCAAAGGAGATGTGCAAAGTACTAAACTGATCAAAAACTAAAATCAATTGTATTGTATAATAACGGCCTGCTGTAAAGCGGCCGTTTTTTTTTGTTTGTATGAGCTGCAGCAATTTCAATGATCGTAACATAAAAAAATAAATTCTACCTTTGCTCCCTATCAGCCGGGTTATCGGGTGTTATGTAAATAATATCAGGAAAGTCCGGACAGCGAAGGGCAACACACCGGTTAATGGCCGGTTTTGTTAAGGCGGGTGGAGACACCAGCTTTGGCGGAAAGAAAGTGCCACAGAAAATTACCATCCCGCCTTAGGCGAGACCAGGGTGAAAACGTGAGGTAAGAGCTCACGGGTTTTTGCAGTAATGCACAAATTGGGTAAACCTTGTGTGCTGTAATGCCACGTATATCAGCGTTGAGGGCGGCCCGCCCGATCTCTCAGCAATTTGAGAACGTTGAAGGGTAGGCAGCAAGATTGTAACAGTAATGTTGCAGCCAGATAAATGATGACCATCCCGATTTATCGGGAAACAGAATCCGGCTTACAGGCTGATAGATTTTTAAATTATTATGGCAAGCCTAACGGCCTGCCATTTCTTGTACAGCCACTATCAAATATTTTTAGGTCTTTTTATTGCCTGCACATCTACAATATTATTTTGGAGTGGCGGTTTTTTTATACAATCAACCAATATTTTAATTAGTTGACCGATCGTTACGGTATCTAGATTCTTTGCGGTTGTCCTTGTTGAAGGAATTAATTTCAGCAAAAAGTAAACAGGTTTTAATAAGACCGGCCACCAATGGCCGGGGCCGAGTACATACCATGGCCGTATAAACGAAGAAACAAAAGTTTGTTGTAGCAATAAAGCCTCGCCTTCAGCACGAACCTGCTGAAAGTCGTGCATTATTTTGGTTGGCTGCATGGCTACGCTTAGATATACAAAGTAATGGATTCCCGCGGTAGCAGCAGCTTTTGCAGCTTCTTGTATGGATACCCAATCAATATTTTTAAATTGTTGTTTTTTGGAAGGTGAAGGGTGAGCCACACCAATCAGATGAACAAATATGGTGGAGGGCGCAATAGCTGTTTGATAACTGGATGCATCCAATGCATTACCAACAATCACTTCGCAGCCAGCGGGCAATTTATTCTCTGATCCTTTTCTTGCAAGGGCTTTAATAGAAAAATGACCCTGCTGATGTAATGCTTTTATCAATCTTGTACCGATATATCCTGTGCCACCCGTGATAAAAACTGTTTGCATCAGCTTATTTTTTTTCTTCTACGATCTTTTCTATTTTTCTTTCAACAGGGGTCACGGTTTGCAGGAAACGGTAGATGGCTTTTAATTCCATATCACTCATCCTGCCAAAAGGCCCCCAGGGCATGGGTGTTTGCGGGTAAACTTTCCCCTTGCGGAAACGGGTGATAAATTTATTTTCATCCCAGGTTGAAATATGGCCTGTTTTTTTATCAGGGGAGATATTGGGGGTATGAAAAACAAAATGTTTATCCATCAATGATTCCATTTTAAAACCACCCGCATAATCCTTACCTACAAAAGCGCCGGTTTTCATGTCTCTCTCTGTATGGCAGCCACGACAGTTAGCCACACTGTTAGCTAAATATTTTCCGTAGGCGACAGAAGAATCCGGGGTAACCGTTTTTAATACTTCGCCATTGGGATAAACGGGTTTTATTAAAAACGATTTTATCACTTTGCCCAATAAATTAAAGCTATTTTTCTCTGTTTTATTTTTTACCGCTGGCATTGTACGCAGGTAACTGATGATAGCGGTGAGGTCTGCATCACTGGTATTATGGAACGGCATAAAATCAAGCATGGCCCTGTTGTCATGCCCCACGCCATAACGTAATGCCCGTGCGATCTGGCTATCGCTTAATCCAGCAATACCTGTTTCGGGATCAGGTGAAATATTGGGCGGGTAAATATTACCGATAGGCAACTCAAATTTTACGCCTCCACCCAACGCAACTTCGGCACCTTTATTTACCTCTGCCGCGGTGGAAGGCGAGGCATGGCAATCGGCACAATGCGCAGGCCCGTATACCAAATATTTGCCTCTTGCTAAAACAGCGCTGTCGGTAGTAGCTTTGATTACCGGGTAAGGCGCATCAAATTTTAAATTTTGTCTTAAGGAGACGGTAACACTTAATGCAATGATCAGCAGCAGTAGGATAATACCTACCCACTTAAAAATTTTTTTAAGCATGCGATTTGGTTTAAGGTTAAAATTATTTCGGTTGAATTTTTTTAGCCGTTAAAATTTTCCTTCATCAACATCTTTAATAAAACTGATCAATCCAGGAAAATAATTTTTCTGGTCGTCATACATCGACATATGGCTGCCATCGGGGCATAACAGGAACCTGCCGTGCTGCACCTGTGTACTCATCCATTTCATATGTTCAGGATCCATAGTATCAAAGGTTCCGCCAATGGTAAGGGTAGGTACTTTTATTTGCGGCAGTTGTTTTTTAATATCCCAGTTTACCAGGTTGCCGCCAACGCCAAATTCACTCGGCCCCTGCATGGTAACATACAATGACTGGTTCATTTTGCCAAAAGAACGGGTCAACGGTTCGGGCCATTGAGCCAAAGGAATACGGCAGATGTGTTTGGCGTAAAAATTCGGCATCAACAGTTCCATGTATTTAGGATTTTCAAAGTCGCCTTTTTTTTCTATCTGCTTTATGGTATCCAATATCTTTTGATCGAATTGTGGTGCTAAAACTTCCTGTGCATATTTACCATAATCAGGACAGCTGCTCATCATGTTACTGATGATAAGGCCTTTTAAATTATCCTGGTATTTCAAGGCATATTGCATGGCTAAGATGCCGCCCCAGCTATGGCCCAACAGGTAAAAATTATCTTTGTTCAGGTTAAGGGCTTTACGTACCTGTTCTACTTCTTCCACGTATCTTGGCAGATCCCAAAAACTGGTATCTTTTGGATTATCAGAAAGGCCACAACCTAACTGGTCGTAGTAAATGAATTCTATGTTCTGCGGTAGTAAAAAACTTTCGAAGCATTCAAAATATTCATGCGTGGCACCGGGGCCACCGTTTAACAGCAGTACTTTGATCTTTTGATTGTCGCCCATGTATTTTGTCCATACTTTGAAAGTGCCTTTAGGCGTAACGATCGGTATTTGCGTAACACCACCGGTTTGTACAAATTTTAAAAGATAAGGACTTACGGTTGCTTCTTTTTTATGAAAATAATGACAGGAGCTAAGAATTGATACCGCGGCAAGCAACAGTAAATTTTTCATGCAGTGTTAGGTTGGTTTAGTATAAAGGAGTAAATAGGCCCTTAAAACTAAGTAAAGGAATTAAGAATTCATAAATTCTTTAAAAATATTTTCTTTAATGCCTGGCCATTCTTCCGCAATAAAACTAAAATACACGGTATCTCTTACAAGGCCGTCTTCATTGATACTGTGGCGGCGCAAGGTACCTTCCTGTACAGCGCCGATTTTGCGCATGGCTTTTTGAGACTTAAGGTTCAGGTGGCTGGTCTTTAATTCCACACGGTTCAGCTGCAGTTGATCAAAGCCATAAGAGATAAGCAGATGCTTACAATGTTTATTAAAACCGGTTCCGTGCAGGTGGGGATGGAGCCAGGTCCAGCCGATCTCCAATCGCTTATTAGGGAAATCGATATTGGCATAACGGGTGCATCCAACATATTGCCGCGTTTGTTTATTGTAATAGGCAAAAGGATACGACTTCTTATTTTTTCTTTCCATCAATGCGGTATCGAAATATCTTTTGAAGTCTGCTTCCGAATTTACTTTAGCACCGGTATACAACCATAGTTCTTTGTGCATAGCCACCAACCACAAAGCTGCATAGTGTTTTTCTTCCAATGGTTCCAACCTTACCAGGTCATCTTCCAGGATGATGTGGTCATCAAAAAAGTTATTGTAATTCATTGTATATTTTTTTTGACACGAATTAAACCAATTACATGAATTACGCGAATGCTGCTGTAATTAATATTTGTCTTTGATCATTTGTGCTACTATCTTATCGATGGGTAATGTTACGGACATTGCTGAAAAGTTTTCCCGGTCAACAAAGCGAAAAGTTTCTGTTTGCCCCGTTTCGTTATATATTCTTATTTGCTGCTCATCAAAATCAAATGCTTTTTCCCTGAGCGGTACTTTTATTTCTTCCAGTGCTTTTACGAAATAATAAATAGATACGATCTGGTGGTCTTTATTAAAAGCACTCATCTGGTAAAAGTCGGTGGTGTAAATATGATTGCCAATTTCTACAGGTAGGAGCATCTCTTCCATGAATTCTCTTTTCAGGCAATCCCGGGTGCCTTCACCAAATTCAAGTCCACCACCGGGAAATTTCGTGATATACATACCCCGGATAAATTCGTCACTTACCAAAACCTGCTGGCGTTCATTGATTAAAATGCCGTAGATCCTTAACGAAAACATATTTATTTTTTAAAACGTTTTAAATAATTCCACATTACAAAGGCAAGAATGGCTACGGATAAAATTACCGGCACCCAAAACGCGTAATGCGTGTCTTTATAAGGTATAGGCACATTCATGCCATAAATGCTTGCTATAAGAACGGGCACACTTAAAAAGATGGTAAGCGTGGTAAGCCTTTTCAACACTTCGTTCTGGTTATTACTGATGATACTTGCAAATGCATCAAGCGAAGAACTCAATATATTGGTATAAGTATTGGCGGTTTCAAGTGCCTGCGATGCTTCTACTACCAGGTCATCTAAAAAATCTTTTTCATCATCGGTCAGTTGCAATATATTGGTGCGTGCCAGCTTCATCATCAGCAGTTCATTGCTGCGCAGTGCGGTGATAAAATACACAAGGCTTTTTTGTATCCGCATCAGCTGCAATAATTCCTCGTTACGGTTAGCATCATATAATTTCTGTTCTAAAACATTACGGCGCTGGTTGATCTCTTTTAAATAATCCTGGAAATTAACGGTGATCTTTTCAAAGATCTTCAATACCATCATATTTTTTTTATCGGGGTGGCGATTTTGAAAACTGTTCAGGAATTTTTTTATTGCTTCATTCTCGAATGAATTTACCGTAACAATCTGGTTATGCGTTAAGATGATACAAATAGGGATGGTAATATAAAAAGCATCGCTGTCATTAAAAGAATTGTTTTCGGCAGGCGTTTTGATGACCACCAGTTTTACATTGTCGTCTACCTCGTAACGGCTGCGTTCATCAATATCCAATGAGTCTTTTAAGAAGTCGATAGGGATGTCGAGGCTTTCGCTGAGCTCCGTAAATTCTTCCTGCTTTAAGGGCGGCAGCACATTTACCCAGCTGCCGATCTCGGGCCTGTCGATGGCGATAGTTTTATGTTCAATAATTTTAAAATACTGTATCATAGGTTTGTTACTGCGCTTGAAGAAATAATTTTTAAATGATGTTGTGTATGGTAAATAGTAAAATAACACAATTCCCTTAAAGTGATCTTTCCCAGCAACGGGTGTTTTACCAGGTATGTATCGAGGTCTCGTTCCGTCCTGTTATTTTTTAATGCCTTTAAATGCCTTCCTGTTGCTTTGTCCCAGTTATGCATTAACTTTTCTTTAGTTATAGCTATAGGTATTGGCTTAGGGATGAATCGCCCGCTGGCGGCACCGCCTTCAGCTAATTTTCTTTTATATTTTTCCACGAGCTGGTCATAAGTTCTGGATCCCCTGTCAGGCCTACCCGAAACCCAGCGCACAATAAATTTGGGAAGCGAAAAGGCAAGGGTAGACATATTGGTGGAAGTAATAAGATGTTGTACATTTTCTGCAACAGACCATTTGGGCCCGGGTTTTGCAAAAAATTCGGTACCAGCAATACTGTTGCAGTAATGGTTAAACGATGAAAAACTTTTTTCTGTAGCAGTTATGATGGCTTGTTTTGTCATATTTCCATTTCACCTTTATACACAAATTCTGCGGGGCCGCAAAGCCAGATGTTCTCAAAATGTGATTCATCCACTTTTTCAAATTCTACACTTAAATGACCTCCCGGTGTTTGCACTTCCACCCGGTTAAAACCATTTTCGTTGTGTGCACTCATTAATGCTGCCGCAGTAACACCGGTGCCGCAGCTCAGGGTTTCATCTTCTACGCCGCGTTCGTAAGTACGTACAAAGATGCCGTCTTCATGCTCCGATTCTACAAAGTTAACATTGATACCTTCTTCCTTAAATGCTTTGCTATAGCGGATCTCACGCCCCGTTTCCACCACATCGATATTGCGTACGTTATTGGCGAATTTAACAAAGTGCGGTGATCCGGTATTTAAAACCGCATAGGTTGAATGTTCATCTACTGCTGTAACATCTTTCATTTTTAAACGCACGATCTGGTCAATGTCAATACCCATATCGGCAAAATGTTCTCCATCGGTTGCAATAAAATGGTAGGTATTTTTATGTATGCCTATATGGTAGGCAAACTTTACAAGGCATCTGCCGCCATTACCACACATGCTGCTTTCCTTTCCGTCGGCATTATAATATACCATTTCAAAATCATAGCCTTCTTTTTTTGCCAGCAGCATTAAACCATCAGCACCGACCCCAAAGCGGCGGTTGCAAATTTGTTTTATTTGTTTTACGGAAAGTGCAGCATATTTATTTTCCCTGTTATCCAGTATGACAAAATCATTGCCCGTGCCCTGGTATTTAAAAAATTCTATTTTCATTTTATAAATTACTTGATATGATTTTTAACGACCGCTGGATTAAATTTTCTACCACTGCATTGCCATCTTTACTGAACTCTTTGGAAATTCGGTTGGCAACAATAGCACTAATCGACAGGCAATGATGTCCCAGTAAATTGCCGAGGCCATATATGGCAGCTGTTTCCATTTCAAAATTGCTGATGCGGTGCTGGCCAAAACTAAATGCAGTGAGGTTATCGATCAATGCAGGGTTAGCCAATCCCAAACGCAGCACTCTTCCCTGCGGGCCATAAAAGCCGGGGCAGGTTACTGTTATCCCATGATGGAAACCTTCCACGAAATTTTTTAATAAAGCACCGCTGGCACTGGCCAGGTAAGGCTTAGCAAAATTATTATTCAGTTGTGTTTGCGTAACAAAAGATTGCAACAGTTGTTTTTCTTCTTCATTATTTGTTTGACGGTAGAAATTCAACAGGTTATCTATGCCCAGCCCATGGGTGCTTACTACAAAACTATCCACCGGTATATCAGCCTGCAAAGAGCCGGAAGTACCGAGCCTGATAATATTCAGTTGCGTTAAATTTTCTTTTATTGTTCTTGTTGCCAGGTCGATATTGACCAATGCATCCAGTTCGTTCAGCACGATGTCGATATTATCTGTACCAATTCCGGTACTCACTACAGTTATTCTTTTTCTATTATAAAAGCCGGTATGGGTTACAAATTCCCTGTGCTGGTTTTTTGTTTCAACGGAATCAAAATGTTTGCTCACTGCACTAACTCGGTCAGGATCGCCAACGGTGATAATGGTATGCGCAATTTCTTCGGGCCTGCAATCTAAATGATAAATAGCGCCGCGGTTATTAATAATTAATTCTGAAGGAGCAATGCTGGCCATAATTTTTTGATGACATATTTAATAAGGAAGATAATTTTGCCTAAAAATACCCTATTTTTGCAACACTAAAAAAGGTCCTTTGTGCGCCTGCAGGCGGATACGAATTGCTCTTTAAGATTGTATTATAAAATGGTCCTTTGGCCGAGTGGCTAGGCAAAGCTCTGCAAAAGCTTCTACAGCGGTTCGAATCCGCTAGGGACCTCAAAAAAAGGATCATCGTCGTTGATCCTTTTTTTATTTCTACATTTCAATAGTTGGTTCTTTGTCCGCCAGCTTACTTCCGGCAATTGTAGCATTGCAATTGAGTGGAATAATGGAATGATACACAAAACAGTGAAGCTGGTAAAACAATAGGATAGCGCAATAGGAGCTATGCCCCCCGCCCCGGATATTTAAGATTTAGCTGACTTGCAGGGCTTACTATTCTCCTTTACAATATCCCAGTATTCATTTCCGTAGGCTACAAATATTTCTGCCCCGGCAGGAATATTTTTTGTGGACTTGACATAGGCTTTTTTATTCTTTGCGTAATATTCCGCATTATTAACAATGCCTTTTACACGGCCCATGCCTTTTGCATCATTAGCATACCTGGCTAATGCCGACTTTGTGCGTAAGGCATCTATTACATGGTTACGATTAATATAAAAAATATACCCGTTAAAATTCCTGGACGCTACAGCGGACCATGTTGTAAACCGGCCTTTATATTCCACGATTAATGTATCTTTTGAAATAAGTTGTTTTGTAAATAATCCCAATCCTGAGCCGGGTATGCCAGACGTTGAGGTAAACAATTGTTTTTCCAATAATGCCATAGCTACCAGGTTAACATAAATTCGCGAAGTTAAAAATCCATACTGCTCCTAAATATATTTCTTTATTGCCGTACTCAGTACACCGACTGCCAACTTCAGTCATTCTTTGAAGTGTGCACGTTTGACTTCCTTTTTTATGTTTTCTTCTATATCTTTTTTCCTTTCGTGCATTTCACCAGCTTCATCAATGGAATGAGAAACCCGCAATGATTCTTCTTTTTTTGTAGTATCGCTTAAACGTTTATAATATTTCTGTATCACTTTAAGTTCTTCTTCTGTCATATTTTCTACGTTAACCAGGCGGTTGCTGGCGAATTCATGTGCAGCTACCAGTTCATTCAGTTTAAGTTGTATGGCGAGCGAATCCTTGTTCTGCGATTTCTGTATAAGGAATACCATAAGAAAAGTGATTATGGTAGTGCCGGTATTGATTACCAATTGCCACACCTCCGAATAATGGAAGAACGGCCCGGCTATGATCCAGGCCAATATGATAAGAAATGCACAGATAAATGCACTGCTGCTGCCGGCAGCCCTTGTTACACGGGAAGCAAAATTCTCAATAAAATTTGTTTTTGTTTGTTGCATTTTGATCTTCATTTTTTTTGTTAA
>JBBRCB010000016.1:0-73635 GCA_038205215.1 Chitinophagales bacterium | reverse complement strand
AAAGAAATTTTAATTTAATACAACCACTGTTTGCAAGTTGAAAGCTGATCCTAACACTGGGCAAGTGTTTTACCAAAGCGGATCACTTGTTCCATTTTAATTCCACCAGACTGTGTCCGGATTTTGAACTTGCCTAATTTTCGCCGCTGGAGTCATACCCCTTCTTCAAACTTAAAATAATTTGTCATTTATAACGTCACTGCTTGCCTATCATCATCGCTGGTTGAAGACCAGGCGATGGCGTATAAACATCAACTCACTATCAGCTAATATCGTACAGACCGAATTCTATTGGCATTTTTGGTTACCTTCAACATCAGTAATGATATTAGGCTTCAGTTCCAGGCACCGAATACTTCTTCCCCGCCAGTTGGGCGTCATGCATCGAAAACTTTTATATTTTGAACAACTTAAAAAAATTATAAATGGCAACCAATATAGACGATGACCCCTTAGAGCATCCACCAAATACTCAACCGGAAGATTCTTTAAACGAAATTATACCTATTGGTGAAATGGATACTATTAACCCAAACCAAGAAATAGAAAATATGGAAGTACATCATCATCCCGATCTTGATCATAAACCTAAAAAATGGAAAGAGTATTTCCTGGAATTCTTAATGATTTTTCTTGCCGTTACACTTGGTTTCATTGCTGAAAATATAAGAGAACATATTACAGAAAATAAGGCTGCAAATATTTTAGCACACTCTCTGCTGGAAGATATTAAAAATGATACTGCTTTATTACATACACTTATTAATGTGAGCAATAAAAAATTAATTGCCTGTGACAGTGTACTTACAATCCTTCATACTCCGCGTAATAAATGGAATGATACAAGTTTTTATAGAAACATGATGCCAACTATAATTGCACTCCATTTTATTTCAACTGACGGGACTTATACCCAAATGAAAACTTCCGGCACATTACGTTATTTTAAACAGTCACTCGTTAATATACTGAATTCTTATGCGGTACAATTAAAGAAAACCGAATACCGGGACGAAGTAGAAGATAAGGGTATATGGATTCTTGGTGACCTGATTTTTAATATCATAAATCTGGAAGTCACTAATGATATAAGGTACAACAAGCCAGTAACACATGAGATGTTTGTAAAATTAGATAATAAAGTGACAATTGATAAATTTACTAACTTAATCGTGCTGAGTAAAGGTTTTCGTATCCGTACATTACAGGAGTATCAGGAACAGTTAAAAATTGCAGGCAAATTAATTGAAGCACTTAATAAAGAATTTAATATGGATTAATAGGGAAAGCAACAACGCGAAATTTAGGGTTTAGCGTCATGCTGCCAGACAATTTTCTCCTATCGGTTACAACAGAAAATATGATTATGAAAAGAAGAACTTTTATAAAAAATACTTCTTATGTTGCTTTTGGTGTTAGCGTATACGGAAACATTAGCTGGAAGGATGGAAAGTTCGTTGCTGATACTCCTACTACAACAGATATTTTGGGTCCTTTTTATAGACCTAATTCACCAATAAGAATTGACATTAACCCGAAAGAATTTAAAGGCGACCGATTACATCTTTCAGGAATCATATTTAAAGAAGACGGGAAAACCCCTTATAAAAATTGCATGGTGGAAATATGGCAATGCGACAGCCAAAAAAATTATGATAATTTAACTGACAATTATAACTACAGGGGCAGGCAATTTACAAAAGCTGATGGAAAATATCATTTTATAACCGTACAACCTGTTGCATATCCGGCTGCCCCCAATTCTAATGTATACAGACCAGCACATATTCATATGCGGATATCAGGAGAAGAGCAACAGGACTTAATTACCCAGATATATTTTAAGGGTGATGCGAATATTGAAAATGACCCATGCGCTTCTTCTCCCAAAGCGGTAAACAGGATTCTAAGTATCACAACTATCAATTCCAATGAAAAAAGCATAATATTTAATATAGTATCGGCAAAAGAATATAAGCCGGATGATAGCGTTTTTGAAAAGCTAAATGGACTATATGCAATGAATGACAATTCTATAATTGAATTTTATAGGGAAGAAGACTTGTTGTTTATGAAATGGAATGGACAAATCAGGGAAGGCTTACGGTATAATGGTAATAATGTATTCATTGGCGGTAATGAAAACAATGCCATTTTTGAATTACTTGACAATGGATCTACAAAAGTTAAAGTACATTTTATTACCGTCTTGAAAAAAGAGTTCAATCTTGAAGGAATCAAAGTTTTTAAATATAAATAGTATACTGGATAAATAAACGCAAATTGCGCGAACGCACAACATTCACTTTGCTGCCTCACCAATAATTTCATTTCGCCGCTCCAGGTATGCCTATTCTTCAAACTTAAAAAAGTTTCCTTACCTGAACGCCATCGCTTGTCTTTCATCCTCGTTAGTAGAAGACCAGGCGATGGCGTGTAAAGAAAGTAGTGACCTATGTTCCGCCGGGCTGTTCACAGCCGGGCAATGTTTGCAAGTTGAAAGCTGGTTGCAATAATGATCAAGCTGTTTTCAAACGCCGGGGTTTTAAGCCACACACCAAGCCTCATATTGAAAACCCCGTTGAGAAAAAAGTTGAAAATTGAACTCACAGATACTTTGCCAATTTCATTTCGTTACCGGAGTTCTCCTACAAAACTTCCATTTGTAATATTTAATTGCTGTACCCCGTTCCAGCAGTTGACAGAAAATGTTCCTTTGATACGACTGGAGGTAAGCGAATCAATAGTGATGGAACCGGACAGGATCGTCTTATCATTTACAAAATCGATGCCTCCCGTTGAAAAGGTCATATCCGCCCCTTTTTTAGTTGCAGCATTATAACCAAAACTGTATGTTCCGGCACTTATAATATTTACCAGTTTCAGCTGGAGAATAGTACCCTGGTTGCTGCCATCAATATTGATAAAGCTACTATCTTTAAAAAGGCTCATGATATTCTTGTAAAAACCGGTACTGTTAGCAAATGTCGAAAAATGGGAAATGGCTCCACCCCTGGTAATGTCGGCTTTAACTGTATTCGAAGAATCCCGGTCAGGAATGGAATACCAGCTGCCACCACCACCACCGCTATTGCCAAAACCCGACAAATCCATTTTTTTACACGATGTAAAAAAGATAATAAAGCATGCAAAAGATATTATTTTCATAATTTTAAGTTTTAATACTGTAAAGCTAAAATCATGTACTGCCCATTCCTAATTGATTACTGTAACTAAAGAAAATAATATTGGTAAAAAAAACCAAAGCGCCATATAACAATTATAAAATTGGTAAATTCCGCTTATTCAACTTTACATTACTGTGTTTTGGGGTATTTTACTAAACCTCAAGATCCGCCCGTTCTCCCTATAATTGTTTCTACAAATTAATTGCAAGCCAACTACCTCCAACCTTAACTCACGCAATCTTGTCGTTAGTCAACATTTTATGTAATCCATACTATTGCGAAAGTTTCTTAAACAATTCCTTAAAAAGAAGTATAAACGGAAACCTTTTGCTTATATTAGAGCTAAGTAGTACTTCTCCTCCATACTAAAACTATCTAAATGGAAAAGAAAAGAAGAATATTAATGACTGCATTGCTTGTGATCGCAATTGCTTTTTTCACCAGGCTTCATGGCAATGAAAATATCAGGGCTATTCAATTTATCTGGATATTTTTAATCGGAGCGATAACTGCACTCTTACTCAACGAATTTGTTTCCTTATTCAAAGGAAGAAGAAGTTAGGTTTCCGCCGCGGTGGGTATTTCCACAAATTACCCTAAGCCAATTACCACCTCCGGCAAACAGCGTTCGCAGAGAGGTCATCAATTTTGCAATCCAAAAAAAAATTTGTTTCTTTAATCTTCAACTGCTAAACCCGAAAATTATCGATAGCAATGAATAAGTATACCTCACTTTACAAATGGATGCTCATCCCAATGATCGTAATGCAGCTGGGCATCTTCAAAGATTACTGGGGTGATTTCTTGGATAACGCATGGGCCGTGCATATACATTACTGGACAGGTACGGTTTGGTATATCTACCTTATCCTACAGCCTTACCTGGCAACGCATGGGCGCATGGCCAACCACCGTACAAACGGGATCATTGGTATGTTCGTAGCAGGCGGCGTTTGTTTAACCGCTTTAAGTATGATGAACAGGGACATTGTAACCACGCAGCTTGCTTCGGCTACACCGGAAAAATTTGGGCCATTTCAAGCCTGGTTTTTCTTTGGCGTGGCGGCAGTAGAAATAGTAATGATGACCGCATTTGGATTTGCCGTGATCATGAGTATCATCCGCAGGAAGCAGTTGGAAGATCATGCCTGGTGGCTGATAGCAACGGTATTCATTATTATGATGCCGGCGCTTGGCCGTGGCATACAAAATGTATATGTTGGTATTAACAGTAAGGATTGGCCGAACATCAATATCATGTTGCCCCTTTACTATTGCCAGGTGCTCATCATCGGCATGTTGATCTTTGGCGCATGGAAATATGGTAAGTTCAAACATCCTGCTACTTATCTTGCTCTTGCTGTTAATCTTTTTATATTTCTGCTGGAACCTATCGGGAGATCAGCGGCTATGCAACAGTTTTTAAAAGGGATGATCAAAGGATAATGCGGTGCCGTGATTCGTGTTCTCATCAATCGCACAAAATTCGCTGTTAAGACCATGACGGGAAACAGTGATGCATTATCCTTTCTACCACTTCCCGCTTGCTTTTTTTTCTTTCGCCGCTGCAGTCACGCATCTTCTTCAAACTTAAAATAACTTTTCATTCATAACGCCGCCGCAAGCCTATCAGCATCGCTGGCCAAAGACCAGGCGATGGCGTATAAAGGAAGCATTGATTGGCCGCGAACAATTACTGCTAACCTGTTGAAAGTAAAATAAGTATTTCATTTTACTTCATTCAAAAAATATTTTCGCAGCAGCAGCTGTTCCCACAAAATTTCGCCGCTTCAGGCATGCCTTATCCTTGCTTCAATAATAACAACAATTTTTCTGCAGCAGGTTTGGATGATGCAGGGTTCTGGCCGGTAATCAGTAACCCATCTTCAATTACAAAAGCTTCAAAAGGCGCTTTCTTTTCATAGTGACCACCGTTTTCTTTCAGCATGTCTTCTACTAAAAAAGGCACCACTTTGGTAAGCTTCACCGCTTCTTCTTCCTCATTGGTAAAACCGGTTACTTTTTTGCCCTTTACCAAAGGTTCACCATTTAAAGCTTTTACATGTTTTAATGCAGCCGGGGCATGGCATACCAGGGCAACAGGTTTTTGTGTGTTGTAAAAATTTTCGATCAGTTTTATAGCATCTTTATCTTCCGATAAATCCCACAGCGGGCCGTGGCCACCAGGAAAAAAAACAGCATCGTAATCTTCTGCCTTTATATCGGCCAGTTTATGACTCTGTGCCAGCTTTGACTGCAGGGCTTCATCTTTTTTAAACCTTTCGCTGGCCGGTGTTTGCGCATCGGGTGCATCACTTGCAGGGTCAATGGGCGGTTGTCCGCCTTTGGGAGATGCAATGGTTACATTTACACCTTGATCGGTAAAGACGTAATAAGGTGCCGCAAATTCTTCAATCCAGAAACCGGTTTTTTTCCCGGTATCTCCTAATTTGTCGTGGCTGGTTAAAATAAAAAGTACATGCATAAAATAATTTTTATTTTAATTAAACCAATAACAATACCAAGTTAGATTGACCTATGTATTAAATGTTAGTGGGGAAGTTAATACCCAACTGCATAGATAATGAGTAATACAAATAATTCTTTCCCCGCCGCGGGTGTTAATCACCAGATTAAATAACTACCTCGCCGATACCGCGATACTAATACATTAAACAGTGGACCATGATACCCACTGGTAAGGAGACCAGGCGGGGCATAAAAATCAATATTTTTTGAACCCGGTTTTTACCAGGTATTCCTTCGCTGATTTATTTTTAGCAATAGTTGAAGTTGTTGTCACTTCACTGATTATTTGGTAGGCGTGGAAATGACCAAAAAAATAGGGGTATTTTATTTACAGGGGTCCTTCTTCAATCACCGGCTTCAACGCATTTTAACCCGCTCTGGAAAATAAAAAAGGTGTCCCGTTGCCAGTACACCTGTTATTATTAAATAGGTAGCGTATACAATCAGCCCAGGTCGAAGCGGTCGAGGTTCATCACCTTATTCCATGCCGCCACAAAGTCGTGTACAAATTTCTCTTTAGCATCCTCACATGCATACACTTCAGCAATGCCCCTCAGTTCTGCATTAGAACCGAAGATCAGGTCTACTCGTGTACCCGTCCACTTGAGTTCGCCTGTTGTACGGTGATGGCCCCAAAACAGCTGCCGGGAATCGCCAGCCGCCTTCCAGGTAGTACTCATATCAAGCAGGTGCACAAAAAAGTCGTTGGTGAGTGCCCCGTTATTTTGGGTAAATACGCCGTGTGTAGACTGATCGAAGTTGGTACCCAATACGCGCATGCCCCCTACCAATACCGTCATCTCGGGTGCAGTAAGCGTGAGGAGTTGCGCCTTGTCCACCAGCATTTCTTCTGCCGATGCCGTGTGTTTGGTCTTTTGGTAATTGCGAAACCCATCTGCTGCCGGTTCCAGTACGGCGAATGATTCCACGTCGGTTTGTTCCTGCGACGTATCGGTACGTCCCGGTATAAAGGGAACGGTTACACTATGGCCGCCATTTTTAGCCGCCTGCTCAATGCCTGCACAGCCAGCCAAAACAACCAGGTCTGCAAGAGAAACATTCTTTCCACCAGGCTGGGCGCTATTGAATTCGTTTTGGATGCCCTCCAATGCCGCCAACACTTTAGCCAGTTGAGCGGGGTTATTTACTTCCCAATCCTTCTGCGGTGCAAGACGAATGCGTGCCCCGTTGGCACCGCCACGTTTATCCGAACCACGGAAGCTGGAGGCAGAGGCCCAGGCAGTAGCTACCAATTGAGCCACCGGCAAACCTGTTGCCAGTATTTTACCTTTTAGTGCAGTAATATCATTATTATCAATTAGGGTATGCGTAACCGCCGGTACAGGGTCTTGCCAGATCAGCACTTCCCCAGGCACATCTTTTCCGAGGTAACGGGCACGCGGACCCATATCACGATGCGTAAGCTTAAACCATGCACGGGCGAAAGCGTCTGCAAACTCAACCGGGTTGGCCAGGAAGTGCCTTGAAATTTTTTCGTAAGCAGGATCTACCCTCAATGCGAGGTCGGCAGTAAGCATCATCGGTGCATGGCGCCTCGAAGGATCGTGTGCATCGGGTACTGTACCTGCACCTCCATTATCTTTAGGTTGCCATTGGTGTGCACCGGCAGGGCTCTTGGTGAGTTCCCATTCGTAGCCAAACATATTTTCAAAATAGTGATTGCTCCACTTTGTAGGTGTAGCCGTCCACGTTACCTCGAGGCCACTGGTGATCGTGTCGGCCCCGTTACCTGTACCAAAAGTATTTTTCCAGCCGAGGCCCTGCTCTTCTATACCTGCTCCTGCGGGTTCTTTACCAACATATTTGCCGGGGTCGGCAGCGCCATGGGTTTTGCCAAAAGTATGGCCGCCTGCTATCAGCGCTACAGTTTCATAGTCATTCATTGCCATGCGTCCAAAGGTTTCGCGGATATCACGTGCGGATGCAAGCGGGTCAGGATTTCCGTTAGGCCCTTCAGGGTTCACATAGATCAGTCCCATCTGAACGGCACCCAGTGGATTTTCCAGTTCACGGTCGCCGGTATACCGATTATCTCCTAACCATTCTTTTTCGGCACCCCAATACACGTCTTCTGCAGGTTCCCAAACATCTTCACGCCCGCCACCGAATCCGAAAGGCTTTAAGCCCATCGACTCGAGGGCGCAGTTGCCCGTGAGTACCATCAGGTCGGCCCAGGAAATTTTATTACCATATTTCTTTTTCACAGGCCAGAGCAGCAGGCGTGCCTTGTCGAGGTTCACATTATCGGGCCAGCTGTTGAGTGGCTCAAAGCGTTGGGTACCGGCCCCTGCACCACCACGACCATCAGCGATGCGGTATGTACCCGCACTATGCCATGCCATCCGGATGAAGAACGGCCCATAGTGTCCGAAATCGGCTGGCCACCAATCCTGCGATGTGGTCATTAACGCAAAGATGTCTTTCTTCAACGCATCCAGGTCGAGTGTTTTAAACGCTTCCGCGTAGTTGAACGCCCCGCCCATTGGATTGGAGCGTGAACTGTGTTGACGGAGTATATTCAATTTTAACTGGTTGGGCCACCAGTCACGGTTCCTGGTACCAGCACCTGCAGTTTGTTTTAGCGCTCCTCCTGAAAAGGGGCATTTGGCCGCATCGCTGGGATCATTAACATGGGCTAATACGGTCTGGTTGTCTTTATTTTCCATTCTTATTATTTTTTTAGTTAATTATGGGGGCTTTAAAATTACGATAATTGCTGTTGTATAAGCAAACTAATAATAGAACATATAAAACAGTTTTAGCATTAAATTGTTTTGATAAACAGACAAATAACCCAATAATTATTGAAGGCACCAACACCCAACTTTATACCAGCGCAATTTATCGGAAACCTGTTTTCGGTGTGCGACCATAAGCTTTTGCATTTCTTGATGTATTTCTTTGCTGCCGTATTCCACTCCCTTCAACGTTATCGTAGCCAACGACTGTATCTGGCATAGTCTTATCAAAGATTATTAACTATAGAACAAAGACAGGAACAAAAGATTTATCAGTAAAATGAAACAGCATAGCTTCTTATGCAGCGTAATTATGCGGGTGATTTGCTGCAACGTTAAGGATAACTTTTAAAAAAATAAGACAGTACGATAATAGAAAAAAAAGTAAACCATATGCCCGCTCGTAAGCCCATAGGAGCGTTCGCGGAACGGGTTCCTTAATAAAACCGGGTATGGAGGTAGTAATTAAAACCGTTGATGCAGCTTGTACCCGAAAGAAAAATCAAATGAAAGCGTAGTTGATTTTATACCCCAATATTCCCCGGTTTTAAAAGAAAAAATGGAGCAGAAATTAATTAAATAAACAGCTGATGGTAGCTGCAACAGCATAAAAGACAATTATTATTTGAGAGGGACACCGGGGTTGCAACAGGGATAATACCTTTATTGCGCCCTGCTATTTTTCTTCCGCTACCTGCTATCGAAAACGAGATGGGTATTTTCCCTCAACTCATCCACTTTGTTTATTGTACAAAGGAATTGCAGCATTTTTGGATAATACTTCATCTCGCCAACAGCCGGCCTGATACCTTTTTCCCTTAATTTATTTACAACCAAATTAAAAGTACAGGAACATAAATAAACAGATAATGAGGAACCTTTGTAACAATTAATGCCCTGATCTTTCAACTTACCAAAAACATACAGTAATAACTCATCCCTTAAAATGACGTCGTGAGTAAATAAACAAACTATTCCGTTCATTGAAGAGGCATAGTGATTATAGAGGGCTTCCCAGCCCCGGTTGTCACCACCTGCAATTTTTTCTACAATTTCAACATCACTTAAAGCTGAATTTTTCACATGCGTTTTACGATATAATCTAAATACCATGCCACTTAAATTCTACTGTTAATTTTACAGTCGAACTGCCGCCATTGTGAGATGGTACCCAAATTGAGTAAAATACTCCGCGTATGCCATTTTAAATTTATTATGCAGCAACAAAGCAATTCATGCCTCTTTTAACGAAGTACCGTAACCCGGGGCACAATCAATTTGCAAGATTTTATGTAACTTCAGCACCTAATCAATGCGTGATGCACTTTGACCTTTTGCTTTCCAATATATCAAGATCGATTTATTTAACCAGTGAGGAAACAGCATTTTTTAGCTCGCTTTTACATTCCAAATCTATACCAACAGGTGCATTTTTATTGCGCGAGGGAGATGTTTGCAAATACCAAACGTTTATAACAAAGGGTTGCCTAAAAACCTATTACCTCGATGAAAATGGAGTGGAACACATCATTGATTTTTTAGTAGAAGAATGGTGGGCGGATGACCTGCACAGTTTTTTTACCGGAACAGCGGCTACATCTAACATTAAAGCAATAGAAGATACCGAGACGTTACAAATAAGCAAAAATAATGTGGAGTTATTGTATCAAAAAGTTCCAAAGTTTGAACGGTTTTTCAGAATACTTTTTCAACATGCGTACATTGCTCAAAGAGACCAGATAAATTTAATGTTATCCGCCACGGCTGAAGAAAGGTATTTGTTATTTCTTAAAAAGAAACCCTACGCCGAAAAACGATTTTCCCAAAAAGACATCGCCTCCTATTCAGGCGTAACCCCCCAGTTTTTAAGTAAGCTAAAGAAAAAAATACGGCAAGTTAATCTACATTAACTTTTAGTTGGGTTGAATTCATTTTTTTTGTTGCCACTTTAAATAAATTAAAATGATAAAGGCAAAACTATCCCACGCACAGGAAATTACGATACAGTTATTCGGGGCTGTTGAAAAGAACCATTTAATAATTGCCGGTAAATCAGAAGCGCAATTGTCGGCGGAAATCACTGCCCTGGCTGTAGAAAAATTTGGTATCACCAATCACTGGCATAAGAAAATTGTAAGAACCGGTGCCAATACCCTGGCCACTTACGGCGAAAACCCTCCCGATAAAATAATACAGGAAGATGATATTTTATTTATTGATTTTGGGCCAATAGTAGAAGGTTACGAAGCGGATTTAGGAAGAACTTATGTATTAGGTAATGATGCCACGAAGCTACAATTAAAGCATGATGTAGAGAAAGCATGGTATGAAATACAGGCATGGGTTCAACAGCAAACAACATTAAAAGCCTCCCGGCTGTTTAAATATTGTGTGGAAAGCGCCAATGAATATGGCTGGGCATTTGACGGTGAAATTGCAGGGCATATCCTGGGTAAATTTCCACACGAACAACCTGCAGATCCTAAAAGCCTGGAATTGGATATTCACCCGGATAATCACCATGATATATTTTTACTGGATACAAATGGCGAAAAGAGACATTGGATTTTAGAACTGCAGTTTGTAGATAAAGAAAAAAAGATAGGTGGCTATTTTGAACAACTGTTGTGATGATACAGCGGTTTTATCCAATAAAAATCAGCGTAATAAAAATGAGCATTACAAAAACAGACAGGCCTGCATTAATACTGGTTGATATTCAAAAAGGGTTTGACAATATTGCATACTGGGGCGGCCAAAGAAATAATTTAAACGCCGAAGAAAATGCAGGAGAATTGCTAAGGCTTTGGAGAGACCATCATCTCCCCGTTTTTCATATTCAGCATTGCTCTTCAAACCCGGCATCTTTACTGCATTCAACCAATGCAGGGAACGCCTTCAAAGACCTGGTAAAACCCATCAACGACGAGCCTGTTATTAGAAAGAATGTAAACAGTGCTTTTATTGGTACCAGCCTGGAAGTACAATTGCGCAATGCAAAGATCACAAAACTGGTTATCGTTGGTTTGACCACTGACCATTGCATATCTACCACAACAAGAATGGCAGGGAATCTCGGATTCGATACTTTCATTGTTGCTGACGCCACAGCAACTTTCGATAAAAAAGGTTTGGAAGGACAAAATTATCCCGCGGAACTTATTCATGAAACTGCCTTGGCAAGTTTGAATGGTGAGTTCGCGGCCGTTGTTACCACCAGCTTTCTGAAACAAAATATACCATAGAAAATAGCCATTGTTTTCAATAACAGCCCATGTTATCTTAGGTATGCAGCCATAATATTGTTTATTTTTATGTCCTATTTTTTATGGGAAAAATTACAAGGTACTTTTTTATTGCATTGATCAGCGCAGCCTGTAACAGGTCAAATAAAGTAGTTAACGTGGATGGCAATATGGATACCACAACGGCTTATACGGATACCGTGAAACCTATACTGCCGGTTGATTCGCAACGGATCTCAAATGAACCAGCGATACCGGTTCTGCCAATGCATCCAACTATCAAGGGGGTTAACCGGCGTGAACTGGTTGATTTTGCAAAGACCTTAACCGGTATTCCCTATAAATATGCTTCAACGGACCCATCAGGTGGATTTGACTGTTCAGGTTTTATTACTTATGTCTTTAACCATTTTAATATCGAAGTGCCCAGATCCTCGGTAGACTTTACCAACGTGGGCGAAGAAATTAATTTAATAAATGCAAAGGAAGGGGATCTGATCTTATTCACCGGTACGGTAGATTCTATTGAAACCGTGGGGCATATGGGTATTGTAACAGCGAATGCCGATACCCTGAAATTTATTCATGCTACTTCGGGGCGGGCAAACGGGGTAACTATCAGCGGACTTACGGATCATTATAAACGAAGGTTTGTAAAAGTTATCAGGCTGTTCCCGGATTGATGCTATTGCTGTTGCAAAAAAATGCATTTGGCCGATCATTCCTAAATGAACCCATACTACAAAAAAAATCAAGCGTTAAAAATCATTTACAAGACATCATAGAAAAACAAATTAAGTATACCTTTAGGAAATTATCAGACATGGAATGCATATACGGCCAGGTGATGAAACTGAAACAAATGAAGCTAAATTCCGTAACCTTATATCGCAGGCACCGGTGCTCATTAACACATTTATTACCCCTGCTTTCATTGTAGAAACAATTATTGAAACGGCACTCGAATTTTGGGGAAAATCATTCCTGCAGGTAATCAAAAAAATTATTTTGACAGTGCTATTAAACAAAATTCGATGACTAAAAATTTACAATTTCTTTCAGGTGGCGGCGAAATGGGTGCTTTGATGCAGGCATACAACTGGGAATCTTCCACCCTTGGCCCTGCAGATAAATGGCCACAAAGCCTTCGTACTACCCTTGGCATTTTGCTTAACTCGAAATTTCCGATGTTCTTATACTGGGGACCCGACCTGGTTTGTTTTTATAATGACGCCTACCGCTTAAGCCTGGGTAATGATGGAAAACACCCCGCAATATTGGGGATGAAAGGCGAAGAAGCCTGGAATGAAACATGGCATATTTTAAAACCTTCAATTGACCAGGTAATTAATAATGATGAATCTACCTGGAGTGAAGACCAGTTTATTCCGATATATCGGGAAGGAGCAATGAAAGAGGCGTATTGGACATTCAGTTTTAGCCCGGTTAAAAACGAAAGCGACCAGACAGCGGGCGTATTTTTAACCCTTATTGAAACCACGGAGAAAGTCAACAATCTTAAAAGATCAGAAGAAAGTAATGACCAACTGAGTTTTGCTATTGAAGCCACCCAATTAGGCACATTCGATCTAAATCCGCAAACCAATAAATTTATTGCCAATAACCGGCTTAAAGATTGGTTTGGCCTGCCGACTGAAATGGAGGTTGACCTTACGCTGGCTACAGCTGTGATTATTGAAGAAGACAGGAGCCGTGTTGCGAATGCTATAAAAAAAACTTTACAATACGAATCGGGTGGCTTGTATGATATTGAATACAGTATCCAGAATCCAGCGACAAAACAGGATCGTATTGTAAGAGCGAAAGGCCGGGCATGGTTTGGGGATGATAAAAAGGCTTATCGTTTTAACGGAACGCTCCAGGATATTACAGCACAGTCAATTGCCATCAGAAAAATTGAAGCAAGCGAAAAGCGTTTCAGCAATATCCTCTCGCAATCTCTTATAGCAATCGCCATCTTCAAGGGAGCGGATTTGGTAGTAGAATTTGCCAATGAAAAAATGCTTAATGGGATGGGAAAAGGAAAAGATATATTGAACAAACCATTGGTGGAAGGGGTACCGGAATTAATAGACCAGGTATTTCCAAAACTGCTTGCCGATGTTTACACCACCGGAGTGGCTTACGAAGCATTCGAAACCAAAGCCATTTTGGTGCGCAATGGAGTACCCGTGGAAACTTATTTCAATTTTGTGTATCAACCCTACCGGGATGCTGATAATTCTATTACGGGTGTAACAGCGTTAGCCACTGAAGTAACAGAGCAGGTGCTGGCAAAAAAGCAAATTGAAGACAGCGAAAAGCGTATCAATAATATCCTTTCGCAATCCATCATGTCAATCGGTATTTTGAAAGGAGCCGATATGGTAGTCACCTTAGTGAACGAACCGCTGCTTAAAATTTGGGGGAAAACACAGGATATTGTAGGCAAGCCTTTGTTTGCGGTGTTGCCGGAGTTGGCAAGCCAGGGGTTCACGAAGCAATTAAACGATGTTTTTACAACAGGCATACCTTACACATTCAACGAAAACAGGGCTATCCTGATGAACGACGGAATACCCGAAGAGCGTTTTTTCAGCGTTGTTATTCAACCTTATACAGAAGTGGATAATACGATTACCGGCGTAACGGTTATTGGTACAGAGGTAACGGGTTATGTGCAGGCAAAAAAACAAATTGAACAAAACGAAGCGGAACAAAAAAAATTGGCCAGCAATTTAAAATTGGCAACTGATTCGGCAAAAGTTGGCATTTGGTCTTTAGACATCGGCTTATCGAAACTGGAGTGGTCTAAGATGCATAAAATAATGTGGGGATATGATGAAAATGGTGAAGACCTCACTTATGAAGACTGGCATAAAGTAATTGTGCCGGAGGACAAAGCATTGGCATTCCAAAAAATTGAAGAATCAAAAGTTAATCATGATATTTATGAAGTAGAATATCGAATAAATAAAGCTGATGATAATACTATCCGTTCGATACGTTCTGTTGGAAAATATTATTACAACGATAAAGGCGAAGCTGAAACATTCACCGGGATTAGTGTTGATATCACTGAACAGAAAACTGCAGAAGAAAAAATAAGTCAAAGTGAAGAACGTTTCCGCACATTGGCAGAAACAATTCCACAATTAATTTGGATTACAAACGAGAAGGGTGAATACGAATATGCTTCCCGTCAGTGGATGGACTATTCAGGTCTTGATCCGCATGTTGAAGCATCATGGCAACAGTTGGTACATCCTGATGATATGAAGGGAATGGTGGAGCCCTGGAAAAAAAGTTTAGCAACCGGCAAGCCTTACCAGGCTGAAGCCAGATTAAAAAATAAAAATGGTGAATATCTGTGGCATTTAGTGCATGGCATAGCAATATTAAATCAGGAAAATAAAATCTTAAAATGGATCAGCACCTTTACAGATATTCACCAACAGAAAATAAATGAACAGCAAAAAGATGAATTTATCAGTATTGCAAGCCATGAAATGAAAACGCCTTTAACTTCTGCAAAAGGTTATCTTGAATTATTACTGTCGGAACTGGGTAAAGAAAACCAAACAACCTTTTTATATGCTAATAAAGCTAATCAGGCAGTAGAAAGGCTACACAGTTTAGTTACAGAATTATTAGACGTAAGTAAAATACAAAACGGAAAACTGGATTATAATATATCTACGTTTGATTTTAATGAAATGGTGGATGAAGCCATTGAAGACATTCAGCTTACTGCTAAAAATCATAGCTTACAAAAAACCGGGAACAGTGTACACCAAATAAAAGGCGATAAGGAAAGACTACAGCAGGTAATGATTAATTTATTAAGCAATGCGGTAAAATATTCACCCAATGCTGATAAAGTATTTATTAAAGTGGAAGAACAGCCTGGAAAAATCCAGGTGTCAGTCCAGGATTTTGGTGTTGGGATGATGAGTCAGCATTTAGATAAAGTTTTTGACAGGTATTACCGGGTGCAGGAAAATGCAGTACATTTCCAGGGATTGGGTATCGGGCTTCATATATCCAGCAATATTATACAAAGGCACGACGGTAAAATTTGGGTGGAGAGCGAACCTAATAAGGGAAGTATTTTTTATTTTACGGTACCATTATAAATTATTAAAAAAAAAGTTAAAGACTAACATGGTTTAATCAATATGAAAAAAAATATTCTTATTTACGATGATGATGAAGAAATTTTATTTTTATGTAAAGCTATTTTATCAAAGTATGACTATGTTGTAGAAACTTTATCTAAGTGCGAAAATATTCTAACTGATATTCAAACATTTAATCCTCATCTTATTCTTATGGATTTATGGATTCCCCAGATTGGTGGTGAAAAAGCAATTGAAATGATCAAGCAAAATGAAAGCACCCAACAAATACCTGTATTAGTATTTTCTGCCAATGCAGATATTAAGGACATCAGTAAAAAAGTACATGCAGACGGTTACATAGAAAAACCTTTTAGAGCCGGTACTTTTATAGAAACGATACAAAAACATTTAGGTTAACCCCTATTTACACTTAACCAAAAGGAGTAGCACGAATGCGCAATATGGCAACTGCCGCGCAGTAAACTGCTGTTACCTGGCAGCAGCAGCTCAAGAAACCCAAATAAAAAGCTGGGCAAATTATCGCAGTTCGTCCAGCATCATATACTTCCAAACATTCTCATAACTATTGTCGCCGATTACCGAACCATGCGGAAAACCCTGCGCTTTGGTACTGGTAAGGGTATGCGTGTGCTGGTAAGGTGGCAATTTGTCGTCTACATTCGCCCACTTACCCAATGCATCAAATCCAATGACAGTAAAAATTTCTTTTTATTCTGCCCAGGTACAATCTAACCCACTTTTCTTAACAAGGGGTCGGCTTCGTTTTTTGTAACGTTTAAATGATAAGGTATCTTCCTGGCATTGTATTTTTCTACCTTGCGTAATAACCATAAAAGTATAGTTACGGATACAATGGCAAAGCAATAACCCGCCAAAACATCGCTGGCATAATGCACACGCAGGTATACCCTGCTTACGCCTACCATTATTACCGTAAAAAAAAGTAAGGCAATAACGGACCATTTTAACCAGGCATTCTTTATACCAACGTAAGTTTTGTAAATCAGGAAGCCAAAAAAAGTAAGGCTCATAAAGGCGTGGCCGCTGGGGAAACTGAGGCCCGGTACTTCTTTCAGCAACGGGATCATTGGGCGGGGCCGGTTAAATAAAAGTTTTAATCCAAACATCAGCAGCATGTTACTGGTAGCAATAATGGCAGTCTTAATAAAATTCCAACTGTCTTTTTTTATAAAGATATAATACGCAAATACCAATAGCCATGCAGGTACAAGAAAGAATTGCGAACCTAAAAAAGTAAAGGCCTGCATGATATACGTAAGAGAATGACTTATATGATGCGAGAGGAAATTAAATACCTGGTCATCAAAATTATTTTCTTTATCGTAAAAAATTTCTTCTATTAAAAAAACAAGCGATGTAAGCGCAATAAAAAATACGAGGAATACAATAACAATCTCTGCTGATATCAGTGCAATAGCTTCGGGCATCTTCTTCACCCTATGTTTGAATTTGCTCAGCATAAATGTTATTGATTTATATTTTAAGCGAGAACAATTCTATACCGGTTGCTTTTCCTTTAAGGTCTACGATGCCCAGGCTTTCACCCTGCCATTCGGTAAGGTCGCTGTTATCCATAAAATCTTTCGACATAATGAATTTCTGGTTCAGTTCATTGCAGGCACTCCGGATACGTGCAGTGGTATTCATGGTGTCGCCACTCATAGCAAGGTCTTTTTTAATAACGCCGATCTCCCCCACTGTCACTTCACCCATATGAATGCCTATGCGGAATTCTGGAACGATATCATAATTTCTGCGGAAAAGGTTACCGTTCCTCTGCAGGTTCCTTCTTGCAGCGATGATCGCTGCCATACATTTATGTGTATTTTTTTTACTGAAAGGCCAGGATACCACTATCTCATCTCCCACATACTGGTAGATCCTGCCATCATTTTCTATCAAAGCCATGGAAACATGAAAAATAAAATCACGGATAAATTTAAAATTCTCGGCATGCCCCAGTTTCTCGGCTATCGGTGTAGAATCTTTAAGATCGAGGAACATTACGATGCGGTTCTCTACCTTGGGCTGTATATATTTTCCACGGATGATATCAAGGAATACGCCGGGAGAATATTTTTCATTGATCTCGATATATAATTGTGTTATTACAAAAAGTATCAGCCAGTATAGTATATGCCGGAGCAGCAATTTAATTTGAAGCCCGTCGTTTAAAAATGATTGCGCTGCCATTCCTGCGTTACGGCCATTGATCACTACGGTATCAACAAAGTGCACCAGGAAATTCATGATAAAGGCGGCAAGTAATAAAATGATACTCTTAAAAATAAAATTTACCAGGGGCGGCTTGGTACGAAAAACGTTTTTTAAAGTAAACACGAACAGGTAGCCCATTACAAGGCTCATGATAAAAACTGCGATCTCCCTGAACAAAATAAAATGAAAAGGGCTTTGTGTTTCACCGTCTTTTACTAAAATCAACACCAAAAAATCTATACAGGTCCAGAAAACAGCAATATAAAATATCGAACGCATCCGGTATTTTCCCACTACCGAAAAGATAGAATAAGAGGCATCTAACGATTTCATATCCGTTGTTTCAGGTATTGGTAAATACTGGATTGTGCATTGATTTTATGCCCGTTACTGCCATTCACCGCTACATATTGCTGGTCGGGTAATTGCTGTACGGCCTTGCTGTTATCTGCCCATTGCATTTCAAAATAATCAAGTAATTCTTTTTTGCAGCGGGGGTCTTTTACCGGCGTACAAACTTCTATGCGGTGATGCAGGTTCCTCGTCATCAGGTCGGCCGATCCCATGAATACCTCTGCATCATCGCCGCAACCAAAAATGAATAGCCTGGTGTGTTCGAGAAAATGGTCAACGATACGGCGCACGGTGATATGTTCACTCATACCGGTGATGCCTGATACTATACAGCACACACTTCTCACAATAAGATCTATTGTTACACCGGCCATGCTTGCCTTGTACAGCAGGTTGATTACAGTTGGTTCTTCCAGATTGTTCACTTTTATCCTTATCCTTGCCGGTAATCCATTTTTTGCATTCTTTATTTCTTTGTTGATCCGTTTCTCCAGTTCATCCACGAGGTTGAACTGCGTTACCAATAACTCATGGAATTTTATTTTAGTACCACCGATCTCGTTATGGCCCTTTGCCAAAAATCGAAATAATAATACCAGTTCGCTGATGATCTTTTCATTGCAGGTCATCAGTACATGATCGGTATAGAACTGCGCAGTTATTTCATTAAAATTACCGGTACTCAGGATGGCATAAGATAAGGCATCATTACCCAGTTTCTTTTTAACCAGCGCTATCTTGGAATGCACTTTTATCTGTGGCAGGCTGTATACCAGTGTAATGCCCGCTTCCTTCATTACCCTGCTCCATTTTATATTATTGGCTTCATCAAACCTTGCTTTTAATTCTATAAACACCACTACATTTTTACCATTCTTCGCGGCATTGATCAATGCATTTACAATATGAGACTCGGATGCCAGCCTATATAAAGTGATGTAGATATCGGTTACGTCTGCATCAACCGCGGCCTGGTTAAAAAAAGATAATACCGGGTTAAAAGACTCGTAAGGTAAATGCAACAGCAGGTCCTGTTTTGCCATTGCCATAAAAATATTACCGCTATCGCTTAGAGGAGTTGAAGTAAGCGGTGGCATTTTTGCCGCATCCATTTTTTTATCGAAAGAAGGAAAAGCGGCAAGATCACTGAGGTGATGGTACCTTCCTCCGGCAAACATATCTTCGTAGGGCACATTAAATGCCGCTGCTAAAAATAACTGCAGGTTACGCGGCATTGCTGCTTCATATAAAAATCTTGAAGGCAAACCGGTTGCCCTTTTCTTCAATTGCTTTTCTATCTTTTCCAAAAGATTACCACTGTATTCATCTGCAAGATTAAGTTCTGCATTCCTGTTGAACTTAATGCTGTAAACAGCCTGTACTTCCAGTTTAGGAAAGAGGTAACTGATATTTTCTCTTATAATATCATCTAAAAAAATTACATACGCTTCTTCTTCCAGGGCAGTCAATATATAAAATCTATTCACTTTACCGGAAGGAATATTTACTATGGCCTGTTTCAATCGATCACCCGGAACTTTTAACGTAACTACAAAATAGAGCTGGTTATTTTCGGGCAAAAAAGCCGAGTCCCCATCACCTTCCAGGATTACCGGCTGCAAAAAAGCCAATATATGTGAAAGGAATATTTCTTTTACTTCCGCAATATGTTCGGGTTTAATTTCACTGTTATAATAAAAAACGATTTTGCTGGCTTTCAACTCGGGTATAATCTCCTGTGTCAGCACATTGCCAAAATGATCCAGTTGCCGGTTCACTTCATCCTGTATCTTTTCAACCAAATTATCATCCGGTTCCAACCCAGCTTTTAATATCGTTTTTTCTTTTAAAGTGGATAACGCTACCACGTAAGGGTAACGCACCCTGAAAAATTCGTCGAGGTTAGCCGAAAAAATAGAAAGAAATTTCAACCTTTCGTAAAGTGGCACCTGCTTATCAGACGCTTCCTGCAGCACCCTGTAGTTAAATCCCAACCAACTGATATCCCTGTTATGCAGCATAGCATTATGTATTAAAAAGGCGAACCCGGTGACGGGCTTATTCCAGCTTTTGAACTTGTATTAAAAAAGAAAACAGCTATGGCAAAAGCCAGTACCGAAACAACTATGCCGATCATAAAAATATTATACGCCAGCCGTAATAATTTATACTTTCGGCCCAGCACGGTGCCCAATGTATAAATATCTTTGATGAGTGACCCGTATAAGTAATCCGTATCTTTCATCATTTCCCTCATGGCCACATTATATTCTTCAAATGAAACCTTATAAAAATTACCAAAGAACAAGAGATTGATTTTTTTATCGAGTAAATCCTGTTTGGTGAAGGTACCACTACTCACTTTGGGCCTGGTAGAAATAATGGAAAGCACTATCGTGGTTACGGCCACCGTTAAAAATATTATGGTAGGTATGGTCAGGTGCGGCGCTTCTTCGAGTTTGCGCAGCAGTACACTTAAGATAACTGAAATGATGATCGCATTTACAGTAATAAGAATGTGCGCTTTACTGTCGGCCATATCGCTGAGGTGAAAATGATTACCTGAAGTTAAACGCAGCATAGTTTGAATGCCTTTCGACATCATGCCAGTTTTATCTTTCTCCATATTACCGAGATGCAGGTGGGACTCTGTTTTGTCTTCGTCCTCAATTATTTTTTTTATCTTCTTCATGTTCTTACTTTTTCTTTTATCCAAATGGTCTTTGCAGTATTTTGTAAAAAAACGGTGTTTGCCCAATAACTCCAGCGTTTTAACCGCCCATTCTTTTTCAGTTACCGGGGTGCCTTTATAATTATATTCATCCCATACTTTTTTATTGGTTTCTTCAAATTCCTTAGTACCCAGGTGATAGGAATCCGCATCACAAATTATTTGTTCCAGTAAATTCTCATGTTTAACCGGGGACCTGGTAGCTAATATGCATTGTTCTATGCGCTGTATGGCTTCGTCATCAACCTGGTGCTGTGTCATGAATTCCTTCATCAGCTCCACGCTTTTTTCTTCATGGTGCTGTGGATCGGTAACAAGATAGCCGGTATCATGAAACCATGCCGCCACGAATAGCGCCAGCATATCTTTTTCACTCACATAATAATGGCCTGCAATTTCTTTTGTCCGCTCGGCTACGTTTTTAGTATGGTCGAGGTTGTGAAAGATTAATGCAGGGTTAGCATGATCATTAAATAATGCCGTTACGTACTGCTCTGTTTTCTTATAAAAATTATTCGAGTCCATATTAATAATTAAAAGACAAGTTTAAATTTTGTGCCCAGTGTAAAATTGAACAGGTGATCTTCACTTGAATAGCCCATTGTTAAAGACAGCATCACCAGGCTGTAAGGAAGATAATACAACCCACCCCCGTAAGAACTATGCCATTTACCCGAAGTTTGTGTTCGCTCCCAAACTCTTCCTAAATCATAAAAACCCATGATGCCCACATCGCCCGGAAGCAGGTAAGACTTGGACTTAAATAATTTGAACCTCAGTTCTGTATTGGAATAAGCCATCGACGATCCAGAAAACCTGTCTTTCCTGTATCCTCTTAAATAATTATTAGCCCCCAAATTCAATGCCTGGAAATATTCATACCCTTTACTAAAAATATGGCCACCTCCAAAACGCAATACCGCACTTACTCTTGACGCATCCTGTATGCTGGCATAAATGGTCATATCAGAAGTTAATTTGGTAAGGCCATGTGTATTAGAATTAAATCCGCGTAAACCTGTAAATTCATTGTACCAGGTGATACCCCGTGTGGGAAATATTTCGTTGTTGATATAGGTGATATCCAGTTTTGATTTTAACCCCAGGAATTCTTTTACGCCATAGATATTCAATGAATCGCTGCCAATAACAGCGGAGTTGCCCAATATGCGTTTTTGATTATCATCGTACCTGCTCCAGTAATGGTAATAACTCGGGCCCAGCGAGAACTTAATGATATCATTAAAACTTTTCCGTAACATCACATCGGCCTCAATATATTTATACCGCACCCTGTAAAATTCCAGTGGCTTGCTTTTATCCAATACGGTTTCATTGCCAAACCCGAAAAAATTATTCAGTGATGGATTTACCAGTTGCGAATGAATCACCAGGTCCTGCTTAAAGAATATTTTATTAAACGTACCATCATATTTTACCTGGTAGGCGCCCTGGTGTGGTGCATACAAGGTTACCAACCGCTGGTCGCTTGCATATGGTTCTTTCCTGAAACCATAGGTACGTTTTGAAAATCCCAGCCCCACTAAAAATTTATCTTCTACGTTATAGCCCAGGTCGAGCTGGGGAAATTTTGTCTTGGTATATTCAAAACCGGTGCTCTTGTAATCATTTACAGCCGGGCTGGTGGAAAATTCTTTATTGGTCCTGTGCAGGTTTATGGATACATTTTTTTCTGAACTAAGATCGTAAACAAAATTATGGATATTGCCCCTCAGGTTAAAAGTATCATTGCCTTTTCCCCCGATTATCCGTAGCTTGATCTTTGATGATACATCATCATCTATCTCGAATTTATCATCGCCGTTCAAACCGTACAGGATAAGCTCTTTGGTAATGTGTTCATCAAAAACGCGGCTATACATTACCGATGCCGAATCGGTGGTTTTATTCTTTTTATATACGATCAGCTGCAGGCCTTTGCCGTCCGGGCTTTTTTTAAGGTGAAAATATTCCGGTTTATTGCTACCGGTAACGGATACTGACTTTGAAAGGAACTTATAGTAGGTGATCGCATTTTTTAATAAGCCATCCCTGCGGCTGATCAGTTTATCCGCTACTTTTTTTGCATCCAATGCTGCTATAGGCGCCGGAAATTTAGTTACCGCATTTTGTATTACTTCATCAGTAAGCGTGGATTGAAAATGCCTGGTGATGCTGTCCCATACTTTCTCCTCCAGGTTGTTCATGAATAAGCGGTCGAAATCCCTTGCCACATAATTCAACCCATTGATATCTTTCAACTTTTTTTTGAATCCCTGCAAAAAACGCATTTTTTGTTTTGATAGAAAGCTTAAAAGCAAACCATCCGAATTAAAAAATGCCTGGTCGCGGTCTTTAGGCACCGGGTAATATAATTTTCCTTTACCGGTATCACTGGTGCCCCATTTCCATTGATCGGCGTGACGGTCAAAATCGCCGATCAGCATATCAAGCAAACGGGCATTTAATACTTTTTGCTGGTCGATATGGTGGTCATTATCTTCCAGCATTTTATTAACCACCTTACCCGTGCTTTTGGTATCTACAAAACCTTCGCCTGGATTTCGGTTTTCCAGCATGGCTACAGTATTGCCAAACAGGGCGCTGTATTGCCCGAGTGCGGGATCGGCGGGTACAAAAAAGAATTCGGGTTCAGGCGTGATCACGCCCGCTGCTTTTGCCAATTCAGCCACTACCAGCGGTGCATAAGGATGGCTTGCAGAGATCATATCCTGCACGATGTCCTGTGCAAGCGTTCCCCTTAAATTTCCCGGTAATGCTTTTTCAGGATCCTTATCTACGGAACGCAATACCCACTCTGCACCATTTTTATCGGTGAGCTGTAATGACTTTGTTTGCTTGCCGCCACCAAGGCTTTTTATTGTAAGGCCACCTTTTTCTTTTCGGATATTGAATTCCTTCATGGCTATCGGCGTACCCCATTCTTTTCGGTAGTTCCTGCCGAGGAAAGCTTTCCGGAAGCCCACATTGTCTTTATACCTTTCGCTTGCAGAGATTACTACACTGTCTTTGAATTTATAATCCGGTTGCCTAGTAGTATCTGCCACAGGTAAAGGGATCTTTTTAAAATCGAGAATAAGGTTGGTATAATCCATTTTTACGGAATCGCCATCTACCAGGTAAAAACTGGCCTGCACATTTTTGTTTGTAGAAATATCCAGGGTTACAAAGCCGGTGCTCGGTGAAGCATACAAACTATTCTTTCCTTTTGAAACCCTTGAACTTTTACTACCACTGCCACTGGTGATATAATTGTGACCGCTATCCTGGATCAATTGAAGGCAATGATCATGCCCTGCCACAAAGATCACATTGGGATGGCCTTTTACTACGCCATCCACAGAATGGATCAAATCCTGGTACAATGGATGCTTCAGGTCTTCTGAAGTTCCAAACACGCCTCTTGTAAGCGGGTATGCCGAACCGATAATGGGTAATGGAATATACAAATTCGGGAATGCATCGGTAAAAGGAAAGATATGCTGCTTTAAGGTAAAATAACCGCCGTGAATACTATAGCTTCTTAAAGTATGATGAAAGGCCAGCAATACCAATTTTTTTGAATTCTTTGAAAGGATATCATCCAGCGCAACCAGTATCTCCGCCTTGGTTTTATAAGGGCAGTCTGATTCTATACCGGGTTTATTATATTCGTGCAACCACCACTGGCTATCCATCATCACCAATGTAATATCATCATTTATTTTTACTTCTACCGGTCCCGGGCAGCCGTCGCGGGGCAGCATGCTTACATTTTCATTACCTAAATAATCGATATACGATTGTACTCTTATCACCGCTTCAAACCCCGTGGCACCTCCACCGCCCCAGTCGTGGTTTCCGGTAACAAAATATACTTTCGCTTTACCGGTTCCCGCAATCTGTATCTGTGAATCAAGCGGCGCTTTTGCCAATTCATAAGTAGGGAGGCTGTTATCAGGCAAACCTGTTTTATATAAATTATCGCCCAGGAAGATAACCGTAGTTTTTTTATCCATCGGTATATTCTTCTTCGCTGCTGCCACAACAGGTTGCCTGCCATTAGTCAATTGACCCGCATCTCCTATCAACACAATTCTTGCCTGTATGCTGTCCTGTGCCTGCACTTGCTGTAAAACCAACAGTCCGCAAATGCCCATTAATATTTTTCTCCCGTTCATTTATTTTTATTTTTTATCAATAAAACAGTAGCAGCGCCGGTTTCGTGTGATTCGTTCGTAATGATCAAATCACCTGCCGGCGTAAACGCCATTCCTTCCGCTTGCTTATAAAGAGCTGGATCGAGGTGGTATAATTCTTTGAGTGTCCCCTTTCGGTCTATAACCACCAATAAATGTTCTATTGAAGACAGCATATATAATTCATCAGTAACCGGGTTGATCGCGGCGGCTGAAGGTTTCAGTTTCGTTTTTAGTTCGCCGATCTTTTCAGCAATCGGCATCATATCGATCGTGAATATTGCAGGGCTGTATTGCTGGGTGGAAATATTATATCCCCATGCAGTTACGGTCTTACTGCCATCGTCCTCGCAATTCTTGCACAACAGTACCAGTTGATGCAGGCTGTCATCCCAATACAAAGATTCGAATTCATTTATTTTTTTATCTGCATCAGGGAACCTGGCAAGATTAGTAACAATAGTGTCATTCTTTCCAAATTGAATGGTTTCGATATCGCCGTTACTTACCAACACATAAAAAGTACTATCGCGTAACACGAGGTCTTCGAAATCTCTTTTTTTATCAAATTTCCAATTTTTGATAGCCTGCTTTTTATCCAGCCCGATCTTGAACAACAAACCGTCTTCATCAATGATAGCAAAAATGGAAGTATCTTTTGGATAATATACAATGCCCGATATCTCGTCTAATGCCTGTGGCAATTTGATAACAACGGGATCAGCAAGGTCGTACCGGCTGGAGTCATTAAAATGGAGATTCTTTTTTTTGGCACTGCAGCCCCAAAACAAAAAAGAAAAAATGACAGCAAAATATATTTGCTTAACTAAGATCACAGTTTTTTTTTTAAAATTGAATAATACCAAATTAACCCCGTTTCTCAATAGGGCACAGATTGTTAAAATTACCCCGGCGCCGACTAGGCATTGTTACAAAATGCCTTCAAAATGTTACATTATTCCCATGTTTCCCAAAAAGAATGTTTAAAGAAGGCGGTGGAACGTTACGTTGATGGGTGTTCTAAGCACTCCAAAGGGGAACTCACTAAAGATAATTTGCAAGGGGGAAGTTTACAGTTCTGATCGTTTGTGACCTGAGCTTTTCAAAGGGCACAGCTATAAAGGTTAAGCCCGCTCCTCCGTTACTCTTGTTGCACCCTTGCCGATTGAGGCTATACCAGGCTTATCTTCGTCCCTGTTTTTGCAGCTTCGTAAATGGCCTGCATTATCTGCACATCTTTAATCCCTTCTTCGCCGGTGATATGGGCGGGCAATGGTTTATCGTTGAGTAATATTTTTGCAATTTCATCGCATTGGGTCATTTGCTGGTTGATCTGCGGAAAATTCAATTCTCCTTTACTGGTTTTGCCCTTGAATGGCCCATAACTGATCGCAGGGCTTAATTCAAAGTTGCCTTCATCTGCCGATGCAAACAAACGGTCGATGCCGCAGTTATAGGTACTGCTGCAATTGGCCAGTGCGCCACCCGGAAATTGCAGTTGCCAGGTAATGGAGGCTTCTACTTCTGCAAATAATTCTTTGTTGGTGATGGGGCCAAACTGCGCTGTAACTGATACCGGTTCTTCGCCTGAAATATAACGGCTTGCCTGTACGCAATAGATGCCCACATTCATTAATGGGCCGCCGCCGGACAATACTTTTTTCAAACGCCACTCCGTTGGGTCGCCGGTTTTATAACCCAGCGAGGCTTCTATTAAACGCACAGGTCCAAAAACTTTTTCCTGCCCCAGCCTTTTCATTTCCATATTGTAAGGTTCGTAATGCAGGCGATATCCGATTGCCATCTGCACACCTGCCTGCTTACACGCAGTGATCATTTCTTTACAATCATCAGCAGTGATAGCCATGGGCTTTTCAACAATAACATGTTTACCGGCTTTAGCGGTTCGTATGGCAAATTCTTTATGCATCGAGTTGGGCAACACGATATACACCACATCTATCTCTTTATTATTTTTTATTTCATCAAAATTTTGGTAGTTGTAAATATTCTGCTGTGGGATATTATATTTTTTACTCCACTCCACCGCTTTGGAAGGCGTACCCGTTACAATACCGGCCACGCGGCAATACTGTGCGATGGCTATGCCTTCGGCAAGATAACCCGCATAACGGCCAAGACCGCACAAGGCAATATTCAATTTCTTTCCTGCATATGGCGGCTTACCGGATGGCTTTAGTAAAGCGGGCAGCGATGTTGCAACTACGGCCGTACCTGCGCCTATGCCGATATTTTGTAAAAAAGAACGGCGGGATAAATTTTTCATGCGTAATATTTTAATGTCGGGATACACATTTAATTAGGACAACCACTACAAATGTATTGACTCTTACAAATACCATCCCCCGTTTTTTATGAGTGGTAATTTTTTTTCAATTATGCTATCATGATCCTGTTATAAAAAATAAAGCCACTTTTAAAAGTGGCTTTATTTTTTAATTCCTTTTTTCGTAACCCGGTTGTTTGGGTGGGGAGTATCCTTTATTTTTTAAGGCGGCTTTTATTTCTGTAATGGCACGTTCCAGTTGCGGGTCGGTTCCTTTGCTCATTAAACCAAGGTCTTCATCAACGGGAATGTCTGGATCAACACCGTGGCCTTCTTTGAACCAGGTGCCATCCGGATTATACATACGGAAAGTTGGTGCGGTAATATTACCACCGTCCATCAGCAGCGGCATTCCACTGATACCGATAAGGCCTCCCCATGTTCTTCCGCCGATCAACGGGCCCAACCCTTTCTTCCTGAAGTAATCTGGGAAAGCATCGCCGCCTGAACCACTCCAGCCATTGATGAGCATTACCTTTGGACCAAAATGTGCATAAGGCGGCCAGGGCCAGGTTGCTCCATCACGGGTAGCCCAATACGCTAATGGTGTTCGGTTGAGCATTTCAATGAAACGATCCGGTATCTGCCCGCCGCTGTTAAAACGTTCGTCTATAACCAATCCTTTTTTATCCCATTGCGCATTGAATTGACGCGCCAGTTCTTCCTGCCCATCCTGCCCGGTACTGGGTACATAAATATAACCGGCATCGCCATTGGTAGCTGCGTCTACCCGTTTACGGTTAGCTTCTACCCATGCTAAATAACGCAGTTGATACTCACTGCTCATTGTTTTTACATTAACTGTAACAGCACCGCTAAAAGAAGGGGTAGAATTATAGGTTAACTCAACGGTCTTATTATCGAGCCCCTGGAAGAAAGCGTATGGCTCCTGTGCAGTGGTAACCGGCATGCCGTTTACTGCAAGCAGGTAACTGCCTTCCTTAATTTCTACTCCTGGTTCGTCCAGGGATGAACGGGTTTGCGCATCCCATGCGGCACCACGGATAATGGTTTTTATTTTATAAAAATTTCCCGCAGTTTCCCAATCTACGCCAAGATAGCCCACTGCTTTATTGCTTTGCCTTTCCACATCGCCACCACCGTGGTAGGTGTGCGAAGCATTCAGTTCGCCGATCATTTCCCCAATGATAAAATCCACTTCTTCGCGGGTGATAGCGCTTTCTATCATTTTTAAATAGCGGTCCTTTACGGTGTTCCAGTTAACACCATGCATATTGGGATCATAAAAATAGTCCCTTTCCATGCGCCATGCATCGGTGAACAATTCTTTCCATTCGGTCATAGGGTCTACCATCATTTCCATTTCATTCAGGTGAAGTGCCTTATCCATTTTTTGCCCTTCTTCGGGTTTTATCACGGCAAAATTGCTGCCCCTTTGTGCAAGGAGTTTATTGGTGTTGGCACAGAGTATATAATTATCGACATTGTCTGCAATGGTTTTTTCTTCCCGCTTGTCGATATCATAAAATTTAAGTGCCGGCTTTACATCATCACCGCTGCCCAGGTTGGGAAATTTCTGGTAAACAATTTTACCTTTTACTGCCGAAAGGTTTCCATAATTGCCCGATGCCAATGGCAATATCACCATCCTCGACTGTATACCGTCGAAGTCGATATCCATGGCATTGGAAGCAGGTTTTTTTGCCACCGTATCTTTCTTTTTTTCAACGGGTAATTCATCGGCTTTAAATGCAACCGTATCATTTTTGGGATACAATAAAGACCTTGTAGATCTTTTTAAAGAGATCGCAGCGATCAGCGTGGAGTTGCCATAAATAAAAGAATTGTCGATATCGCTGTAATAGGGTGAAAAAAGCTGGTTGGTAGTAACGAATAAATATTTTCCTTCTGTATCAAAAGCTGCGTTGCCGCAATTATAAAACCCGTCGGTCACCTGTTGTGTTTTTTTATTTTGCGCATCATAAATAAATGCTGCATTATGATAATTATTGAGGTCGCGGCTATAGGCAAACCAACGGCTGTCGGGCGACCAGCTTCCGCTGAAGTTTTCACAGCCTCCATGCATAAAACGAAGGGCCTGGTCAATTGCTGACGTACTGCCGGTTGCTATATCATACATTTTTATTTTCATCGCCTGGTCGATAAAAATTATTTTTTTACTATTGGGCGACCAATACAAATTATACCGGAAGCCGCCTCCATAATTGGTGAGCTTTTTTGGCGCTTCTTCTTTACCCGCCTGCGCCAGCCACAATTCATATTCGCCCGACTGGTCGCTCCAGTAAGCAATGCTGTTACCATCGGGTGACCATGCCGGGTAACGTTCATTGGCACCCGTAGTTCGGGTAATATTTTTTACAAACCCGTTTTCCGCAGGCAAAGAAAAAATATCTCCTCTTGCTTCCATCAATACACGGTTACCATCCGGGCTGATATTGGCATGTTGTATGAAATTGTCCACAGCAACTGATTTCGGTTTTAGTGCAGCCTTATCTGTTACCAGGTTTACCGCTATGGCTTTAATTTGCTGTGTTGCAAAAGAAAAAAGCCATAGTTTTCCTGCCTGTTCAAAAACAATATCATCGGGCCCTGCAGAAGGAAAGTGAATATCATAATCTTTGAAATTGGTAAGCTGTTCATATTTTTTGGTGGTTACGGAATACCTCCAGAGGTTCATCCGTAATTCGGAGCCGCGATCAGACAAAAAATAAATGTATTCGCCATTCCACATGGGAAATTCGTTTCCTGCAACTTCGCCGGCCGAAATATCTTCGGAGGTGTTGCTGGCAAAATTAAAGAGGTGAATGTTGGCTTTCCATCCGCCGCGGTATCTTTTCCAGTTCCGGAATGCCTGGGAAACAAAAACAACGGCCATCTGTTTTCCATCAGGTGAATAGGAACCAAATTCTGCATAGGCAAAAGGCAGTTTTTCTACCGGGCCACCTGTTGCTGCAACCGTATAAAATTGATTGAACCTGTTCCTGCCACTTTCACGCCCTGATGCAAACAATACACGTTTGCCATCAGGCGTCCAGTCTACTACACGATCGGGGAAGCCATGAGAAGTTAAACGAACCGGTACGTCGCCGTTTACTGCAATAGTATAGGCGTCCTGGTTACCATCGTAATTGCCGGTAAAAGCAATGGTTTTTCCATCAGGAGAAAATTTCGGAAAGCTTTCCACTCCCGGTGGTGAACTTAATTTTTCTGCAGTGCCGCCCTGCTTGGGCATTATCCAGATATCATTGCCATAACTAAAAACAATCTGTGTTTTTGATACATCGGGATAACGAAACAGGCCTGCATCTACCTGTGCCGTTATGTTCAATGCAAACAAGACAATAATACAGCCCGAAAAAATTACTTTCTTCATAACAGTTATTTTAAATAGTTAATTGTAAAGGGACCGATTAAAGAAATAGTAAGTTACTACTGCCTTCGAAATAAAAAAGAAAATATTTTATTGAAAGCCAAACAAATCTTACCTTAACCCATATAAAACCCTGTTATGAGAAGAAATACGCTCCCGCTATTAGCTTTGCTGGTATTGATGGCTGCCTGTAATAATGGTACCGACGAACCTGCTGCACGCACTGTAATAAAACAATATAGTGCCGAACAGTTATACAATAATAAGAGTATAAACGGCGCTGCATTTAATGCTGACGAAACCAAAATACTTGCCGGCGCCAATCCCACCGGCATCAGTAACGTTTACGAGTTAAGTATTGCCGATACCACAATGGGCGCATTAACCAGATCGGTGAAAGAATCTTTTTATCCTGTTGATTATTTACCAGGGAGTATAAAATACCTGTACAGCGCCGACCAGGGTGGCAATGAAAACACCCATATTTACCTGCAGTCCCCGGGAGACACTATGGCAAAAGATATCACGCCCTGGATAGGTAGCGCCAACAATGTATTTGGATGGAGTAACGATAAGAAATCCATTTTCATGAGCAGCAATAAACGTAATCCGAAATTCTTCGACATCTGGAAAGCTGATACGGCCACCTGGAACTTTACCCCCTTTTTTCAAAATGATTCCGGTTATACTGTAAATGATATCAGCAGGTCGGAAAGGTATATTGCACTAACCCAATCGATCACTACAGATAAAAATGAACTGTACCTGTATGATAAAAATACCAAAACCATGAAGCGCCTCAGCAATGACCATGAAGCGGTTTGGAATGCTACAGGTTTTGAAAAGAATGACAGTATCATGTATTATATCACCAACGACGGGAGTGAATTTTCTTACCTCGTTAAATACAATATCCATACCGGGGCAGCGGATAAAATCTTTACTGCTGAATGGGATGTCAGCGGCATGTCGATCAGTGAAAATGAAAAATACCATACGATTTTTATCAATGAAGATGGCAAGAACAAAGTGTTATTATTTGACCACACTACCAGCAAAGCGGTTGACTTTCCTGAAATAAAAGATGGAGACGTAAAGAACGTGATTATTTCACCATCAGAAAAAAATATGCTGCTAACGGTAGGCAGCAGCCGCAGCCCGGATAATTTGTACAGTTATAATTTTGAAACCAAAACATTGAAGCAACTTACCCAAACTTTAAACAGGGAAGTGGATGTTGCCGACCTGGTAAGTGCAACCGTAATCCGCTTTAAATCCTTTGATGGTAAAGAGATTCCTGCGATCTATTATAAGCCGGTTACGGCATCAAAAGATAAAAAAGTTCCGGCCTTATTATGGATCCATGGCGGGCCCGGCGGTCAGTCGAGGATTGGTTTTTCCAATGCCATTCAGCATTTGGTGAACCATGGTTATGCCGTACTTGCCGTAAATAACCGCGGCAGCAGCGGCTATGGTAAAACCTTCTATAAATTAGATAACAGGGACCATAGCAATGGTGACCTGAAAGATTGTGTGTGGGCAAAAAAATGGCTGCAGCAACAGGATTATATTGATACAGGAAGAATTGGTATTGAAGGCGGCAGTTATGGCGGTTGTATGGTTTTGGGAGCACTGGCTTTTCATCCCCATGAATTTAAAGTTGGTGTCGACCAGTTTGGTGTTGCCAACTGGATACGCACCCTGCGCAGTATTCCACCTTATTGGGAGTCTTTTAAAAAGGCTTTGTATGAAGAAATGGGTGATCCAAATTCTGCTGATTCGGTAAGGTTGAAAAACATATCGCCATTATACAATTATCAAAAAATAAATAAACCATTGTTGGTTTTCCAGGGTATGAATGATGTAAGGGTGTTACCGATAGAGAGCAAGGAAATAGTAGAAGGTGTAAAACAGAATAATGTACCGGTGGAGTATATCACTTATCCCAACGAGGGGCATGGTTTCACAAAAAAAGAGAACCAGGTCACTACGGCAAATAAAACTTTAGCGTTCTTAGATAAATATTTAAAGGGTGATGCATTTGCACCCAATAAAAAATTATGACGATTTTAATTGAGCTCATACAAAAAGCCGTCCCACTTAAAGCGGGGCGGCTTTTTGTATCACAGCTTACTGTACTTCATTTCAATATAATCTGTAAAACCAAATTCAATGCCCTGCTGCCACGTCAACGCAATTTTGCCATTGAATAACCAGTTTTATTTCGCCATCCCAAAAAAACATAGGACCGTTTGCATGTAAGCTGTACTCCATATATAAAATTGTATTTTTTTACAGCTGCATACTTAATTTTTATCGGCTCCGGTATCCCCGTCGTCAGCTTTACAATTTATTGCCCTATAAGTTTAGTATTATTTAGGACCGATCGTGTTCCCATAATTCTACAAATGAGGCAACAATTCCTCAAGTCAGTAACAGTAGTTTCATTAATATCAACTGCTTAGTACGAAAAATGCTGTTTAATTAACTGGCATAATTATGTGTTAAGAGTATTAAACAATAGGAAAAATATGAAAAAAATTGTGTTCCACCTTGCGCTGCTTGTTATAGTTGCAGCAACAAGTTGTAATAACCCAGGTAATGCTGGCAACAGTAAAGTTAAAGACACTTCCGTAGTTACCACAACTGAAAATAGTTATAAAAGAGTAAAAAGTGTAAGAGCAGTTGAAGTAGCACCTGTTATTCAAACAAAATTTGTAGAAAAATACCCAGCTGCAAAAGAAGTAGAATGGACAAAATTCGATCAGTCGATGCAACCGGTAGATATTGAATGGGACCTTACCGGATGGCCTGTGCTTGATACCAGCATTTATGCCGCCAATTACACTATTGATGCAACAGATTACTGGTCGTGGTATACCACTTCCGGTGACTGGATATCAACGGTATCAACTTTTAGTAATAATAACCTGCCCGATGCGGTGAATCAAACATTACAAGCGCAATTCGCCGGGTATACGGTGACCTCTGTAAGTAAAGAGAACGATAAAAACAGGACGGCTTACGAAATAAAAATGGAAAAAGGTGAAGATAAAATGAAAGCACTTATCGACGAAGCCGGCAATGTAATGAAAAAGAAAGGTAAAGAAAATGGCCAAAAAGTAAAAGAGAAAAACGTTTAACCCCTTTTAAAATCTATATAACCATCAATCACCACTTAAATTTAAAGAAATGAAAATGCTGCGAAATTTTAAAACCAGGATATTATTATCCATGTCAATTATGTTTTCTTCATTATTGACTTTTGCCCAGGATAAAAAAGTAGATATTAACCTTAATTTAAATAAAGGCAACGATAGCCAATGGTATGCACAGCCATGGGTATGGATCGTTGGTGGTGCGGTCTTTATTTTACTGATCGTAGCACTTACAAGAGGAGGAAAAAAAGAATAATAAGTTACGGTCAACTGGTTTTCTCCGCAAGGGAAAGCCAGTTACTTTGATCATCTGCAAGCGATGCACCGAATCCATAAAAATCTATCGGAAGCCTTTTTTGGTACCGCAGAATCGTATTAAAAAAAATTGGGTTCATCATGTATTTGGTTTGTGTCACTATTTTAAAAGAAACATTCTTATAACCCACCAGGCAGCAACCCGTCTTTTTTCGTATGTTTATTATTCGGGATCAGCTGATGCGGTAACTGTTTAATTTCAGCAACAGGTTAATCGGCTTTTTTCTTTCCCCCATTTATTTCCTTAATTCCCCATACATTGATCACGATATAGAAATCAAACGCAGACTTGCACCTGGCAAAAGTTTTTTTATTATCTTTTTGGGTCACTTCAATAATGGCACAGGTAGCCGGGCCCAGATTGTAGGCGTTATAATCAGCATCAACATTTTCAAAATCGGCTATCTTATACAATTTAAAATCAGCAAAATTAAAGTCCTTATTCTTCATCAGGTCGCTGATACAAATGGGATAATCGCTTTTACTGCTATAGTCCTCGATCATGGACAATTCCCCCTCGTCCAACTGCTGTAATAATTCTTTTTCTTCAGCCTTTACAAAATGATGATCATCTATCCTTTGGGTCATATCTGTAATTTGCACTTCTACCTTTGCCTTAACAATCTCCTTTTTATCGTTTACCGGTGCGGTTTGTGCATTACTGTGCATCCAAAAAACCAGGACAGTGAAAAGGAAAAATAATTTACACTTCAGCATTTTTTATTTTTTTGGTAAGAAATACAGCATCAATTTCGATATCAAATATAATGCTGGGTTGCCTCTAAATTTATACCCTGCCATGGGTATAATTAAGCTTCAGCCTGCAGCAGGGGAAAAACTATCTTTGCCCTGGAAAAAGCATGCCTTCGCTAATGGATTATATCAAAGAATATAAAAGTTTTACCAACAGCCATTATCTTAGTGACGGTGTACGCATTACCGCGGGTATTGTGTTGCCTGCCCTGGCCCTCAACTATTTTAATTTATTGCCCGTTGGCATCGTGGTATCATTGGGTGCTATGAGTGTGAGCATCACTGATACGCCCGGCCCGATACAACACCGTAAGAACGGCATGCTTGCCTGTATTGTGATCAATACAATAATGGCATTCCTCACCGGCCTGGCGGCGCCCTATCACCTGGCACTGGGGGCATTGATCGTAGTGGCCTGTTTCTTTTTCTCCATGATCGCGGTATATGGCGGCAGGGCAAATTCCGTGGGTGTTTCTGCATTGCTGATTATGATATTGAATATGAGTGATCACCACAAGGGCTGGGACCTGCTGATCAACGCCGGCTATATATTTGCCGGCGCCGTATGGTACAGCCTGCTGAGTTTATTGATCTATAATTTTCGCCCTTATAAATTAGCACAGCAGGCATTGGGAGATTGTATCATGGCTACGGCGGATTACCTGCGAGTGAGGGCATCTTTTTATAGAAAAGAAGTGGACTATGAAAAGACCTACCAACAAATGATGGAGCAGCAGATCGTGCTGCATGGCGAACAAAATTTAGTAAGGGAATTATTATTCAAGAGCCGTGATATTGTAAAAGAGTCTACAATAACGGGGAGGACATTACTGATGATGTTCACTGACAGTGTTGATCTTTTTGAACGGATAATGACCTCTTACCATGATTACAAGGCGTTGCATGATGCATTCAATGAAGATGGCATACTGGAACAATACCGTCAGCTGGTACTGGAACTCGCAAATGAACTGGATAAGATCGGTATTGCAGTAAAAAGTGGTAACACATCTGAAGAAGATGGTTTACTGGCAACGCATATTAATAATACCAGCACCTACTTCAACAACTTAAGGGATACCAAACGTACCGCGGAAAATGTAGACAGCTTTATCAGCATGCGGCATATACTCAACAGCATAAATGATATTGCCGGGCGTATTCATACCCTGCATTTGTATACTGCTTATGATAAAAATCTTTCACAAAAGAAAACGGCACCCTCTGACTATGATCAATTCGTTACGCACCAATCCATCAACTGGAAACTTTTAGAAGATAATCTTTCCTTTTCCTCCAATACTTTCAGGCACGCGGTACGAATAAGCATTGCTACCCTTGCCGGTTTTATTATTTCATTATTACTACCGGTGGGGCATAGCTACTGGATATTGCTAACCATTATCGTGATCTTAAAACCTACTTACAGCCTTACTAAAAAAAGAAATTACGAACGGCTGATCGGCACGATACTTGGCGCTGCCATCGGCATCGTGCTGTTATACTTTATAAAAAATAATGATGCACTTTTTGTGATCATGCTTTTGCTGATGGTGGGCACATACAGTGTAATACGTACCAACTATTTGCTCAGTGTAATTTTTATGACGCCCTATATACTGGTACTTTTTCATTTGTTGAATAACGCCAGCTTTAAAACGATTGTTACTGATCGTGTAACCGACACCGCCATTGGCTCCGCAGTGGCTTTTTTAGCAAATCTTATTTTGCTGCCGGCATGGGAACAGGATAAGTTGAGTAATTATATGCTGGAAGCGGTCAAAAGCAATAAAGCGTATTTTAAAACTATTGCCGGTGCGTTTACCGGCAACACGGCCACCAATACGCAATACAAGCTCAGCAGGAAGAATGCCTTTGTAGCGCTGGCCAATCTTTCTGATGCATTCACCCGCATGTTATCCGAGCCAAAAAGCAAACAGAAAAATATCCGGCCATTGCATGAGTTTGTTGTTCTCAATCATATGCTCACATCGCATATCGCTACACTTTCTTATTATGTACAATCACAGGCACTAAAAATATCCTCAAAGGATTTTATGCCCCTGGTCAATACCGTTACTGCCCGGCTGGAAGATGCGGAAAAGATCATTACCGACCTACCGGCCGAAACTGCTGCTCCCGAAGGATTGCCCTACAATGCCATTCAGCAACACATGCAGGAACTGCTTGAGGCAAGAAAAAAAGAATTGCAGCAGGGCATTTTGGAAAGTGATATACAAAGGCAATTGTCGGCTTTTAAACCCGTTGCCGACCAGTTTAATTTTATAGATAACATTGCAGCCGATATAAAAAAAATGGGTATGCAATGGATGGAAGAATGAGCAGCATTAATAATTAGCTATCAACACGCATGTTCTTTCTTCCTGTGTGCGATGGAGTGTTTAACCATTTTCAACAGGATGCCCGTATCAATGTCTTCGAGTTTTTGAATATGAATACAGCCGCCGCTTTCTTTATACTTACCGAATTTAGAAAGCAGTTCTGCTCTATCATTGAAAAACGAACCCAGGTATAGCGTGATTGAATTTACCCTTGATGCCATCCCTGCAAGAGGTGCATCCCCTTCCCTGCCGCTATCATATTTGTAATGGTAGGTACCAAAACCCACAATAGCTGTACCCCATATTTTTGGTTCCAGCTTAGTATGTTTACTGATCAGTTCCATAATCGCCGAAAAATCTTTTCGTCTTTTTTCATCCCTGATTGATTGTACAAAAGCAGCAATACTGCCAGTTGTTGCTACGGTTTTATTTTTTGCCATGCTCTATTGTGTGGATTCTTTTTTGAATACGGAGAGAAAATATAATGGGTGGTCTTTTGTTTCAAATACGGCAGGATAACCCATGCCGGATAAGTTGTAACAGATGGTCAATTCTGCATTCTCCAGTTTATAAATAGCGGTAAAATGTTTACCTATATTAACACCTTCCCTGCCATAAATATCCATTTTACCATTATCATAAATAATTATACCCCGGTCCGTTTGGGGCGTACCATAGGTGTACACACTATCATTGATCGTGAGTTTATAATTTTGGTAAGCCGCCATCGGCAATGCCCCACCGGCCATTTCCTGCATTACCGGTATCCAGGCGCCATTTAAAAAATTTGATCCGCTATTTATTTTTTTTAAAGTCGAACAACTGATGCCAAAACAAAGGATTAATAAAACGGTTAATCGTCGCATAAATTATTTTTAGAAGGGTGAGGTCGATTTGTCTGCAGCTGTTTATAAATATACAAAAAAAATCAAGGCAATAGAGGAGGGCGTTGGAACAAAAGTAATACGAGGCTTCTGGTTTTACAGAACCGTTGTTGGGTGATTTTCTACTACCCGATAGTAGTTATGCTACAGGTTATTGCTTCCGCCTGCTACTTTGCAGCATTTTTTTTACCCGCATCTTGGTGTTCTATATATCCAATGCATACCCATCATCCTTACAAAAACAAGATCCAATCCCCGAAAAACCGTTTACCTCTTAAACAAGGTATTGTACAATCTCATGAAAGACCTTCGAAAGAAGGTTTTTTTGTTTTTAAAACCGGAGCAGCATATGGTAATTGGGATTGGAATGTGTAGCAGAAACATGGAAGTCATAGCCGCCGATAACGGTAAAGCCGTTCCTTGTATAAAATTTAACGGCTCTTTCATTTTCCTGCCACACATACAACCACATACCGACCTGGTCATTTTGTTTGGCAAGATCGAGATTGAATTGCAAAAGCTGCTGTCCTAATTTCAGGTCATAAAATTCTTTAAGCAGGTAGATCCTATCCAGCTTGGTGATATTTTGCAACGGGCTTCCGGCATATGGTTCATTGAAAATGATCTTCGAAAAACCCACTGGTTTACCATCATGGTAAATGATATGGTAAATATTTTTCGGATCATTTAATTCTTCATTGAAAACAGCAACGGTATATTTTTCGCCAATATAATTTTCCATGTCTGCTGCGGGTGCACTATGGCCATGCGATTCCATCAAGGTTTGTGTAGCAAGCCGGGAAAGCAAACTACTGTCTTCGTTACTGGCTTTATGGATCAGGAACATTTTGATTAATTTAATATACTTAAGATTTCTCTATCAATCGCAATCATCACTTACTGCTCCACTTAAACCACTTGATACCCAGAATTGCAAACACAAGGGTATAACCAAATGTGATCAGCAACGCCGTAGTATCATCCCTATTCCAATGTGCGGGCTGCAGGCTGGAAGAAACAATACGGCGCACCACGCCATAAGGCGACCATCTTACGATCTTTGTTACTTCGGCACCAAGCATACCCAATTCGCCAAACATGCCTACCATGATGAAAGCGAAATACACCAGGCGGCAGGTGGAATTTACTGTCTCCGGATTTTGTATACGACCAACAATTACCTGTCCTATACTCAGGTATAAAGCACCACCGGCAATAGCGGCTATTGCAGCCAGTAAGTATCCAGCCGGTTCTATGGATATCTTATCAATATAAAATCCGGCCACAAAAACCGCAATCGTAACAATCAGTATCATCGCCAGCTGCACCAAAAGCCGGCTGCACATGATGGACCAGGAAGATACCGGTGCAACTCTTAATCTTTGAAATACGCCTTTCTCGCGGTCACGGGCAATCGAATTGGCATAGCCCATTAAACCGATGGCAGTGAGGCCAATGGTAATACAGTTAGACAAAACAAAGGCGCCACCTAATTTATCTACCAATCCTTTCCAGGAACTGAGGATAATAACGGGCACCAGCACGATAAGAATTACAGCACGGCGGTTACGCCACTGCGTGGTGAAGTCGGCGCGTAATAATGAAGCGATTGCTTTTGATGTAGTAGGTATAACAGTTTGCATAATGAGTTAATTTTTATGAACGAACAGTTTTGCCGGTAAGGCCGATGAACACATCTTCCAAAGTTATTTTTCCTTTGCGTGAGGCGGCGATCACTTCCGCATCATTGCGGTGCTTATCCATTAATGCCTGCGGTGTGTCAGTAGCAATCACTTTGCCATGATCGATAATAGCGATACGGTCGCACACAGCTTCTGCTTCTTCCATCGAATGCGTGGTGAGCAGGATGCCGTGTCCCTGTGTGCGCAGGTCTTCCATGCGTTCCCAAAGCTGGCGCCGGCTTTGCGGATCGAGGCCGGTTGTAGGTTCATCCAGGATCACCAATTGCGGATCGTGTAACATTGCGATTACCAACGAAACACGTTGTTGCTGCCCCCCTGATAACTGCCCGAATTTTTTATTTACAGCATCCCCGAGTTTGATATTACTCAATAGGGCATTTAATTTTTCTGCCGGCATATCAATGGCATGTATGCCCGCGAATAATTTAATGATCTCACCTACCCGCAGTTCGGGTTGAAAACTGGTAGATTGTAATTGTACGCCCATATTGGCGCGGGCATGCAATGGTTTATCTTTTGTGTTGAAACCGGCTACAGTTATGTTTCCGGATTGCGGAACGATCAACCCTTCAACAGCACTTAAACTACTCGTTTTCCCGGCACCGTTAGGGCCCAGTAAACCGAAGATCTCTCCTCCCCTTACTTCAAAGGCTACATGGTTTACCGCCTGCAGATCGCCGTAAAAAACATTCAGGCCTTCTACGGTCAGGATGGGCGCATTGTTCTTAATTTCCATGAACTAGTATGTTTATATATTTTCCTGTTGATAAGCCGCCTGCGGCAAATTAATATGCAACGCGGATTTTTAAGCTATTTATAATTAGTTATGATCCATCAGCGAAAATCTTAACTATCCTAAATACCTGCGTTCTCAAAAAAGCACCGCAGGTGTTTCCTACAGATCACTCCACTTTCAATCCCCAGTCAATTCCCTTTTGTATTGCCGGCACACCATCGGTGAGCCATTTAGCAGGTTTATCCCCTTTTAATTTCCAGTCGAAAAATTGTTGCTCGCGTATTTGTATATCCTTGCGGTTCTTTCTTTCAATTAAGTTGTGCGCTTCATTGTTGTACACCAATAACCAAACAGGTTTATTGAGGCGGCGCATGGCGGTAAAGAATTCTATTCCCTGGTACCAGGGTACGGCATCATCCGCATCATTGCTCATAATTACCAGCGGTGTAGTTACATTGGGTAAATGAAAGAGGGGTGAATTCTCAATATAAAGATTCGGTTTTTCCCAAAGCGTTGCCCCGATACGGCTCTGCGTTTTTTCGTACTGGAACTGCCGGTTAAGCCCGCTGCCCCAGCGGATACCACCATACGCACTGGTCATGTTCACCACGGGCGCCCCAGCCCATGCTGCTGCAAATAATTTTGTTTTTGTAATGAGGTAGGCAGTTTGATAACCACCCCAACTTTGTCCCTGCAGGCCAAGTTTTGCGCTATCTACATAACCTAATTTTACAATGGCCCTCACTCCACTTACAATATAATTGTAGGCATCATTACCGGGATGCCCCGTTGTATAGGAAATGTCCGGCGCAAAAACGATATAGCCACGGCTAACGTAAAATGGAATATTCAAACGGCTGGGTGTAGGCGAAGGTGGCGTGTAACCATATAAACCGTCAGATAGTTTTTCATAAAAATAACTGATCATCGGGTATTTTTTCTTTGGATCAAAATTTTCGGGCTTATAAATAATGCCACTGCTCTGTTTTCCATTATAGGTTTTCCATTTGAATAATTCCGCGGTTCCCCAGTTAAAATCGTTTTGTTGGGGATTGATATCACTCAATACTACGCCATCTGCCACCCCGCTTTTGTAATATAGGTTCGGGGAATTGCAGTAATCTTCTTTGGTATAGATAAACGCCTGGTCATTTTTTGCCCTGGCAGGAAAGCCGAATACTTTTTTCTCGGTTGGCCTGTTGAAATAGAGCAAATTATTTTTCACTGACGAAAGGTCGAGCACCGAAGTCTTTCCCGTATTATCAAATACACGAAACAACATTGGTTTGTTCATACTGATAAAACGCTCGTCCCTGTCTGTAGCAATATACCGGTAAGAAATTTTATTTTTACGCGGCATTTTTGCAGGATCGATAATAGTTACCGGCATTGCAGCCGTTCCGGGCTGTACATTCCATACTTCATAACGGTCATACAAATAAAAATTCTTATCGTCTTCACTCCAGCCCATAACACCATAAGGATTTGGATAATCGGGCACATCATTTTCTTCGTCGTATAAAGCGACTTTAATTTTATCCGTAACATTTTTAGTAACACCTGTTACGACATCATAAGTAAAATAATTTTTCTTTACGGCGTCGTACCAGTACACATATTTACCTGCCGGCGATGCATCGAAATTAGCAATCGCATTGGCAAGCACTAACTTTTTAGTACCATCGCTGGTATTGATGACATAGGCTGATGTTTTTGTATTGCCCGTCCATTGTCCTTCTACCCTGTTGCCTTTATTGGTTTCTGCCAACACCCAGTCGGTATTGCCTTCGTTCGGCAGCGAGATTCTTTCTGCATCTTCTGCGCCAAGCTGAATTATTTTGTTATCGCCGGGTTTTATCACCGCAGTATAACTGCGTTTTAATTCCTGGTCGACTTGTTTTAACTGCTGCGGTTGTAAATAATCATCGTTGTAATGCCATACGTCTAACCTTGCCAATTCAAAATCCACCAGTGTAGTGTCTTTTGCTGCTTTGATCGCTGCCGTTCCAAAGAATAATTTTTTACCGTCTTTACTAAAGATCAAATTTGCATTTTCGCTGATAGTATTACCCAATTTCATTCCGATGGTATTTTTTTCAGCGATCACTGTTGCGCTATCGGCACCAGGCCTGTAATAATAGAGTTTATAGAATTTGGTCAATGCTTTTGCAACACTGTCACGCTCCGCCACAAATGCCAACTGGTTACCTTCTTCATTCAACACGTAGCTCTTTGCATCATTGAATTTTTTGAGGACAGTATCCGTTTTTCCTGTTGCAAGATCAATCCACAACACCGTTGATTTAGTAATGCTGTCATTATTTTTTGCAGAAGTTTCAATGATCAACGTATTGGCTTTTTTGCTGAAATAATATTCACTGACGAGTTTAAACCTTTTATCCGTACTATTATTCAAATTTCTCAGTACTAATTCGGTTCCTTCTTCCACTTTCTCTGCATCTGTTTTTGGTGGTGCAGGTTTAATTTCTTTTTTTGCTGCCATTAATACAGCGAGGCCTTTTGCTTGTACTTCTGCTGCTTTGTTACGGATGCTGTCAGCAATTCTTGCTAAACTATCGGCCATCCGCAGCATGTTCTTTAATTGTGTTGCAGAATCGGGTAATGCTTTTACTTTCGGTGTAACAGGATCTGTTTTCTCTAATAGATAAGCCATCCAGCCACTGCCTTTGTCGGGAGATTTATAACTTTTTACTTTAGCGATCTTCAAGATGCTATCCTGTCCTAATTCCATTATCCCCAACGAATCTTTAGGCATCTCATCGGGCGTTTTCTTTTTGATCTTTGCCTGGCGGGTATCCTGGAATAAGGGTTTTATTTTAAACAATAAATATTTGCTGTCTTCAGTGATAACAGCGCTGTATCCTCTTGGTATTACTTTTTTATATTTTGCAGATGGGTTTTGTATCACCAGTTCACCATCACCCTCCTGCGGATTTACCGCATACACCACGAACTTACCGTCGTTGCTGATCATGCGTTCGCCGATGCTTTTCCAGCTGTCGTAAACCGTATGGTCAAGCGGTTTTTTATTTTGGGCATTTGCGGCGAGCACCATGCATAAAAAGAAGGGAAACAATAATTTCTTCATAATGGAGTATTTGATGCGCTAAAGTTATTGGAAATTGTGTGAACGGGGATTTAGAAAAATTAAAAGATTTATTCGATTATTATACTCAAATTTTTTTGATCCAAGAAATCGTTACAAATCGCCGTTCAGATAGCTATTCCTCTTCTAAAAATCCCCACTCATTCCTCAACCCTTCCAACCTTTCCCCTTCCAGCTTAATGGCATCATAATGCCCCGCATTATTCTTTTGCCGGTAAGCTTCATATAAAGTAACCGCACAAGCCACTGAAATATTCAGTGATTTGATAATGCCTACCTGCGGAATAATAAAATTACCATCAGCCATCGCGATGATCTCTTCGCTTACACCGCTGTGTTCGTTACCAAATATTAATGCTACGGGTTCGGTTAAATTGAGTTCATGCAACCCAACCGCATCAGTACTCAAATGCGTAGTATAAATTTTTTTATAGCGTTTTCTTAATTCCGCAAAGCATTCAACTGCATCGGTAAACTGGTGTACGGTTAACCATTTGGCGGCACTGGAACTGCTTTTGGCACCCCATTTTCGGTGTGGCGGTATCTTATTGTTCAATATAAAAATATCCTGGATGCCCACGGCATCAGCAGTGCGCATTACAGCGCTGATATTATGGGGATCGAAAACATTTTCCAGTACCACGGTAAGGTCGGGCTGGCGTTTATTCAATACGGCGCTAAGTCGTTCATTGCGTTGAGGTGTCATGTATAATTAATAAGGCGCAAAATTAAGCAATAAGCCAGTAGCGTTCCCACCTGTCAAAAATATTATTGCACCACAAAATCATTCTTTATATTTATTGATAAATTATTTTACATGAAACATTTTTTTGTCTTGGCAATAACCAGCGTTGTTTTGTATTCCTGTAATAATGGCGGTACTACAAGCAGCACTACAAGTACTAACACCAGTGCTACCAATATTACCCACGATACGGCTGCGCCCAAACCTGATATACTCGCGGCTAACCTTGATAGCAGCGTCAAGCCGGGTGATGATTTTTTTGACTATGCCAATGGTGGGTGGATCAAAAGAAATCCTATTCCCGGTGAACAATCCAGCTGGGGCATCGGTAACCTGGTGATTGAAGAAAACCTGAAACGTTTGAGGGAGATCTCCGAAAAAGCGGCAGCAAGCAATGCGAAAGCGGGAACTGGCGATCAAAAGATCGGCGACTTCTGGACTATGGCCATGGACAGTGCAAAGATTGAAGCTGATGGTTTGAAACCTATCCAGCCTTTATTGGATAAAGTGACTGCAATAACCGATATCAAATCTTTTTTAAGCGCTGTAAGTGATTTTAAAAAGGTCGGCTCCAATTCTCTGTTCAGCGAGTATGTGGCCCAGGATAGCAAGAAAAGTGATGTGATGGCCTATACCTTATGGCAGGGTGGGCTTGCATTAGGTGAAAGGGAATATTATTTTAAACCTGATCCTGCTACGGTCAATATCCGCAAAGAATATATAAAGTATATCACCAAAACACTTACGCGGTCGGGGGAAGATAGCGTGGCTGCTTTAGCTGAAGCTAAAAATATCCTGGCACTGGAAACCAGGCTGGCTACCGTATCCCGTAAACTGGAAGACCTTAGGGATCCTTATAAAAATTACAATAAGATGGCGATCAACGACCTTACTAAAATGTCGGATAAGATCGACTGGCCAATGTATTTAAACAGTATGGGCGTAAAAAATGTGGACTCAGTAATTGTTGGCCAGCCGGAATTTTTTAAGGGCATGAATGCGGTATTGACTAATACACCTATCAATGTGCTGAAAAGTTATGTAAAATTTAATTTGATCAGTGACCTGGCCGGTGTATTACCCGATGCCTACGGTGTTGAAGCTTTTAATTTTGTGAAATTATTCAGTGGAGCCAAAGAAAGAAAACCCCGATGGAAAAGAGCTATCGAAATGGAAGAAGGGGCTATGGGTGAAATGCTTGGACAATTGTATGTAAAAGAATTTTTCAACGAAACCGCAAAAAAACGCTATACTAATATGGTGGAAGCCATACGTGACGCATTAAAAGACAGGATGAGTAAACTGGCCTGGATGAGCGACAGTACCAAACAAAAAGCGTACACGAAATTAGCAGCCATAAAAAGTAAAGTAGGTTACCCTGATAAATGGAAAGATTTCTCTTCTATGGAAATAGGTAAAGAAAGCCTGGCAAAAAATTATATGACGGCAAGGCTATGGTGGCATAATTACAACTTTAATAAACTGGGCAAACCTGTTGACAGGGATGAATGGGATATGTACCCACAAACTTATAATGCTTATTATAACCCTAGTAACAACGAGATCGTTTTACCTGCAGGCATTTTTACTGTACCCGGTTACAGGGATGAAGAACTGGATGATGCGGTGGTATACGGTTATGGCGGGGCCAGCACCATCGGCCACGAAATAACACATGGCTTTGATGATGAAGGAAGGCAGTTTGATGAAAAAGGAAATTTAATAAGCTGGTGGACAAAAGGCGATGAAGCTGCTTTTACCAAAAGAGCCGATGTAATGATCCGGCAGTTCAATGCATTTGAACCGGTAAAGGGATATCATATCAATGGTAAAGCATCACTGGGAGAAAATATTGCCGACCTCGGCGGTATCTTACTGGGTATTGAAGCGTTTAAAAAAACACAACAGTTTAAAGAGAATAAAATGATCAGCGGCTTAACGCCCATGCAACGTTACTTTATGGGTTATGCGCTGGGCTGGCTGGGCCATACAAGGGAAGAACAATTGAGGAACCGGTTACTTACCGATGTACATTCGCCTGCTAAATACAGGGTGAACGGCCCTTTTGTTGATGTGGATGAATTTTATACAACCTTCAACATCAAGCCCGGTTATAAAATGTACAGGGCCGATAGTTTAAGGGTAAGGATCTGGTAATATTTTTTTGCTGCCGGCTACAGCCTGCAGCTATTCATAAACGGTAGCAATTCACTTTATTTATGAGAACGAAACTAAAGTCCGACGAAAAAATACTGATCATCATCCGTAAACACTGGATAAAATTAGTGCTGCCCGTATTTGCATGGCTGCTGCTCAGCATTGCTTTATTGTGGTGGCTGCACACCGATCATATCGGCATGGCCTTTATCATTATTTTATTGACGGCGGTGTATCCTGCGGTGGAATACATCAACTGGAAATACAACCTCTGGTGCGTTACCAACATGCGGGTAGTGGATGAAAGCGGTTACTTTACGCGTTATTCAAAAGAAAGCCCGCTGGATAAGATCAATAACGTTGAATATGACCAAACGGTTTGGGGGCGGCTTTTTGGCTATGGTGACGTGGATATACAAACGGCTGCGGAATTAGGGGAAACGAAGTATCAACTCATTCATCATCCTAAATTACTAAAGGACACCATTACCCATGCGCAGGAGGAATACAAGCGGACCCAGATCAGCAGCCAGGCCACGCAGCTGGCCCAGGCCATTGCTGCGCAAAGGCCCAGTTTAGGAGGGGCGGCTTCACAACAAATGATCGCTGATGAACTGCAAAAATTATTTGACCTGTTGCAGCGAGGCGCTATTACCAATGAAGAATATATAGCGCAAAAGAATAAGCTGATGGGAGGCTGACAGGAGCACCGTTCATCAAAATTTAATATTTGTATGAACTGGCATTGAATAAAACAAATTAACTTACGTTTCCTTTCACTTAAAAAATACTTTCATATGAAAAAAATACTCACCACCGCTTTGTTACTTGCAGGTTTGTTTACCAGTATCAGCAGTAATGCACAGGAAGACAAAAGCAAACGACCCAGCCCTCCTGCAATGGTAAAACAAACGCTGGCTTCGGGTGCAGTAATAAGCATCGATTACAGCCAGCCTTCCGTTAAAGGAAGAACAATTGGAAAAGACCTGGAGCCAAAAGAAGGCGCCGTATGGCGTACCGGTGCAAACGAAGCCACAGTTTTTGAAACCAGTAAAGACGTGAAAGTAAATGGCAAATTATTGCCTGCAGGTAAATATGGTTTGTTCAGTTTATCGGGAAAGGATAACTGGACCATTATCTTCAACAAGACCTGGCAACAATGGGGCGCTTTTAAATATAATGAAGCCGATGACGCATTGAGGATAGCAGCCAAAGATGAAAAAGCAAAACCCTTTGCAGAGAAAATGAGTTTTATGATTAATAAAAATGGTGGGGTAACATTATGGTGGGGTGATAATAAAGTAAGTTTTACGGTAGAGTAATTTTACCTGCTGTTTATAAAAGATAGCTGTGCAGTTTGTACAGCTATCTTTATTTATCAATGGTCATCAAAGAATTAACTTTTAATTTCCCGCGATTAACATTGGCTTAACCACGGCCTGCACTTGTAATTCTTCTCTTTGTCTGTAAATAAAACCGTTTGTCTATCTCGAAAAATATCATATACCTTTTAATAGCCCTGGCTTGCCCGTTACCGGGTAAAGCGCAGAAAAATCCTGATGCAATAATTGGAAAATGGATGAGTGAAGAGGACAATATTGAAGTAGAAGTGTACAAAGAAGCGGAACAGTTTAAAGCGAGGGTAATTTGGTTTGATGACAGCGACGACAAGAGCAAACCCTGGAATACAAGAACGGACGAAAAGAATCCTAAAAAGGAATTACGCAGCCGGAAGATCGTTGGTATGGAAGTACTGAGTGGATTAACCTATGATAAAGATGAAGATGAATGGGTAGATGGAACTATCTATGACAGCAAATCGGGAAAAGAGTGGAGCTCAAAATGCTGGATCAATAAAAATAACCAGCTTAAAGTCAGGGGCTATTGGCTGGTAAGTCTTTTTGGGGAAACAATGACGTTCAAAAAAATATAATCATTATGCACCGGCTCCTTCATTTTTTAGTGTACTCTTCGTCGGAAGCAGAATTCTTTTTGATCACAGGGATGTTATTGCTCTGCTGGAATGTGGAGCTGCTTGCAGGACTCAGCATCCGTCCAAAGAAATGGAAGCATGCCTGGATAAATGCAAAGTTCATCTTCAGTAATTTTCCATTGCAGGTTGTAGTGGGCATTACATTTGCCGCTACCATGCAGTGGACAGCCAAACATCATTTTGGCTTTTTCTACCAGCTGCCCTTTTTAAAAAATCAATGGTGGCTTTTTATTGCCAGCTTTATTTTCCTTGATCTTGGTGAATATATTTACCATGTGTTTATGCACAAAATAAAACGTTTCTGGATGTTTCATGTGGTACACCACAGCGACCTGCAATTAGATACTTCCACTTCATTGAGAGAACACCCGGGTGAAAATTTGATACGCAATTGTTTTACTTTACTCTGGATCTTTATAAGTGGAACAGTTTTTTGGGCATTGATATTAAGGCAGGTGATTCAAATTATCAGTAATGTATTTGCACATGTCAATTACCGGCTGCCTGAAAAGTTAGACGCATTCATTGGCTTGGTTTTTATTACGCCCAATCTGCATCATGTGCATCATCATTATGTAAAACCTTATACCGATTGCAACTATGGAGATGTGTTGAGTATATGGGACAGGTTGTTCGGCACGTTCAAACGTCTTCCTTCTTCCAAAATTATATTTGGTGTAGACAGTTTTATGGATGAACCTGCAAAGAAAGCTTACCTGCATTTATTAAAATTGCCCTTTGGTAAGTACCGGAAAAGCCCCGGCGTGATAAGTGACGAATTGCGAGCCGTTGAATAATCATTTATTTTTTCCCAATCCCGGTTATTTCGGGGTTTCACAGTTTTGTGCATCATTGAACATCATCCGCGCAGTGTTGGGGCTAGATGGTGTTACAGACCTTCCGGGTATCTGCCAGATACAATAACTGGTGTTATGCCAGCTTGCGGGATCGTAGCCAGTATTGTACAATACACTAAAAAAATATAAACTTTATTTGCCGCAGTTTGTTATTATACAAATTGAAACCAATGACCAACGAAATCAAAAACAACTTTCTCTATCACCGGGTGCTTACAGCTGAAGCAATCACCAGTTTACAGGAAAAAGGGTACAAATATTTACAGGTGCAGGGCTATACGCTCGACCATCATAGCGAATATGTAGCGCCGCATTACCTGATGCTGGTACCAGTGAAGGAATTGCCAATGGATATTTATGAACCCATTAACAGTGAACTGGTGAAGGAGTGGATTGCCAATGCTTCAAATAAAGATACGATGGAAGTATACCTGGCAGGCAGTAAAAACAATAACAATTAGTACACTGCTGCTTCAAATAGCAATGTTATTGTGTAAAACGATAAGCTGTTTTACAGTGTAATTATTTCAACAACATACGCGGTGTTATTTTTTATGCCGGTCTTTTAATACTTCAATAACATTCTCCAGCGAAAAATTTTTTGCCTGCAATAAAATTAAATAATGAAATAGGAGGTCGGCAGCTTCTCCTAAAAAAAGATCTTTGTCATCATCTTTTGCTTCTATCACCAGCTCCACTGCTTCTTCACCTACCTTTTGGGCAATTTTATTTATCCCTTTTACAAATAAAGAACTGGTGTAGGATTTATCTGAAGGATTATTTTTCCTGTTAATAATAATTTGTTCCAGTTCCAATAAAAAATTATCGCTGTTGTTTGTTTCCCCCCAGCAGGTATCAGCGCCGGTATGGCAAACCGGGCCCTGCGGTATGGCTTTGATGAGGAGGGTATCGTTATCGCAATCCACTTTAATATCTTTCAATAATAAATAGTTACCACTCTCCTCGCCTTTTGTCCACAACCTGTTCTTAGTGCGGCTGAAGAAGGTAACTTTTTGCAGTTCCTGTGTTTTTGCGAGGGCGGCTTCATTCATAAAGCCCAGCATTAATACTTTACCGGTATTTTCATCCTGGATAACTGCTGGCACCAAACCATCGCTGTATTTTTTAAAATCAACTGCCCCCGTCCCCTGAAGGGGGGTTATAGATGTTTTATTTGTCATCAGTATCTTTTTTTTCTGTTTTGCTTTGCTTTTGAATCATCTCAATTAACCCATCCTGTTTTTCAGCGAGCCGGTTTCTACGATCAATATCCCTGTTCCCCTGTTTATTTAAATAAATAAGGGTAACAATAGCAACCATGGCGGCAGTAAATATCATGGCATCATAATTTTAAATTCTTACCGGCACAAAAGGCTGCAGGTATTTTTTTAATGCCGGTATCTGAATTTCTTTATAATGAAAGATACTTGCCGCCAACGCAGCGTCGGCATTGGCATCTTCAAACACTTCCTTAAAATGCTCCATTGTTCCCGCGCCGCCACTTGCAATTACGGGAATGGGTAAACTATTAGCCAATGTTGCAGTGATATCCAATGCGAAACCATTTTTAGTACCGTCGTTATTCATGCTCGTCAACAGGATTTCCCCGGCACCTAAATTTACCGCCTGCTTTGCCCAGTCAACTGTTTTAGTTCCAGTCTTTGTTCTGCCGCCATTTAAATAAACATACCACTCACCATCATCTTCTTTTTTTGTATCAATGGCCAACACCACGCACTGGCTGCCGAATGCATTACCCAGTTCAGCGATAAATTGCGGGTTTTTAAATGCAGCCGTATTCACAGAGATTTTGTCTGCCCCGTTTTGTAATAACAAAGACACGTCTTCAACCGTACTTATTCCGCCTCCTACTGTAAAGGGGATATTAATATTCGCCGCAATTCTTTTTACCAGTTCTACCAGCGTCTTTCTTTTTTCTACGGTTGCGGTGATATCTAAAAATACCAATTCATCCGCACCCTGTTCTGAATATACAATGGCCAGTTCTACAGGGTCACCGGCATCACGGATATTTTCAAAATTGATCCCTTTAACTGTTCTGCCGTCTTTGATGTCGAGGCAGGGGATGATACGTTTTGTGAGCAAGGTTGAGATGTTTAGTGGTTTGGTTTAGATGTTTTGTTTAGATGTTTAGGAGTTTAGATGTTTAGGAGTTTAGACGTTTAGATGTTTAGAAATTTAGGAGTTTAGAGTTGATAATTCCCGGAGGCTGATATGGCCTTCGTAAATGGCTTTACCGATTATTACACCTGAACAGCCAATTGCTTTTAATAGTCTAACATCATTAATATTGCTAACGCCGCCACTCGCAATTAAATTTATTTCAGGATGTTCTGCGATGATCTTTTTATACAATTCTATCGACGGCCCTTCCATCACGCCATCCTTAGCAATATCAGTACAGAAAATAGTTGTTGCCCCCAGACTGATCATTTTGCCTATAAAGCTAAACACATCCGTGCCCCCATCTTCGAGCCAGCCACTGATCTTTATTTTTTCATTCAATACATCGGCGCCTATTAAAAACTTTTCTGCACTGAATTCCATTAACCATTCTTCCAATAATCCGGGATGTTGCACGGCGAGGCTGCCAATGGTAACCATTGCCGCGCCGGCATTAAAAATATTACCTACATCAGTCATGGTTTTTACACCTCCGCCAAAATCGATTGATAGATTTGTTGCTGCCGCAATATTTTCCAGCACTTTTAGGTTGATAATCTTTCCAGCTTTTGCCCCATCGAGGTCAACAATATGTAATCGCTGAATGCCTGCCGCTTCAAATTGTTTGGCCACTTCAACCGGGTTGTCGTTATACATTTTTTGTTGTGCATAATCGCCCTTTGTCAGCCGCACACATTTCCCTTCAATGATATCAATAGCTGGTATAATGGTCATGGCAGTTGTATAAAGTTTTTTAAAATTGTTTCGCCGGTCTTTCCCGATTTCTCGGGGTGAAACTGTACCGCGTAAAAATTATCTTTTTGCAAAGCCGCGCTGTAAGGTAGGCCATAATCTGTTTTTGCAACAGTGTCATTAGATAAAGCTGCATAGTAACTGTGCACCGTATAAACGAAAGCATTCTCTTCCTGCCCATTGAATAACGCAGAGCGGTAATCGTAAATAGTATTCCATCCCACCTGGGGGATCTTTAACGAAGCGGACCTAAAAAGTTTTACTTCAGTATCAAATATGCCCATGCAACTGGTGTCGCCTTCTTCGGAATGATTACATAATAATTGTAACCCCAAACAAATACCCAGCACCGGCTGCTGCAAAGAAACGATAACTTTATCCAATTCTCTTTCCCTTAAATATTGCATGGCGGCATGGGCATGGCCCACACCAGGGAAAATGACTTTTGATGCTCTGCGGATCATTGCTGCATCATCCGTAACCAATGAATCAGCACCCAACCTTTGCAATGCATATTGTACACTCTGTACATTCCCCGCATTGTATTTTATTATAGCGATGTTACCCCTGTCTCCCAGCGGGGAACTTAGATCTTTACTATTATAGTTTATTTTCAATATTTCTGATTTTGGTATTTCCCCAAATAAAAAACATGCTATAAAAGGCCTTTGGTAGAAGGCAATGCATTATTATTGATATCTCTTTTCACTGCCATCTTAACAGCTTTTGCGAAAGCCTTGAATATCGATTCAATTTTATGGTGTTCATTTTCACCTTCTGCTTTTATATTCAGATTACTTTTTGATGCATCACTGAAAGATTTAAAGAAATGAAAGAACATCTCAGTAGGCATCTCCCCTATCTTTTCCCTTTTGAATTCGGCTTCCCACACCATCCAGTTTCTGCCGCCAAAATCAATAGCTACCTGCGCCAGGCAATCGTCCATTGGCAACAGGAATCCATAACGTTCAATACCCCTCTTATCACCCAACGCCTTCGCGATGGCTTCACCCAATGCGATCCCTGTATCTTCAATACTATGGTGTTCGTCGATATGAAGGTCGCCGTTACATTCAATATCCAGGTCAATATTGCCATGTCTTGCAAGCTGTTCCAGCATATGATCAAAAAATGCAATGCCTGTTTTAATATTTGACCGGCCGGTTCCGTCTAAATTAACCGCGACTGTTATTTTAGTTTCATTGGTGTTGCGTTGCTGTACTACTTTTCGTGCAGGCAATTTCAGGTAATTATAAATATCGTACCAATTCGGCGTTTCTAAAACGATCACTTCTTTCTTCAAATCATCGATCGTATCTTTTATTTCAGAAGAACCGAGGCTTGCATCAATGTTTAGCCAGATACCTTTGCAGCCCAAATTCTTTGCCAGCTGCATATCGGTTATCCTGTCGCCGATCACCAATGAATGCGGGATATCATAATTGCTGTTGTTCAGAAATTTCGTCAACATGCCTGTACCCGGTTTTCGTGTAGGCGCATGTTCTCCTGGCAAAGTCCTGTCGATATGCACTTCACTGAAATGGATCGCTTCATTCTGCAGGCTTGTCATCACCAGCGTATGCACGGGCCAGAAAGTATCTTCCGGGAAAACCCGAGTACCCAGTCCATCCTGGTTGGTAACCATTACCAATTCATAATCCAGTTCAGTTGCAATTTTCCGCAAGTATAAAAACATATCGGGATAAAACTCCAGTTTACTAAAGGCATCGAGTTGATAAGTCGGCGGTGCTTCTTTGATCAATGTGCCGTCCCTGTCTATGAATAATATTTTTTTCACCCGTTATATTTTTTTAAAGTAGATAATAAAATTTTATTTTCCAGCGGTGTGCCCACAGTAATGCGTAAACAATTTTTGCAGCCTGCCTCATTAGTACGGTTACGCACCACAATTTCATTATCGGCCAGGTATAGATACAAGCCATCGGCATCAGTCACTTTCACTAAAATAAAATTCGCATCGGTGGGATATACTTTTTTTACAAAAGGGTACTGCACCAGTGCCGATGCCATGCTTTCCTTTTCATGTACCGTTTCTTTGATCCATTTATTCACCAAATGGGTTTCTTTCAATGCAGCTATCGCAATCTGCTGTGATGCCTCATTAATATTGTAAGGCGGCTTTACCCTGTTAAAAATATCAATAATATCCATGGATGCAAAAGCGACTCCCAGGCGTAATGCTGCCAGGCCCCAGGCCTTTGACAAGGTTTGCATCACGATCAAGTTGGGATATTCTGTCAGTTCCTGTATAAAAGTTTTTTGTTTGGAGAAATTGATATATGCTTCATCAATGATAATAATGCCGGGGAAATTATTGAGTAACCATTCTACATCGGTACGCCGCATATTATTACCTGTTGGGTTATTGGGCGAACAAACGAATAATAATTTGGTATTGGCGTCTGTTGCATTCATGATACCCTCAACATCCAGTTCAAAATCGGTGGTGAGGTTAACTTTTGAAATCGCTACATCATTGATATGCGCACTTACCTGGTACATACCATAAGTAGGCGGGCAAATAATTACATTATCTTTTTTAGGTTCGCAGAAAATACGGTAGGCCAGGTCAATTACTTCGTCGCTACCATTACCCATGAAAATATTTTCTGCCGGTACGCCTTTGATCTTTGCCAACTCGAATTTTAATTGCCATTGCAGAGGATCCGGGTAGCGGTTATAATTTTCTGCAACGGGCGAGCCAAAGGCATTTTCATTGGCGTCTAAAAAAACGGATGCGTTACCTGTAAATTCATGCCTTGCCGAGGAATAAGGTTTTAATATCTTAATATTTTCACGTATCAATTTTTGAAGATCGAATTCCATAGTGATCTATTTATTGCTTAATTCATTTAAACGAAGTGTTACCGCTTTTTGATGCGCATCCAGTCCCTCGGCAGCCGCCATTAGTTCAACAGTGTTACCAATATTCTTTATTCCTGTTTCATTCAACTGCTGGAACGTGACTTTCTTTACAAAACTATCCAATGAAACACCGCTGTATGCTTTTGCATAACCATTGGTAGGCAATGTATGATTGGTACCAGATGCATAATCTCCCGCAGCTTCAGGTGAATAATGCCCGATAAAAACGCTGCCGGCATTAATTACTTTTTCGGCAAGCTGCAGTGCATCGTCCGTTGCAATGATCAGGTGCTCCGGTGCATATGCATTTAGCAATGCAAATGCGTCGTCAACATTTTCCATAACGATCAAACGGCTGTTGTGCAATGCTTTTGCCGCGATCTTTTTTCTTGATAAGCCGTCAAATTGTTTTTTGATCTCCACTACTATTTTTTCAATTACCATTGCTGAATTGGCCACCAATAATACCTGGCTGTCTTCACCATGTTCTGCCTGGCTCAAAAGATCCGCGGCAACAAATGATGCGTTGGAACTTTGATCCGCATATACCGCTACTTCGCTTGGTCCTGCAGGCATGTCGATAGCAATACCCCCTGCATTCACCAATTGCTTGGCGCAGGTTACATATTGGTTACCCGGACCAAATATTTTATATACTTTGGATATTGTTGCAGTGCCATAAGCCATTGCCGCTATCGCCTGTACGCCACCGATCCTGTAGATGTTTTTCAGGCCGATCAATTGGGCCACATACAGCACCACTGCATTTACTTTTCCTTCTTTATCACAAGGTGTACACACCACAATTTCATTACAGCCAGCTATTATTGCAGGGATAGCCAGCATCAATAGTGTAGAAAATAAAGGCGCCGTACCGCCGGGAATATATAATCCTACTTTTTCAATAGCAAGAGATTTTCTCCAGCACGCAACCCCAGGAGTAGTTTCAATTGTTGTTACCCCTTCCTTTTGCGCTTCGTGGAATTTAATAATATTATCTTTTGCAATGGCAATAGCTGCTTTCAAATTGTCATCAACCGTAGCAATGGCTTCTTCCATTTCTTCAGCGGAGACTTTCAATTCATTTAATGCTACGCCGTCAAATTGTGCGGCGTATTTTTTTACCGCGCCGTCGCCATTCAATTGCACATCTTTTAAAATTGCCAACACTTTTTCTTCCAGCGCACTGGTATCCAATGACGGGCGTTGCAATAACTGCGGCCATTTATTTTTTTCCGGGTTTATTAAAATTTCCATAATAAATATTTTTTCATTTTCTACCCACGAATTGTTCCTACGGAACATAATTTGATCATCTTTTCATTATACCCACAAATTGCTCCTGCGGAACATCATACGATCATCTTTTCAATGGGTATTACTAAAATACCTTCTGCTTCAAACTGTTTTAATTTTTCGATCACTTCCCAAAAATCATTTTCGTTAACCACGCTTTGCACACTGCTCCAGCCTTCTTCGGCGAGTGGTGTTACTGTAGGGCTTTTCATACCTGGCAAAACAGCTGAAATATTTTTCAGCTGGCGGTTGGGTGCATTCAAAATAATGTATTTATTATTCTTTGCAGTCTTTACCGCATTGATGCGCAGCAATAGTTTTTCCAACAGCTCTTTATTCTCATCAGACAGTTCTTTATTGGCCGTTAGCACGGCTTCTGATTGTAAAATGATCTCCACTTCTTTCAGGCCGTTAGTAAATAAAGTGCTGCCGCTGCTCACAAGGTCGCAGATCGCATCTGCCAAACCAATGCCGGGAGCAATTTCAACTGAACCACTGATCTCGTGTATCTCCGCATTGCTGTTTTTTTCATTTAAATATTTTTGAAGGATATTGGCATAAGTAGTAGCGATCTTTAATCCCTTAAGATCGTCGATCGACCGGTACTGCATACTTTTCGGTACCGCGATACTCAATTTACATTTTCCAAAACCAAGGCGGTACACCAGGTTGATATCCTTATTTTTTTCAAGGAATACATTTTCTCCCACGATACCGATATCGGCTACACCATCATACACATACTGCGGGATATCATCATCCCGTAAAAAATAAACTTCCAGCGGAAAATTTTCCGCGATGGTTTTCAATTGCTTGTTGCCATTGTTTAACTGGATACCACATTCTTTTAAAAGCTTGATAGAATCCTCGTACAATCTTCCTGATTTTTGAATTGCGATCTTTAACATGACTTATTTTATCTTATTACACGAATTAAACTAATTGCACTATTTATGATTCCCTGCTCAACAGCACAATAAAAAAGGGCTCACTTTTCAGTAAGCCCTTGATTAAAATTATGTGTAGTTACATACAAATCAGCACGCTTACCCGTTGAGTAAAGTATGGTGATGCTGTATGTGAACGATCTGTTGCATTGAGAGCACAAAGTAAAGCCGGAATATTTATATGACCAAATAAAATTTTTATACATAGCCTTTATACCACAGCCACTGCAATACAGGCAGCGCAAAGGCTACCGCCCAGATCAAGCTGAAAATGATCTTACTCTTTGCCGTAAGATCTTCCTGGTAAGCAGGTACCAATATTGTTTCTATATATTTTATGATGGGCTGCTCATCTTCTGCCGGCAGCTCTGTTGAAAATTTCCTGCCCAAAAACTTACTTTCATTGATGATCACTGTCCGCATCTGCCAGTATTCATCATCGGTAAGATCGTCGTAGGAACAGGCATAATCAACCCCTTCTTCATCCAGTTGTTTTCGCACACTGTATATAAAATTTACCTGCCGCATCCTGAATAATACCAGCACTGCAACAAATAATAAACCCCAGGCATAATTCAATTTAAAGAACAGGTATACCAAGGCACTTAACGAAAGGGTAAGAAATACCAGTTGTATAATCCTGCTGCCATTGAAAAAAAGTGCCTGGAAGAACTGCCCGCCATCCAGGGGGTAAACAGGTAAGAGGTTAAAAGTATTCAGTAATAAAAAAGGCAGCGCCACCTGCAGGTAAATATTTTCAAAATTAATTTGGTACCAATAAAAAGTAATGCAGCCGATAATGATGCCGGGCACAGGGCCTGCAAGCAAAACGATCAGTTTATTTTTCCTGGAAAGATTAGTAGCCTTCCCCGAAACATAAGCGCCAACAAAGGGAACGAAGGTCATATTGACCGCTTTGTAACCAAAAACTTTCATGGCGATAAAATGGCCGAGCTCATGAATAAAGATCACCGTTACCAATAACAGCACCGCAAACCAGCTTTGAAATATCCAGTAATCGACTGCAATAAACAGTGCAAGGCTGGTCAATGTACGCGATAAGGATGTTTTTTTGAATTCCGTTTCTCCGGGCTTTACCAACAGCTGGCTGGATCCGTCTTCATCGATCATGTAAAATATTTTGCACAATTTAATTTATTGTAATTCCCAAACCCGCAGTTGCAGTATAAATAATTTTACCGTGGTCAAAACCCACTCCTTTTGCAATATCTTCACTTAACAAAAGTGGGCCATCCATATCAACTTTATCTAAAAGCGGCGCCAGTTGTGCAATAGCGGCTGATCCCACGCTGCTTTCATTCATACAGCCGATCATTACTTCCATTTTCAATTCCCGTGCTTTACTAATCATGCGCCTTGCAGGCGTAATACCACTGCACTTGGTAAGCTTTATGTTGATACCATGAAAATGCCGGTAACATTTCTCCACGTCGTTTTCAAACACACAGGCTTCATCAGCATATAATGGCAATGCAGATCTTTCGTATAAAATTTTCATGCCTGCCCAGTTGTCTTTCGCCAGCGGCTGTTCCACCATTTCTACACCCAACTCTTTTAATAAAGGAATTTTTTGCAATGCCTGTTCCAGTGTCCAGCCGGCATTGGCATCTACCCTGAAAACCGCCTCTGTATGTTGCCGCAAAGCCGCTACCATTTCAATATCATGATCCACCCCAACTTTTATTTTATAAATAGGCCAGGGCCTTTCTTTCATCTTGGCCACCATTTTTTCGATGCTGTCAATACCGATGGTAAAATCCGTCAGCGGGCTTTTAGTAATGTCCAGTTGCCATAACTCATGTAATGGTTTGCGTTTTAATTTGCCATAAAGGTCCCAACCAGCCATATCCAATGCGCAGACCAAAAAACTATTGCCAGGAAAAAGGTGATGGAGGTAATGCCAATATCTTTCGGGATCAATAAAAGTATATTTTTCCAGGAATAATCTTTTGCCTTCGAGGTCTTCCACCATTTTTTCAACGGGGATATTGTAATAACTGATGGCAGGCGCTTCGCCATAACCTTTTATCCCCATGAATTCCAGTTCTACAATCAATGTAGGCTGGTGCGTTTTTGTTCCCTTTGAAATACTGAACGGATATTGGAACGGGAGACTATAGGTTTTGTAGTTTACTTTCAATTTGATGCTGCATTGTTATGAAAACGATTAAAAAGAAAGTGAAGTTAAATGAAATATTGATGAACCTGTACGAGGTCGCAACCAGTGACAAAGCGGCCACCGGAATCAGCGGCCAGGGCAAAACCCTTAAGGGTAATTCCGTTGCTGCAATTACCGGGGTTTTCCTGTTGAACACGTGCTACAGTATAATAATAATCCACATTACTGTACCTTTAACAATAATTAGCTTTTTTTACGTTTAATAGTGTAAAATCTTATATCCATACAAATGAATAAAAATTTATTCCCCGCGGGCCTTGCATTTATTGCGCTGGCCGCTGCTGTTTCAGGCTGCAATAATGCAGGTTCAGAAAAAATAGTTACCGGTACAGATCCCTCCCACTCCAAAGAGGGGGCCACTACAAAAACTCCCTCACAGCAAATGCCCATTGATACCGTGGTATACAACCAGAAATTAAAGGAGCTCGCCAATGGTGATACGTCTGGGTTATGGCCGCAAAAATTTACGTATCCCCTGCCCGGTGCTATTTTGCCTTATAACAGGATCGTGGCTTTTTATGGTAACCTCTATTCAAAAAAAATGGGTATCCTGGGAGAAATACCTAAAGATGAGATGCTGAAAAAATTAGAAGGGGAAGTAGATAAGTGGAGGATGGCCGATTCTACAACACCTGTAATTCCTGCATTGCATTATATTGCTGTAACCGCACAAGGTGCTCCGGGTAAAGACGGCAAACACAGGCTGCGCATGCCTTTCCACCAGATCGATACCATCATCAGCTGGGCCAAACCCATCAATGCCCTGGTATTTTTGGATATACAGGTAGGTGGAAGCAGTGTAAAAGATGAAACGCCTTTACTGGAACCTTATTTAAAATTACCCAATGTACATTTTGGTATCGACCCCGAGTTTTCTTTAAAGAACGGAGAAACACCCGGTAGTAAGATCGGCAGTTTCAATGCTGCCGATATCAATGATGCCATTGATTACCTGGCCGACCTTGTAAGGAAAAATAACCTTCCGCCAAAAATTTTAATGGTACACCGCTTTACCCAGGGCATGGTAACTGATTATGCTAAAATTAAAAAAGTTCCGGAAGTACAGATCATCATGGATATGGATGGCTGGGGCGATAAAATATTAAAAAATTCCACTTACCTGCGGTATCTCCGTAAAGAACCCGTGGAGTTTACCGGGTTCAAATTGTTTTATAAAAATGATATCCGTAAAGATCCTAATGGCATGTTCACCCCTGCAGAATTATTAAAATTAATTCCAAGACCGAGCTATATCCAGTTTCAATAATATTTATTTTAATGAAGACTATATTCTTTACCTGCATCGTGTTGACTTTGCTATCCTGCAATAACAAAAAAGATACACAGGAAAAAAATGTTGCACCTGCGGTTACAGCAAACCGTGATACAGCCAATGCATCTGCAATGATTACTGACGCTGCAACTATCCTGGCGAGGAAACAAGTGCCCATACTCTGTTATCATCATATTCGTGATACCAAAGCCGGTGATTACGTAGTGCCGCCTGCATTATTTGCAGCACAGTTACAGGCATTGGCAGACAGTGGTTATCAAACCATATTACCCGATCAATTGTATGCTTATTTAACCACCGGTGCGGCTATTCCCGAAAAATCTTTTCTGCTGACCTTTGATGATACCGACGAAGAACAATTTACCATTGGTGCAACCGAAATGAAGAAACATAATTTTAAAGGTGTTTTCTTTATCATGAATATTTCGATAGGGCGGCCAAGGTATATGAGCAAAGAAGAACTGAAACAACTAAGTGATGAAGGGCATGTTATCGGGGCGCATACCTGGGACCATCATATGGTTACAAAATATACCGCTGCAGATTGGGAAAAGCAACTTACCGAAGCCAAACAAAAACTGGAAACCATAACCGGCAAGCCTGTAGTGTATTTCGCGTATCCCTTCGGGCTATGGAATGAAGCTGCAATACCGGAATTGCAACAGCGTAATATCAAAATGGCTTTTCAATTATCCACTAAGGTTGATACTACGCAACCTTTGTATACCGTTCGCCGCATGCTGGTGCCGGGCACCTGGACCAACGATGGTTTATTTAAAGCAATGAAGCGGACTTTCCATTTGTAATTGGTAAGCCAATAAGAGACGTTAGTACAATGATCATTAATTTTGAAAGGGTCTTCATTTTAAATTTTCAATAACCAACAATCAATGCTCAATAGTCAAGTACAGCAGTAAGCTAAAAGCGTCAGGCTGTTAAATCCCGGGCATTGTAAATTGCGCATTAATCCTGATGGCTATCTTGCGTAACGCTGTGCAATTATCTCCCGCTCCCACTCACATAACCTTTTATTTCTTCATTGAACTCTTCTTCTTTCAGCAGTTGTTCTAAAGTTAAGTGCATACGGTATTTCCAGTAATGAAGGGGATTTGCAGGTATGTTGATACGTTCTTCCTCAGGATTTTGGCGGCGCAGTTTTTCATTGATGCCCATGAGGTCCTGTAGCTGGAAGATGCTCCACATTGCAGGACCATATAAATGTTGAATGACGATCTCTTTATTTACCCAGGGTTCGCAGAAATACGGCGCTTCACCATAGCGGCCCATGACGCCATTATAAAACCTTTGTGTCTTGGCACGGTCTTCCTGCCACCAGCCACGAATAGTACTCATGTCGTGGGTACTGGGTGTAACCACGCTCATGTATGGTGCATCGTTAGGATGAAAGAACTCTGTGCTGGTCTTCTTGGGCATACGCTGTATCTCCAAACTCAATATGCCTAACCGCTCCATCACATCAGGTACACAATGGGGTACCATGCCAAGGTCTTCACCACAAATGAGCATATTGGTACTGCGCTTTAAGCCCGGCAATTTATGCATTGCTTCCTTCTCCCAAAAATCATCCTGCCTGCGGAAAAAATAATTGACAAATAATTCTTTTAATTGCTGCTGCGCATGCCGGTCGAGATCACGGAAGGAAAGCGTTTCTTCCATACCGATACGGAAATGGAATTTTTGTCCCTGTGCACCTTCTTCCTCAAACAAAATGACATTGCTGATCAAATTGAATAAACCAAACTTAACAGGGTTTTCGCTATCGTTAGCCGCTTCAAAATAATTGGCTACTTTCCGTTGTGTATTGAAGTCTACTTTTAATTCGTTGTTATTTAAAAAATGTTCTTTTACATAATCAGCTTCTTCTCCAAAAAATTGATGCAATACGTCATCGGTAATATAGGGTTTGCAATAGCGGTGCCATTCATACAGGATATTCCTTTCAAACAATTCATTGATGTGAACAGGAATGGCGGGTTCAAACCTGCCCATGATACCTTCTACCGCATGCAAAGGAATACTCCAGATACGGAAGAAACCCAGGATATGATCAATACGAAATGCGTCAAAATAATTACACATCTGCTCAAAGCGCTGCCGCCACCAGGTAAAACCATCTTCCTGCATGGCTTTCCAATTATACGTGGGAAATCCCCAGTTCTGCCCTTTCACTGCAAAATCATCGGGTGGTGCACCGGCCTGGGCATTCATATTATAAAGCCCGGGCGCCATCCATGCATCCACGCTGTTCCTGTAAATGCCAATGGGTATATCACCTTTTACCACGATACCATTCTTATGAGCATAAGCGGTAGCTTCTTTTAACTGCAGATGCAAATGGTACTGCGTAAAATAATGTACGGCAATATCATCATAATGTTTTTGAGAAGGGCTTACCAAACGCTGGATGGCATTTTCATCATACTCGCTATTGCTTTTCCAGGCATTGAATGCAGAGGTTTTGTATTTATCCCTTAAAAAACAAAATGCAGCATAAGGCACCAGCCAGTGGCGGTTGAGTTCGAAGAATTCAAAGTAAGCCGTATCGTTTTTGAAGTCTTCTTTTTTTGCAGCGTAAATTTCTTTTGTAGCCAATAACTTGAACTTGATCACACTGTCGTAATCCATATCATCCAGTGCATTGAGTTGTTGTTGTTTTTTCTTCAACGACTTTATCAATGCTGCGAGTGAAGGCCCGGCGGTCTTTTCTAAATTTAAAAACAAGGGGTGCAATGCAAATGCCGAGATGGCCGCATAAGGATAAGAATCTTTCCAGGTATGCGTAGCAGTGGTATCGTTAAGCGGCAATACCTGTATCAATTTCAGGCCGGTCTTTTTAGCCCAGTCCACCAGCAGTTTAATATCAGTGAATTCTCCTGTACCAAAACTATTCTTACTGCGTAAACTAAAAACCGGTATGGCAACACCCGCTCCTTTCCATGGTTTGTAGATACTATTGATGAAACCATCGTGGCAGATGGTGATCTTTTTCTTACCAGCATCACCCGATAAAGTCCTGTTGGGGCCGGCTTCGAATGCAATGAATTTTTTTGACTTTATATTAAAGATGCCATACTTATAGGCAACAGGAAAAGTTTCTTTAGCGAGGTTCAGCCTGACTTTCCACCAGGTTTTATTCTTTGTAAGCAGTACCGGCTTTTCTGTCGACCAGTCGCTTAGGGCAGTAGCGCCACCTGTAAGGCAGATCGCTTCCTCTTCATTCAGTATCGGCGCTTTTACCCTGAATTCATGGGTAAAGTTCTTTGGCGTTTTTGCAGGGATTTTTGCAATAGCAGCGGGTGTTTTCAACAATACATCCTGGAAGGCCTGTGTAAAATATACATTTTCTATTTCACCGGAATAATTCCAGGTGTCGAAGAACACGATCTCCTCTGCATTCGCGCTATCCAGTTCGGCTATACGGTCATCCCCAAACTCCACGGTTTCTTCTTTGCCTTCTTCCCTTAAAATATATTTATAACGGATGGTATTGAGGTCCTTTACAGGATCAATGCTGATACTGCCATGCCACAATTGATCGTTCAGGTATTGTATAGGAAGCGCTTTTGCCAGATCGTCGTTACCCAGTATATCATTGTTGCCACTTACAAAAATCGTTTGTCCAAAGTGGGTGGTAAAACGTAAATAAAAATGTATAATCATCAGCAAACAGGTTCTTGATCAGGCAGCAATATAAAACCTTTATGTGGAAATGTAAAAGATACACATTAAAAACTGGCTAAAACCCCGTTCTGACAGCAAAGCGGAAATATTTTATTCTAAAATTACCGGTAGCTTACATCCTGTACCTTATATTTGCAAAAAAAAATAAAAATGGAGACCACTAAAAAGAATACCGGCCTTTTCTGGATATTATTCCTGCTTTCTGTAGTTGCTTTTTTTGTTGTATACTATTCCCCGATCGGCACCTATTGTTCCATGGTATTGCCTTTTAATGTAACCTTTTTCGCGAAAGCACTGGACCTGGTGTAATAACGCCATATTATATTTATAGCACTTGCCGCAGGCAGGTGCTTTTTTTATGCCTGAAAAGGTCAGTTATTGGCCTGAACAAAATCAGGCCGCCTGATGAAACTGCTGATATATTTAAAACGTAGATTGCTGCTTACTTCTATCTTCCAGCTGTTCATATTTCCATTGGTTCGGGGAAAATAATAGCCTTTTAATTCGATCGTACCAAATACCAGGTTTTCATTACGGGTACGGATACCACCACCGAAAGCACTGTACAGGTCGCTTTTTTTCAAATTAGCTTTGGAAGGTTTTAGCAGGCTGAAATCGGTGAATACAAATGGCGCCAACCTAAAGCCCAGGATTTTTGTAGTGTTATAGTAAACGGATTCTATTTTCAGTGTGCTCCGCATATCTGCATTGATATTGTCGGGATTAAAATAAGGCAAACCATAACTATTATTGATCAGCAAAGGCGTATTGAATACAGGGTTTACCTGCGCCGCGATACCAGTTGAAATAAAAGTACGGTGAAACCACTTGCTGTTGAGTTTTTTCAGCCGGCTAAAGTGGTCTAAGTTAAAAAGCAGGCCCATATCCTCAAAACGATGGCGGTAAAAAAAACCACCGGCCCTAAGCGTAAAATTATTGTATAGTCCCTGGTGCTTAAAATTGGTTAAATTAAAATCCAAACCGGTATAAGGCCTTTTGATTTGCTCTTTAATGAAATAACCAATGTTCTGGCTTACCGCATATCCCGTTGTCAATGCAGCAGAAAAACCTTCAGGCACATCTTCATTTCGCCCAAAACCATAAATGAAATTGGTCTTATAAAAAGTTTGTTTAAAAACGTTGAGGGATGTCAACATACCGGTACTGCTGGTAAAGCGGTAATCAAAAAGGCCTTCATATTTGAACGGCTGCTCAAGAAAATGACGTTTAAAACTTCTTACTGCTATAAACTTGTGCACTTTGATCTCTTTGTTGGCATATAAAGAACGTTTACTGTCTAAGCTATAGCCCAGCCAGCCATCAATATTATAATAACTGTAACGCAGGTCGGACTTATAAAATGAATCCGACGTGTATGCATTCCTGGTAGTATAATAGCCTCCCTCCAAAGATCCTGTGCTGGGTATATAAGGCGTTACCAATGGCTTTTCAACACGTGTAAAGAAATTGGTCTCTTCTCTCCTGCCACTGCTGAACGAAGGCGCAAAATTGGTGAAGCCCGTTGTCCAGTCAATGAATGATCCTGCAATATTGCGTATGGTTAGTTCTGCATTAAACCCTTTATTCGGGTGCCTGTCGGCGTCATATAAGCCGCTTAAAAATACACGGGTAGCGCTGCCGCCTGCATTCTCTTCCTGCAGTTCCAGCCTGCCCCTGGTTCTTGTAGCAATTTTCACTTTGGCACCGAGTGAAAAAATATCTTTAGTCAATACCACCACATCAACAGAATCCCTGCTGTTTTCGGCAAAATCCACTACAATCCGGGCATCCTGTATATAAAGGAGGTCTCGCAGGTATCTTTCGTTATCTGCTACCAGGTAAGGATAGAAGCGGCTGCCTTTTTTAAAAAAAAGGTTATTGCTGATTACCCGCTCCCTGGAATTTTTATGAAATGTATTAGCCATCCTGATACCGAAATTGTTCTTTACTTCACAGGTATCATAAATGCTGCATTCAAAACCCAGGCGCACCAGCTGTATGGAGCGGATTATTTTCCCTTTATATTTTAAGAATTGGTTTTCTATCTTTTGTGGCGTTTCATCAGGTGCATTGGTGGAGATGCTTTTACCCAACTTACCCAGAATGCCTTTTTTCTTTGCCAAAAAAAAAGTATCCTGTTTATTTGCAGGTTGCTGTGCCGCAGCGTTATAATGCATAACGCAGATAGGGATCAAAAGAAAGCAGAGCAACCGGTTAAATATATTCATGCCATTGCGAAAAGTGGATAAAGATATTGAATTGACTTTAAATAAAGCCATAGCCATGCTTCTGCAATATATTTTTATAATGCTGTACATTTAATCTCTTATAGGGGTACAAAAGCCAGACCATTTACTGTGTATTGCCTTCTTTATATTTTATAAAACGAATTTATGATGAGATCTTTGCTGCTTTTACTGTTGTTATGTAGTAGTGTTACCTGCAGCTCTCCCAAAAAAACGGCAGGTGCTGCGCCAGGTTATCAACTGGTATGGAGTGATGAATTCAATTATACCGGGCTTCCCGACCCTATTAAATGGAGTTATGATACCGGTGGCCTGGGCTGGGGAAATAACGAAGCGCAATTTTATACCGGCGAGAGCCCGGAGAATGCCCGCGTAGAAAACGGCCATCTTATCATCGAAGCAAGAAAGGAAAAAAAAGATGCCAATGCGTATACATCCGCAAGGCTGGTTACAAAAAATAAAGGCGACTGGCAATACGGGAAGATTGAAGTGAGGGCAAAAATTCCCCAGGGGCGTGGAAGCTGGCCTGCAATATGGATGCTCGGAAGCACCAATCCTTTGTCATGGCCCGATGATGGGGAGATCGATATTATGGAACATGTGGGGTTCGACCAGGGTAAGATTCACGCCTCTATCCATTGCAAAAAATATTACCACACTATTGGCACCCAAAAAACTGCTATCACTACTGTTGCAGATTGCTCCGAAAATTTTCATGTATACAGTGTTACCTGGAATGCAGCTACAGTAGCAATAGCAATTGACGGAATCACCTATTTTAGTTTTGCCAATGAACACAGTGGCTATAGTGCATGGCCCTTTGATAACAGGATGCATCTTTTACTGAATGTTGCCGTGGGTGGTTTTTGGGGTGGCCAAAAAGGTATTGACGATACCATCTTCCCCATAAAAATGGAAGTGGATTACGTGCGGGTGTACCAGGAGAAATAATGAAATAGCTGCAAGTGATAAGCATGAAATTCGAAATGCTGTACTATCCTTTGAAGCTTTTGGCTTTCGCTTAGCCTCTGGCAATTTATCTTACAGATCTTGAACTTTTATAATTGCGGCTGGCAGCCTGCTGCATGGTTACAGAGCGCGAACAGCCGATCAAAAAAAATACAACAGCTAATAATAGTAAAATGTTTTTCATAAGTGTTGTTTGCGGATTAAAAATAAAGTACTGTAAAAGTACAACTTCCCGTATTGATCTCTGCGCGTGAAAGCCAGCAATTTTATTAGTAAATGTACCTGCGGTTACTACGCGGCTATTTTGCAATGTGCTGTATGCGTGAGACGTGAATCGTGAGGCGTGAGTTGTAATTGTTGGGCAGCGCTTTTTATTTAATTACTTTTCACTCACGATTTTACAATTCTCCAAATCGTTTTACCTGCATCATCCGCCACGAGCAAAGCGCCGTCATGTGTAAATGCTACACCTACCGGCCTACCGTACACGCTGCTATTTGCGGCATTGGCAATAAAGCCGCTTAAAAAATCCTGTGCCGGTCCCGAAGGTTTTCCATTCGCAAAAGGAACATATACCACTTTGTACCCCGAGAGTTCGCTCCTGTTCCATGAACCATGCTGCCCGATGAACATACCACGGTAATATGCCGGCGTTAAATAATTTTTATCATTAAATGCAAGGCCTAAGGAAGCAGTATGTGCACCTAAGTTAACGTCGGGGGTTATAGTGCTGTTAACCAGGTCCATTCTTTCTCCATTCAGCCTTGGGTCGGGATTTTTTCCGTAATACGCATAAGGCCATCCATAAAATCCATGTTCTTTTACGCTGGTTGCATAATCAGGCACCAGTTCATCGCCCAAATTATCCCTTTCATTTACTGCAGTCCATAAAATATTGGTGCCGGTTGCCCAATCCATACCAACCGGGTTACGTAAACCACTGGCATAGATCCTTTCGCCCGTACCGTCGGGATTGATCTCTAAAATATTCGCCCTTCGCTTTTCATTGTCGATGCCGTGTTCTGCAACATTGCTTCCAGAACCAACAGTTACATAAATTTTTGAACCGTCTTTATTGGCAATTAAATTTCTTGTCCAGTGATTATTATACCCGCCCGCAGGAAGGTCCAGTATTTTTGTGCCGGCAGCATTCATCACGGTTTGCCCTTCTTCATAGGGATACATCCATAAACCATCGGTATTGCCCACATAAAACTTATTGTCCAGGATCAACATACCCAGTGGCCTGTTCAGGCCTTTTAAAAATACTTCTTTCAATTCGGGTACACCATCGCCGTCCTTATCCCTCAATAATAAAATGGTATTACTGCTCCGGCCCAATTTTTGGCCATTGGCTGTTTTCGCAAACCCATCACTGATGGTATTGGCCATCGCGATAAAAATATCACCGTTGGGTGCAACATATATCCATCTTGGATTATCCAGGCCATCAGCAAACCTGGTTACCGTAAATCCAACAGGTGCAACAGGCGTTTTGTTTTCCGGCCAGCCGATTACTTTTGAATTATTCCTTACCGATGGCGTGGCATAAGGATCAGGTAGTTTTATTGTATCGATGCTACCGGTAGCAGCCTGGTTTTTGTTGCCATTGGACTTACCGGTCTTTGTATTAGTACAGGCTGTAAGGCTCAAAATAATAAACAGGTGAAAATAGCATAGTTTAATGCTCATTGTATATATTTTAATTTAAAATTACGGTATAGCTTTGCGACATGATTGGTTCCATCAAAAAAATTATGCCTTGTTTATTTTTCACACTGTTGCTGCAACAAAAAACTATGGCGCAGCAACAGCCGGTTAATGACTCCTCTACTTTGTCCGAAGTGGTGATCCATGCTTTTGAACAGAACAGGACCATCAGCTGCGGTACCATTATTAAAACAATTAACAACAATAATGCCGACAGGTTCAATAAAACTTCTTTAGTGAGCGGTTTTAATTCCATTGCCGGTGTAAGAATGGAAGAACGTTCCCCTGCCAGCTACCGCATCAATATACGGGGCAGTTCTTTACGCTCACCGTTTGGTGTAAGGAATGTAAAGGTTTACTGGAATGATATTCCTGTTACAGATCCCGGCGGCAATACTTATTTTAACCAGTTTGCCTTTAATAATTTTTCTTACCTGGAGATCGTTAAGGGGCCGGCTGGCAGCATGTATGGTGCAGGAACCGGTGGCTTGATATTAATGCACAGTTTTGGAAATTCGTGGGCACCGGAACTAAAACTCGAATACATTACCGGGAGCTATGACTTACAGAACATTTTAACTTCCGTGGGATTTGGAGAAAAAGATAACCGGGGGTTGATCAGTTATGCGCATAATGAAAGTAATGGTTACCGCGACAACAGTAAAAGCAAAAGGGATAATTTCAGCTATACTTCCCAATTTAAAATTTCTGAAAAACAGCAGCTAAGCGCCAGCATTTTGTATACTAATTTATTTTATCAAACACCCGGTGGCTTGACAAAAACTGAATTTACTGCAGATCCAAAACAGGCGAGGCCTGCAGCCGGCGGTTTACCCAGTGCTGCCGCGGCAAAAGCTGCTATCTATCAAAAAAATTTTTTAGCAGGCATCAATCATCAATACCGGTTTACGCCTGCATTTAAAAATACCAGCAGCCTTTACGGCGCTTTTGCACAAATACAAAATCCTACTTTTCGTAATTATGAACGGCGCAATGAACCGAGCTTTGGCGGGAGAACATCTTTTGTTTATGAAAAGAAAATTAACATTGTCAAAATACAATTGGTATCCGGTGCTGAATTGCAAAAAGGATTTTTTAATACACAGGTCTCAAAAAACAAGAATGGCAACCCAGATACTTTGCAAACTAATGACGATATCCGTTATGATGTATACAGCATTTTTGCTCAGGCGGATTTCAGCCTCAATGATGATTGGATATTTACAGCGGGCGCAAGTATCAATAAAACAAAAGTTGGTTTCGGCAGGCTGAACAGTTATCCTGTACAGCAGCAAAACAGGGTATACAAAAATGAAATATCTCCAAGGATCGCCCTTCAAAAAAAAATCATCCATAATAACACGGTTTTCGCCAGTATCTCAAAAGGCTTTTCCCCTCCTTCCATTGCAGAGTTACTGCCTTCAACAGGCGTTATCAGCACTTTTTTGCAAGCGGAGGAAGGCATTAACTATGAATTAGGCGGCAAGTTTTATTTATTCAAAAACAAACTCCGCATTGAAGCAACCGGTTTTTATTTTAAACTCAACAATGCACTCGTTACACGTAAAGACAGTTCAAATGCGGATTATTTTGTAAATGCAGGTAATGCTTTACAAAAGGGGATCGAGCTCAGTGCAGATTATACCAAAGTTTTCGACGGCAGGACAATTGATTATGTAACTATCCGTTCCGCCTTTACTTTAAGTTATTTTAAATACGGCGATTTTAAAAAAGGCAGCACAGATTTTTCAGGGAGATATTTACCGAGTGTTCCTAAGAACAGCATTTCTATTTTAGCAGATATCCAATTTAAAAAAGGATTTTATTTCAACAGCACTTATTATTCCGCAGGAAAAATATTTTTGGATGATGCCAATACCGTTTCGGCTGTTGCATACCATGCAGCAGGTTGCCGTATCGGATGGAAACAGGATAAAAAAACAAAATTTACCACTGGCTTATATACCGGCGTTGATAATTTACTCAATGAAAGTTACAGCCAGGGCAATGATATCAATGCCGCAGCGGGGCGTTATTATAATGCTGCAGCTAAAAGAAATTATTATGTGGGTGTTTCTTTGCAGCTGAAGTATGCTGAAAAAAAATAAGCTGGTTAAATATACCCACCAGTACCTAATTTAATCAGGAGATTATACTTTATCATTGTACAACGGGCAAACTAAAAAGCTATGCTCTCTAAGTTTTTATCGTCCACTTGCTATTTACATTGCCCGGTTTTCAATTTTCATAAGCCTGCTAAAACATTACAATGAAAAGTTTTCTTTTTTTTCCGGTCGTTGCGTTACTTATTTCCTGTACTGCCGATGCTCAAAAACCTACAAAGGATGACATTACCAAGGCACTCAAATCTACCTGGGAAAAAGCAGCGACAAGCTTAGAGCCTAAAAAGACTGTAACCGTCAGCGAAATCAAATTCGGTACTTCAGAAAAATCAAATTATGCACAACAATTGGAAGGTGTACCCAAAGGCGCATTAATTACCAATGCAAAAATCGATTTTACTCAAAATATTTTCTATAATAATGAAACACAGCATACACGCAGGATCATGACCGCATGGGTGTATAAAGATGCTTTTGGTGAGTGGGCAATAATGAATACTTATACTGCCTATCCAGATAAATAAGCATTTTTCTTCATCTTAATTTTTAGGGAGAACTATGTCGTAGTCTTTATTAAGGCCTTGATAGAAAGTAGCAAGCCTGGCGGAATCCCGTTGTTTAATCGTTGCTCCACCATTTTTAAATTCAGGCTTCACTCTTTCTATAAACGCTAAACCTTCATCATTTGTAGGGTTCGTGGCTGCGAAAGCATACATGTCATCAAAAAATTTATTAGTTAACGCAAGCAAATCTTTGGTCTGCTGCACAGTGATATCAATTGTGGAATAAACCCTGCTATCGGCATTAGGTTCTCTTTTTATATTCTCCATTGTGCTCAACGAAGCCTCAATTTCATGGCTGATCGCAGCACGGCGCCCCACAATATCCTGATTGTTTGAGTCAGCTTTTAATTTATCAAATAATTCAGCAGTGATACGCAAATTCTCCTGGTAAGCGCTCCATACTTTTATTGTGGCTTCTTTCTTTTTTTTAAAATCGGCTTTCTCATCTTTATTATATCCCAGAAAATAAATTACTGTCGCCGCAAGCACAGAAGTAATCACACCAATAGTTATGTTACGAATTATAGTGGTGGCGGAATGCGGGGCTGGTTCTTTTTCCATATGCAGGTTTTAGGTTTGCGCTAAACTAAAAAAAATAATTGATTAAGTAAGAATAAAAAAAGTCTTTAACTTTCAACTGAATAAATAACAACCGCTATGCCAATTTATATGGACATCCATATAGTTCAATGGCGCAAGATACAACCGCAACAAATTCAACAACTAAAAACAACACAACAATGAAAACCTATCTCATCGAAAGGAACATTCCCGGCGCAGGTAAATTTACACCTGAACAATTGAAATCCATTTCTCAAACTTCCTGCTCTGTATTGAAAGAAATGGGTCCTAAGATCGAATGGCTACAGAGCTATGTAACAGGCGATAAAATTTATTGCATCTACAAA
>JBBRCB010000015.1:0-74946 GCA_038205215.1 Chitinophagales bacterium | reverse complement strand
GCCGCCGATCTTCATGATGATGCAGGTCCTTTGCTGGCCACGGCCCGTCTTTACCTTAATGAGAATTTAGTAAACCAGGAAAAAGCCCAGCAATTACAAAGTATTTACAGTGCGAAGCAGATTATTGATGATGCAATCCTGCTGATACGTAATATCAGCCACAGCCTGATGCCCCCCACCCTTAAGAATTTTGGTTTGGAAAGCGCCGTTACCGACCTCTTTCAAAAAATAAGCGGTAGTGGCAGCATTAATGCCAGCGCCAGGTTTCATGATTACCGCATCCGCCTTAAAGTAGAACAGGAACTCCTGGTATTCCGCATCGTGCAGGAACTGGTGAACAATGTTTTTAAACACAGCAATGCGGGCTTTATACACCTCACCCAAAACAATAGCGGCAGCAATATGTATTTCCGCCTGCATCATGATGGCACCGGTATCGTACAGGCCGATTTTGAAAAACTTAATCAAAGTGCATTAGGCCTTGGTTTAAAAAATATTGCCAGCCGTATTAAAGTGCTAAGAGGAAGAATATTTTTTGAAATAGACCCCAGCCATACCTATTATAAAGTAACAATTGAAGTGCCGGTGGAAGCAATGATTTAGCGTGCTTTTTTTGAATGCCTGGAATACCCTTTTTTTTTCGAACAGTTATCAGTAACATTAATACAGGCTATATTTTAAATCCGATATTTCAAATTGAAGATTGTTTTCCGTAATTTTATCGCACACCCAAACTATGGAAGAAATAAAAGTTGCAATAGCTGATGATCACAAAATATTTCGTAAAGGAGTCATTCTTTCCATGCGGGCCTATACAAATATCAAATTTGTAATGGAAGCTGAGAACGGTGAAGAGCTACTTAACAAAATTCCTGAATCGCTACCCGACGTTGTATTATGTGATCTTAAAATGCCGGTAAAAGATGGCATTGACACTACGAAAATGATCACCAAAAATTTTCCAGCCATCCGGGTTATTATTCTTACCATGTATGAAGATGAACGCTTTGTTGGCCATCTCATGGATTGCGGCGCTGCGGGTTACCTTTTAAAAAGTACAGAACCTTCTGAGATCAGGAAAGCAATAATGGATGTAATGCGTACAGGGTTTTATCTTAACCCGTTTGTGAATAAGGTACTGATCAAAAAGAATTATTCCAAGCAAAAATTCAATCCCAATCTAACATCAGAAGTAGTATTAAGCGAACGGGAAAAAGAAGTACTTACTTTAGTATGCATGGAATTTACTGCCGCAGAAATTGCTTCTAAAATGGCCATCAGTTCCAGGACGGTGGAAGCAATCAAAGACAGGCTGATGGAACGTTTTGGAGTAAAGAACTCGGTTGGACTGGTGTTTTACGCCATGAAGAATTCACTCATTGATTAATATCGAATATATAACCTTCAATACAGGATATTTGTAAATTCCCAATCCCCTTTCATCTTACAACTACAATCGAGATCCAACATTCTACATCACTAAAACAACCCGAATAATTTAGCGTCTATACTTGAAATAATTTGACCTAAGTGCTCCTCGTTCTCAGCAAACTTATTTTTGTCCGCGTCAATAATTAACAAAGGCCCTTCTTTATAATTATCTATAAAATTATTGTAGAACTCATTTAATTTTTTTAAATAATCAAGGCGTATATTTTCTTCATATTCCCTTCCCCGCTTTTGTATCTGTGCTACCAATGTTGGTACTGAAGCTTTTAAATAGATCAACAGGTCGGGAGGCTGCACCATGGTTTTCAGGGTTTCAAAGAATTTATAATAATTGTCAAAATCACGTTTACCCATTAATCCCATATCATGCAGGTTAGGGGCAAAAATATTCGCATCTTCATAAATTGTTCTGTCCTGTATCACCGTTTCAGTTCCGCGATGTATCTCCAGTAATTGGTTAAGCCTGCTGTTCAGGAAAAAAATCTGGAGATTAAAACTCCACCTGGGCATGTCTTCATAAAAGTCGTTCAGGTAAGGATTATGGTCCACATCTTCAAATTGCGGAATCCATTTGTAGTGCTTGCTCAGCATTTCTGTGAGGGTGGTTTTACCGGCACCGATATTACCGGCCACAGCAATATGCTTTGGTTTTTTAGTTTTAGCCATTATACTTACTTTAATCCTGCGTAAAAAAACGCCAGCCCATCACTGACGTCGGCACAAAATAATGAATATTCGTTTTAAAAAATCAAATCCTTAATAATACTTTAATCCCATTGCTTCCCTAACCAGTTTCATAGTTTTACCGGCACTTTTATTGGCTTTTTCAGCCCCTTGCTCCATTACTTTTTTTAAATAGTTCTTATCAGGTAAAATATTGTTGATCTTCTGCCTTATTGGAGCAATCAATGCAACCATATCCTCCCCCAATTGCTTTTTTAGATCTCCATAACGAATAGTACAATTGTTGTAGTCATTTTCGTATTTAGCTACTACATCTTCAGCACATGCCAGTTTCATAAGTGTAAAAATATTTTCAATATAATCCGGTTTCACGCTATTCAATTCCGTTGGCCCCCCATCTGATTTAGCTTTTTTCACTTTCTTTATAATCATATCATCTTCATCAGATAAATATAATGTAGCCATCTGGTTTTCGCTCTTACTCATCTTTCCTTTTCCATCCAAACCGGGCACTTTGATCAATTCCATATTATAGTTAAATGCCTCCGGTTCGGGTAATATCTCCGTTTCATTTCCATAACGGTGATTGAACCGTTTGGCAAAATTTCTTGCCATTTCCAGGTGTTGCTCCTGGTCCTTGCCTACAGGTACATATTTGGCACGGTGCAAAAAGATATCTGCTGTTTGCAATACAGGGTAAGTCAATAACCCCGCATTCACATTCTCGGGATGTTGCCGTATTTTATCTTTGAAAGTCACTGTCTTTTCCAGCTCACCCTTATATGCCAGCATGTTCAGGTACAAATACAATTCTGCAGTTTCATGCACATGGCTTTGACAGTAAAATGCTGCTTTATCAGGATCTAACCCACAGGCAATATTCTCCGCCAGAACCCTTTCTACATTAGCTTTCAATTCTTTTGTATCGGGATGGGTAGTGAGTGAATGCCAGTCGGCTACCATGAAATAACATTCAAAATCATCCTGCATTTTTATATAGTTACGTATAGCACCAAAGTAGTTGCCCAAATGCAAAAAACCGGTTGGCCGGATGCCGCTCATTACTATTTCTTTTGTATCTGCCATAATTGGCGAAGATAAGCAGTTTAACGTTTTTAGGGGGCAGTTTTCTAACCGTTATGCATGAATTTTCATCGATTTATTGCCGGCTGTCTATCAATTATGGCCTTCTTTAAAATCTACACAAAACTAAAAACAGCAAAGCCTAAACTGGCTTATATTTGTTGGATGGATGTAAATGATGCTTTGATAGATAAGTTGGCTAACCTGGCAAGGCTGCAGTTTGATGATACACAAAAAGAAAGTATAAAAAATGACCTGCAGCGCATGATAAGGTTTGTAGAAAAACTCAACGAAGTAGACACTACCGGCGTAGAACCTTTATTGCACATGAGTGAAGAAGTAAATGTTTTAAGGAATGATGAAGTACAGGGTAGCGTCAGCAGGGCGGAAGGATTACAAAATGCCCCAATGCATGATCAAGAATTTTTTAAAGTACCGAAAGTGATTAAAAAATAGTTTAGAGGTCTAGGCGTTTAGAGGTTTAGATTAATCATTTCTAAACGGTTAAATACCTAAACGCCTAAACCCTAAAAAGAAAATATGCAAGGCATTATTCACCTCGAAAGCATCAGAAAAAGCTATTACCTCGGCAAGCAGGAATTACAGGTGCTGAAAGGCATTAGCATGGATATATTTAAGAATGAGTATGTAGCATTGATGGGGCCCAGTGGCAGCGGCAAATCTACACTCATGAATATTTTGGGCTGTCTCGATTCGCCCAGTGGCGGTAAATATATTTTGAATGGGAAAGATGTAAGCCGCATGCCCGATAATGATCTCGCCGAAGTCCGTAACCAGGAAATTGGATTTGTGTTTCAACAATTCAATTTATTACCACGGTTAACCGCTTTGGAAAATGTTGCATTACCATTAGTTTACAGCGGTGTGGGTAAAAAAGAAAGGCTCCAAAGGGCGAATGAAGTAATGGCAAAAGTAAAATTAGATGACCGCAGCCATCATAAGCCTAATGAATTAAGCGGTGGCCAGTGCCAAAGAGTAGCGATAGCCCGTGCATTGATCAACAATCCTTCGATCATACTTGCAGATGAACCTACGGGTAACCTGGACAGTAAGACCAGCTACGAAATAATGGATATTCTGGGAAAGATACATGCAGATGGCAACACGGTTATCCTGGTAACACATGAAGAAGATATCTCTCATTTTGCACACCGTGTTATTCGTTTAAGGGATGGTGTAATTGAAAGCGATAAGGTAAATGCAAATCCTGCCACGATAGCCCAGCCAGCATAAAAACGTTTATACATTTACAGAACTAATACCAATAATTTTTGTTGCTTTACACAACATTCATTATTACAAATATGGCGTTTAAGATATATACTAAAACAGGGGATCTCGGTAAAACTTCACTAATTGGCGGCACTAAAGTTGCTAAAAGCCATATCCGTATTGAAAGCTATGGCACTGTGGATGAATTAAATTCTTACATAGGATTGGTTAGTGATACTATTACTCATGAACATTCAAAAGTAATTTTAAAGGAAATACAAGACCGGCTTTTTACTATCGGTTCTTCATTGGCCTGCGACCCTGATAAAGAGCCGCTGATGAAAATTCCCGACCTCAAAGAAAACGATGTGGTATTGCTGGAAAAAGAGATCGACAAAATGAATGAAGAATTACCGGTTATGAAATCCTTCATTCTTCCCGGGGGGCATGTGGCCGTATCCACTGCACATATTACCCGTTGTGTTTGCAGGCGTGCAGAAAGACTATGTGTAAATATGCAGCAGCACGAATTGTTTGTTGAGCCTCTGGCAATAAAATACCTTAACCGCCTGAGTGATTATCTTTTTGTACTGGCAAGATATATAGGGCATTTGGTGGGTGTGGGAGAAATTCCGTGGAAACCCAGGATTAATGGATAGTTTTCTTTTCTATACCGCTTCCATTATACATTAATAATCTTTCCGTCTTTCATGTGTACGATTCTGTCACTCATTTGCGCCAATTCTTCATTATGGGTTACAATTAAAAAGGTTTGATTAAACTGCCTGCGCAGGTCAATGAAGAGTTGGTGAAGGTCTTTTGCATTAGCACTGTCCAGGTTCCCGGTTGGTTCATCGGCCATAACAATAGAAGGGTTATTAATAAGGGCTCTTGCCACTGCAACACGTTGTTGCTCGCCCCCCGAAAGTTGCTGGGGCTTATTCTCCAACCGATCCTCCAGGCCCAGCACCTGTAATAATTCCTTAGCCCTGGACTGCACTTCTCTCTTTTTTCTCCCTGCAATCCACCCGGGAATACAAACATTTTCAAGGGCAGTAAACTCGGGCAGCAGGTGATGGAACTGGAAAACAAAGCCAATTTCAGTATTCCGGAAAGCAGCAAGTTTTTTGCCAGATAATTTATCCACCCGCTCGTTATTCAGGATGATCTCCCCGGCATCAGGTTTATCCAAAGTACCCAAAATGTGCAGCAGCGTGCTTTTCCCTGCGCCTGAGCTGCCCACAATACTAATGATTTCGCCCTTTTTTATGTCAATGTCTACTCCTTTTAAAACCTGTAACTGACCATATTTTTTCTGAATATTTTTAGCTGATAACATGCTTTAAAAGTAAGTAATAATTCATAATAAACGGCTTATGCAACTTTTAACCTCTTCACACAATCTTCTTAAAAAACGGCCGTTAATAAAACACTTTTGGTTATTTCCACAGAACCTATACATTTGCGGAAAATTAGGGTATAATTGCCCCCTGACTATTTAAGAAAAATAAAGAGATATTATATGTTTTGGACACTAGAATTAGCCTCCCACTTAGAAGACGCACCCTGGCCGGCAACCAAAGATGAGTTAATTGATTACTCTATCCGTAGCGGTGCCCCTATTGAAGTAGTGGAAAATTTACAGGAACTGGAAGATGAGGGTGAGATTTATGAAAGCCTTGAAGACATATGGCCGGATTACCCCAGCCATGAAGATTTCTTTTTTAATGAAGAAGAATATTAATAAAGTCACCGGCATATAGCTGAAAGCCCGTCTATGAGATATTAAAGAGCCTCTTGAAATTTCAAGAGGCTCTTATTTTTTTATTTTAAATACTTTCTACTTTTTCATGCTCCGTCTCTCACTCCTAATTTTTCCATTACATAATTACTTACACCTGTTGTTGAATACCCCCCATCATGAAATAAATTCTGCATGGTAACCATTCTGGTAAGGTCGCTGAATAAAGTGATGCAATAATTGGCGCAATCTTCTGCACTGGCATTACCCAGGGGGGCAATTGCATTTGCATAATCAAAGAAATCGCCAAAACCTTTGATCCCGGTACCTGCAGTAGTTTTTGTTGGTGATTGGGAAACAGTATTGATACGAACTTTTTTATCTACCCCATAATGATAACCGAAGCTGCGGGCAATACTTTCCAGCATAGCTTTGATATCCGCCATATCAGTATAGAAAGGATAAGTACGCTGTGCGGCCATGTATGTCAATGCCACTACACTGCCCCACTCATTGATCGCATCCATTTTTTTTGCTACAGCCAGCATCTTATGTAAGCTCATCGCACTTACATCAATGCCTTTAGCGAAGTATTCATAATTGCTTTCTGTGTAAGGTATTTTTTTACGTATGTTCACGCTCATACCAATGGAATGCAGTACAAAATCTATTTTTCCTCCCAGTACTTCCTGGCTTTTTGTAAATAAATTGGTTAATTCCTCCACGCTTGTTGCATCAGCAGGAATGATCTGGCTACCCGTTTTTTCCGCCAGTTTATTGATCTCTCCCATGCGCATCGCAATAGGCGCATTGGTTAAAACAAATGTTGCACCTTCTTCATGTGCTTTTTCCGCTACCTTCCACGCTATAGAATTCTCATCCAGTGCACCGGTGATGATACCACGTTTCCCTTTTAATAAGTTGTATGCCATAAAATGATTTTTGCTTTAGTGGACGGTAAAGATAAAAACTATTTATCCAAAACATTATTGTAAAAATCTGGCTACTCCCACAATTAAAAATATGCCACCCATAATATAAATAAATAATGAGCATAACAGGATACCCAGGTACAGCAATAATTTTTTTCCCCCATCCCTGGGATTAATTTTTCTTTGTAAATAGCTATTGAAAAAGTAAAAAGGCGCGGTTAGTATGCCGGCTATTAAAAGTACTTGCAAATTGTATGATATAAATAAGAACATTCAGAATTATATTAGTTCCCTACCATTTCCCTCGCATTTTGTAATGCAGCAGCAGTGGGCTTTTCGCCGCTCAGCATTTGCGCAATTACAGTAATACGCTCATCGTTATTTAATAATTTCACTGAAGTAATGATGGCATCTCCCTTAATTGCTTTATACACAAAATAATGAGCATTGGCTTTTGCAGCGATCTGAGGTTGGTGTGTAATCGAAATTAATTGGTGCCCCTTCGACAGATCCTTCATGATATTGCCCACTTGCTTGGCCGCTTCACCGCTGATCCCGGTATCTATTTCATCAAATATCAAAGTGGGCAGCTGCAATTTTTGCGCTACCAGCGATTTTATACAAAGCATTAAACGGCTCAACTCGCCGCCGCTGGCCACTTTACCCATTGGTTCGAAACGGTTGCTTTTATTGGCATCAAATAAAAACCCGATCTCGTCACATCCAAAATTGTTAAGTGTTATATTGGTCAATTCAATTTTCATTTGGGCATTTGGCATACCCACCTGTTTTAATAATCCATTTACCTTTTCAATAAAGGGCTTTATGGATTTATTACGATTGAATGAAATGGTTTTTGCCAGCTGTTCACATTGCTGCAGTAGATGATGGGTAAGTGCTTCTTTTTGTGCTATTGCTTCGCTTATATTTAAAACATCAAAAAGTTTTTTCTGAAGGTTTTCTTTTATTTCCAGTAATTCGCTGGTGCCATTTACACCATGCTTCTTCATTAATTTATAGCCCATCGAGATCCTGTCGTTAACCTCCTGTATACGTTCGGCACTATACTGAACACTATCATTGATCTGTTCCAGTTCATCGGCAATATCTTTTAATTCTATCTGCGTACTTAACAAACGTTTATTCAATCCTTCGATCAAAACATGGTATTGTTCTAAAGTATGCAGCCGGTTATTTAATGATTTTAATTGCTGCACGATGGGTTGTTCGCTTTCATTCAACTCAAAATAAATACTACCCAGTTGCTGTTTTATATTTTCGGCATTGTTCAATAGTTTTAATTCTGCATCCAGTTCTTCCAGCTCATTTTCTTTAAAGGCGGCTTCTTCAAGTTCGTCAAATAAAAATTTATTGTAGTCGAAGCTGCTGTTAGCGGCAGTTTGCTGCAATTGTAATTCCTGCAATGCCTTTTTTGTTTTGCTGAAATGTGTAAACTGTTCATTGTACTGTTGCAATAATTTTCCATTGCCCGCCAGCGCATCCAAAACCTCCCGCTGAAAACCTGCGTCCCCTAATTCAAGCGTATCAAATTGCTGGTGCAGGTCAACCAACAAAGAGCTTAATGCTTTCAGTTGGTTTAAGTTTACCGGTGTGTCATTAATAAATGCCCGCGACTTACCATTTACTGCAATTTCTCTTCTTACCAGCATTTCTTCTTCTGCATCAAGGTCATTGGCAGTTAAAAATTCTTTCACCGCAATTTTGCCATCAGTTTTAAAAAAGCCTTCCACCACGCATTTTTTTTCTTTCTGCTGTAATACACTGCTATCGGCTCTTTCGCCGAGTATCAATCCTAATGCCCCCATTAAAATACTTTTACCAGCACCGGTTTCTCCTGTGATGATATTCAGGTTATCGCTGAAATTTATCAACAGGTCGTCAATTATTGCGTAATTCTTTATGTGTAATTTTAAAAGCATAGTTACGTTGGCAAATTAGTTTTTTTGCCACGAATTACACAAATTTTTACGAATTAATACAAAAGAAAAAGCATCCCTTTAACGGAATGCTCTCTTATTACTTTTAACTTATTACTTTATACTTATTTCACTTCTACTGAATCATTCAGGTCTGTATCCACTAAGATACGGCCACAGTTTTCGCACACCATAACTTTTTTACGCAGTTTAATCTCACTTTGCTTTTGTGGCGGAATAGCGTGGAAACAGCCGCCGCAACTGTCTCTCTCTACCGGAACAACGGCTAAGCCGTTACGGTAGTTCTTACGGATCCGATCATAGCTTAACACTAACCTTTCGTCAACATGCGTTCTTGCGGCCCCCGCTTCTTTGTTATAATGTTTCTCTTCTTTTTCAGTTTCATTGATGATCTTTTCCAGTTCACCTTTTTTACCGGAAAGATTATGCTCCTTGGTGCTCACCGCTTTTTTAGCGATCTCCAGTTGCCTGGCTTTGTCAGCAATTTCTTCTGTTGCATCCTTGATGTGCTTTTCGCAGAGCTTCACTTCAAGGGTTTGCATTTCGATCTCTTTATTAATCGCTTCAAACTCGCGGTTGTTCTTTACATTCTCACTTTGCTTTTCATATTTCTTAATCAAGCCTTCCGCCTCTTTGATACCTTCTTTCTTTTGTTCGATGAACTCCTGGATACCGTTTATTTCTTCTTCAACACGGGTTTGCCTTGCATGCAATCCTTCGATCTCGTCTTCCAGGTCTTTTACCTCCATCGGTAATTCGCCTTTAAGAATTTGAATTTCATCCAGCTTGCAATCTATCTTTTGCAGCATTACAAGGGATTTTAATTTTTCTTCAACGGAGAAATCTTTTACTGAAGCCATTTTTAATTAGAAGTTTGATAATTGAATTACAGGAAATAACGTACCGGGTTGGTTTTTACCCCTGTTTTTAGGACGGCAAAGGTAAGGAATTTTTCCCTCAAAATGTCAAATAAGAGGTCTATTGTGAACTGTTCGCTCTCGTAATGGCCAATATCTGCAATTATTAACTTCCCATTGGCATCAAAGAACTCGTGGTATTTGATGTCGGAACTGATATAGAAGTCAGCGCCAGCCGAAATTGCGGCCCCGATCAAGAAACTTCCCGCTCCTCCACAAAGTGCAATTTTTTTTACAGGCTTCCCCACAAGCGCAGTATGCTTTATCACCGAAAGGTTAAACTTTTCTTTTATATTTTGAAGAAAAGCTGTTTCAGGCATGGGTTCGGGTAATTCGCCGATCAAACCACTGCCAATTGCGGCATTTGTATTTTCTAAAGCAACCATGTCATAAGCCACTTCTTCATAGGGATGTGCCGTGATCATAGCAGAAAAAATATTTTTTTCAAGCCAGGCAGGAAAAATAACCTCTATTTTTATTTCAGCCTCGGTATGTCTTTCACCAATTTTTCCAACAAAAGGATCTGCTCCTTCAGCAGCTTTAAATGTTCCGGAACCAGGAGCGTTAAAACTGCATTCGCTGTAATTACTTACCTGCCCGCCACCTGCAGCAAAAATCGCGTTGCGTACCTTTTCTGCATGTTCGGGGGGAACAAATGTGAACAGCTTTTTTAATGTATCATTTTTCGGCAACAAGACCTGCCGGTTTATTAAACCTAATTGATCTGCTATTTTTCCATTTACACCATTCAATACATTATCCAGGTTGGTGTGTATGGCATAGATCGCAATATCATTTTTTATTGCAGTAATGATCGTTTGCTCTACATAATTCCGTCCCGTAATTTTTTTTAACCCGCTAAAAACAATAGGATGATGCGCTACAATAAGATTGCATTTATTTTGGATGGCTTCGAGTACCACTTCTTCCGTGCTGTCTAATGCTGTGATAATTCCCGTACATTGCCAGTTACTGTTTCCTGTAATTAGACCGGCATTGTCGTAACTTTCCTGCAAAGATGCCGGAGCGATTTTTTCCAGGACAGCAATTATATCTTGAATGATCATTTTATTAAAATTAAACAATGAAGTCTGCAGATCTGTACAATGAATATAAAACAAAGATGCAAAAAATTGCCGATGTAAAATACGCATCGGGGGTTTTACAATGGGACCAGGAAACTTATTTACCTCCAAAAGGAAATACGATTAGGGGACGACAGATCGCTACGCTGAGTGAAATAGCGCATCAACAATTTACCGATGAAAAAGTTGGGGCCCTGCTTAATGAACTGGTGGCTAAAGATGACCTGGCCGATACCGAAAAAAGAAATGTGCAGCTCAGCCTTGAGGATTACAATAAAGCCAAAAAATTTACCAGTGATTTTGTAAGGCAGATGAGTGAGACCACCAACAAAAGTTTTCATGCATGGATACAGGCAAGAAAGGAAAATTCGTTTTCAACTTTTGAGAAACCGTTGCATCAATTGATCCAGTTAAAAAAACAGGAAGCTGATATTTTAGGATATGAGGTACATGCCTACAATGCCTTAATGAATGAGTACGACAAAGGGTTGACCGTAGCAATTGCAGACAAAGTCTTTACCGACCTCAGACCGCAATTATCTGTTTTATTGGAGACAATAAAAAACAAAAACCAGGTGGACAATTCTTTTTTGCACCAGCATTTTGATAAAGAAAACCAATGGAAATTCGGAATGGAAATATTAAACCGCATGCATTTTGATTTCGAAGCGGGAAGGCAGGATATGAGTGAACACCCTTTCACTATCAATTTCAATAATGCAGACGTAAGGGTTACTACAAGGATAGATGAAACCGATTTTGGAAATATGACCTGGAGCTGCATTCATGAGGGCGGCCACGCTTTATATGAACAGGGTTTACCCGGCGAAGAATATGGTTTACCACTTGGAGAATACTGCAGCCTGAGCATCCACGAAAGCCAGAGCCGCCTGTGGGAAAACAACGTGGGCAGGGCTTTACCCTTCTGGCAACACAATTTTTCGCTGGCAAAAACGTTTTTTCCTAAGCAGTTCGGTAATTTAAACGTTGAACAGTTTTACAGGGCGATCAATAAAGTTCAACCTTCTTTAATCAGAACAGAAGCCGATGAACTAACCTATCATTTTCATGTAATGATCAGGTACGAGATAGAGAAAATGCTCATTGGAGGAAATATCACCACAAAAGATATTCCTGCCTATTGGAATGAACATTACCAGCAATACCTGGGTGTAAAAGTGCCCGACGATAAAAGAGGTTGTTTGCAGGACGTGCACTGGAGCCATGGCAGTTTTGGTTATTTTGCCACATACAGCTTAGGGAGTTTATATGCGGCACAATTGTATGCAGCAATTCAGGAAGAAAATGCCACTGTAGAAAAGGAAATAGCCACTGGAAATACTAGCTCCGTTTTACGCTGGCTGAAAAAAAATATTTACCAGTACGGAAGGTATCATACATCAGAGGAATTATGCCGAAAGGCAAGCGGTGAAGTTTTAAATAGTACCCATTTTATTAATTATGCCACAAAAAAATACGCCAACATTTACGATACCTAAACCCAGTGAATTACCTGGTATCATTTACCGGTTAAGATTTATCATAGCCCTGGTATTTGCCGCCGTTTTATTGTTAAGCGGCTGCAGTAAAGAAGCCCTGGCGGCCGCTAACAAAAGCCTGCTGGAGCAATATTTCGAGGACAATATTTTAAACAGGGATTTTAACGTAGAACTGGCAACTGATAATGGCAACAATATAACAGCCCAGTTCAGTGGTTATACTTTTGTATTGGCAAAAAATACGTTACGCGATGGTCCTATGACGGCCACCATCGGTACCACTGTACTTACCGGGAGCTGGAGCGCTAACGAGGATTACAGTAAACTCGTGATCACTTTACCCAATACAGTGACAGCATTCAGCTTTTTAAACCGGGAATGGAAGTTCACTAAAAAAGCCGTCCCCATAATGGAATTGGCCCCCTGGGGAACTACCGAGCCAAAAGTTTTACACATGCAACGGTTGTAGATGTGGATAAACTTTAATACCTTAGTCATGTAAAGCATTCCGGCTTATTACCTTAAACTGATTGTATTAACTTTTCTGCAGCATTATTCAGGCTGCTTATTTGTTCGTTTGCACAATTTTTTATAAGGTTTTAAGTTATAGTAACAGTACTGTGTAAGCGGTATTTGTCCAATTATTCATAAAAAACAAGCGCTAAAAAATGACTGCCCCCACTGGAGTCAAATACCTTTTTTTTATAGTATCATTAGTTATACTTAGTTTTTCTGCCAAAGCTCAACTATCTGCTAATTTTACTGCCGCGCCTTTAACAGGTTGTGCCCCGCTTGTAGTAAGTTTTACAGATCAATCGACCGGCGCTTCCATACAATGGAAATGGGACCTGGGCAATGGCACCATCTCTTTCCTTCAGCATCCTTCAGTTACTTACTTTAATCCCGGTCAATATACAATCAAGTTGGTGGTTCATGACGTCAATGGAGATTCCAGCATTATAGTTAAATCACAATACATCACCGTGTATGCGTCACCATCCATTGCCTTTACAGGTGCGCCGCTATCCGGATGTTTTCCTTTGCCCGTTAATTTTACCGACCAAAGCAGCCCAGGCAATGGCAGCATTACTTCCTGGCAATGGGATTTTGGCGATGGCGCCTCAAGCATTATCCAAAGCCCGGGTCATACTTATACCGGCTCCGGCAATTATAATGTGACACTAAGATTAACCAATAGTTTTGGTTGCATTAAGGTGTTATCCAAGCCGCAGTATGTAAAAATAAGCAGCGGCGTGCATGCCGATTTTTCCAATTCTATCGCTTCTACCTGTAACCCACCAATAAATATTAGTTTCCAGAATCTATCTACAGGTACCGGTATATTAAATTACAAGTGGAGTTTTGGCGATGGTGGCACTTCAACAGCAACGAATCCATCCCACACTTATACTACTCCGGGAATTTATACTGTACAATTAATAACGGCTAATATTGGCGGATGCACTGATACGATCACAAAAACCAATTTAATTAATATTGGTACCATTAATGCCGCTTTCTCCAGCGCTAACAGCGTTTGTGTTAATGCACCATTACCGATCACCAATACTTCTGTACCGGTGCCTGTTGCATCGACATGGGATTTTGGCGATGCTACCACTTCAACGCAAATTAACCCCGTTAAAATTTATACTGTGCCGGGAGCTTACCAAATAAGACTGATTGCCGATTTTGGAGGATGCCTGGACACAGCTTATAGCACGGTAACCGTTTTAGATAAACCGCTGGCAGATTTTACAGCGTTAAATACTACGTCCTGCAAAGCGCCGCTTACCGTAAGTTTTACCAATAATAGTGTAGGCGCAACCGCTTACAACTGGAACTTTGGTGATGGCAATTCATCTGCGGTAAGAAACCCAACACATACCTACACTGCGTCCGGAAAATTTACTGTTACATTGATAGTAACAAATGCCAACGGCTGCAATGATACTTTACAGAAAGTTGATCTCGTTAAAATACAACCACCGGTTGCCAGCATCAATAACTTACCGGTATCAGCCTGCGCTCCTTTAACCTGGACCTTTTCTTCCAGCGTAAGTACTGTAGACCCGGTTGTAGGTTACCAATGGGATTTTGGCGATGGTAATACTTCCATTCAACCCAACCCAGCACATACATATGCAGCAGGCACTTATAATGTGCAGTTAATAATTACAACTGCCGGTGGCTGTACAGATACTGTAACGGCTGTGCCTGGAATTATTGCGAGCGTAAAACCTGTTCCGGATTTTGTAGCTACGCCCAGGGATGTATGCGCACATATACCGGTAAATTTCACCGACCTGTCCACTGGCAAAGTAACTAACTGGCTTTGGCTCTTTGGAGACGGCGGTACATCAACCGACCAAAACCCAACGCATGTGTATGAAGATACCGGATACTTTGATATAACGCTTATTGTATGCAATGCCGGTTGCTGCGATTCGGTAAAATTTCTTAATTACGTGCACATCAACCCTCCGATTGCATTGTTTGATTTTGATTTTCATTGCAATTCGAAGACGCGTATTTTTACTGACCAGTCCATCGGGGCTGATGAATGGAACTGGGATTTTGGCGACGGCACTACTTCCATCCTGCAAAATCCAACACATACCTTCCCTGACACCGGAACTTACACTATTACGCTTTTGGTTAGAAACCATACTACGGGTTGCGAGTACACTAAAATAAAATACATCAGTATACTCCATGAAATTGCAAATTTTATCGTTAATGATTCCGTTATCTGTAAAAACAACGCGGTCAATTTCACAGCCATCGGTAATAACAGTGCCTACGTGGCAACTTATGAATGGGATTTTGGAGATGGTACTACAGGTGCCAATGCCAATACCGCTCATGTATACACGCAGGCAGGCAAATACACGGTGCGATTAATTGTAACCGATGGACAGGGTTGTAAAGACACGCTGGTTAAGCCGTTGTATATACAGGTAGACGGGCCTACTGCAGGTTTTGCACCCAGCATTCCCGGGAGTTGCCTGTTGAGCGCTGTAACATTTACTGATAACTCTGTAAGCGATGGCACACATGCCATCATCAGCTGGACATGGGATTATGGTGACGGCAGCATAGCTACATTATCTGCGCCGCCATTTCAACATACTTATTCTGCAGCGGGCAATTATACAGTTTCATTAAAAGTTACCGACAGCAAAGGTTGTATTGATTCAATAGTAAAAACCAGTGTGATCATTATTTCAAAACCTGCAGCAGGCTTTTCCTCTGCAGATACTTTGTCCTGTCCAAACCAACCAATTCATTTTACCAACACATCCACCGGTCCGGGTTTAATTTATACCTGGTATTTTGGAGACGGCAATACCAGCAATGCGATCAACCCCGTGCACAGTTATCTTGCTGATGGTTTATACACAATAAAATTATTTGTTACCGATCAGTATGGTTGTTCAGATTCACTTATCTACCCTGATTATGTTGAAATATTGTCACCGCATGCCAAATTCAGCATGAGTGATTCTGTGGGTACATGCCCCCCGCTATTTATCAATTTTACCAATCACTCCCAAAATTTTAATGCGGTGAACTGGGATTTTGGCGACGGTACGTCAACACAAACTGATAATCCTTCACACTTTTATAATGTCCCCGGAATTTATTTTGCAAAGCTCAGCATTACCAGCATCGGTGGCTGTGTAGATAGTTTTCAAAAACAAATTACGGTACGTGGTCCGCAGGGTACTTTTGTTTACGGGCCGCTCAGTGGCTGCCAGCCATTAACGGTAAACTTTACCGCTAATACACAGGACAGGCTTTCTTTTATCTGGGATTTTAATGATGGTACTACTGTATCAACTCCAGATTCCGTAATCTCTTATACCTATACCATTCCGGGTGTATACATTCCTAAAATGATCCTGGTAGATCCGGGAGGATGCGTGGTACCCGTTTTGGGGCCCGACACAATTATTGTGAGCGGTGTACATGCCAATTTTGGTTTTATCAATAATAATTATTGTGATGCCGCATCAATATCATTTTCTGATTCCTCTATCAGCAATGACCTGATTGCAAGCTATGCCTGGGATTTTGGCGATGGTGGAACATCGGCTGTACAGAACCCGGTACATTTTTACAGTGCTCCCGGCCTCTATTACCCGCAATTGATCGTAACAACGCAAGCCGGCTGTACCGATACAATAAAAAATCCTGCCCCTGTTAGAATAGTAGCGTCGCCACAAGCTAATATTGTCGGTACAGGTAATGGTTGTGCACCTCTAAAGGTAAACTTTAATGGCCGATTAGCTCTTCCTGATACTTCAGTTATAAACTGGAGCTGGAGTTTTGGAAATGGTAATTCTTCCAATTTACAAAACCCTCCAGCCCAGATTTATTCCAATGCAGGAACATATACAACCCAACTGATCGCTATCAACAGCAGCGGTTGTGCAGACACTGTAGCAAAAACTATTGATGCCTTTTTAGTGCCCACAATAAATGCCGGCGCAGATACTTTAGTGTGTAAAGGGAACAGTGTATTACTTAGTGCCAACGGCGCCGCCTTTTACACCTGGAGCCCTCCAACGGGATTGAGTTGTATCAACTGTGCAAAGCCCACTGCAAACCCAGGTATTGCCACTAACTATATTGTAAGAGGAACCACTGCACTGGGTTGCAGCAATATTGATAGTGTATTCGTAAATGTAAAACAGCCCTTTACTATGTTGAACAGCCTTGGCGATACATTATGCAAAGGCAGTTCTGTAAGATTATTTGCCAGTGGCGCTGCGTCTTACGTATGGAGCCCTTCAACAGGATTGAGCAGCACTACCAATGCTACACCATTGGCAAGCCCGCAAAATACCACAACTTATAAAGTTATAGGTACCGATGATAAAGGTTGCTTTACAGACACCGGTTTTGTAACCGTTAAAGTTTATCCCATACCAACGGTAGATGCCGGCAATGATAAAACGATAAATGTCGGGCAAACGGTGGACCTGCTTCCTGCTATCTCTACAGATGTAAGCACAGTGATATGGACACCTACACAAAGCATTGTAAAAAATAATTATCCCGGTGTAACAGTTAAACCAAGAGAAACTACCGAGTATACTGTTGAAGTAAGAAATGCCGGAGGCTGTAAAACACGTGATCGTGTAACCGTATTTGTCATATGCAACGGTGCCAATGTATTTATTCCTAATACCTTTTCTCCAAACGGTGATGGCAATAATGATATCTTTTATCCAAGAGGAACGGGCTTATTCAGTATTAAAACCCTGCGCATTTTTAACCGCTGGGGTGAAGTTGTGTATGAAAGAAATGGGTTCATGCCGAACGATGCAGCGGCAGGATGGAACGGCATGGTTAAAGGAATGAAGCAAAACCCTGATGTATTTGTTTATACAGTAGATATACTTTGTGACAACAGCACGGTATTGACGTTGAAAGGGAATGTGGCATTGATACAGTAATCTAAAAATTTTCTTTTTTTAACCTGAAATATAACTGCTTTGCCAAATAAAGTTGCTTCTCCAAAGCATCAAAACAGCTCAGCGTTCTTTTCAAACAAAATCATTTTAACGCTCAAGCCGAAATACGCACACCCCAACTCTCCTTTATCTCTTCTTTTAATTTACTAATAATTTCTTCCAAACCTTTATACCAATCCAAATGAGGGCTCCATGCAAGGCAACCACCAGCGTCGTTAATGCATTGCGTATCCTTCCAAACTTTTTTGCAATTTGGGCATCGGCCCCCGGTGGAAAAAGTATCCCATTGATGGCCACAGCTACATTGCCAATAAGGAGCACCATCCGGCTCCCAGTTACATTTTGGGCAACAAATTTTTATATTCTCCATCTAAATTTTCATTTAATAAAAAAATATATACTCACGACTTCCCTTTCAATTGCTCCACCAATTGTACATACTCCTCCATCGCTGCTTCGGTCGTTTTTCCTTTAATAGCCAACCATGCTTCATATTTAGCTTTGCCAACAAAATCAAATGGATTTGATGGCGCTTCACTATTTACATCGCCTTCTGTACCCTGTTTGTATAAAGAATAGAGCAGCAGCAAGGTTTCATTACCGGGTTTCGAAGGCAAATTTTTACTGTCAGCTGCGGCTTTTTCAAATTGTTCTTTCAGTTCCATAAATATGTTTTTATGAAGTTAGGGATATTGTCAATAAGGTTCCCAACCTTTGTGAAGCTTTACGCTCCTGCATATTTTTACAAAGTTTGGCAACCTAACGTGAAATTTTAGAATAAAAAAAGCAGGGTCTAGAAAAATCCTGCTTTTATATTCATTCCATGATCCAGTAAGCTACTGAATGAATTTAAATAATTTATTATTCTTTCAATTGGCTTCCAGCGTACCACCCAGCTAAACACATCGATCGCATTGCTGAACATAGAATGGATACGGTGATCCTGCCCAAAGAGGTTGGGCAAAACGCCCTGGCAAAACATCACGATCGCGATGCTGATCATCAAAAGGATATAATTCTTCTTCTTGAATTTCTGGAATTCAATTTGTTTCAACCTTTTTTGAATTTGAAAATGGCGGCGTATTATATACATCAGTGGATCAACCATAAACCTCATACTCCCGATTCGCTGCAGAAAACTTTATAGTCGATGATGGATTTCCGGCCTGCACAGGCAACAGATGTACTAAGGTATTCCTGGAAATCATGGCCCAACTGCCGTTTGTCTAAACGGGCAGGGTCATGGTGATTAAAATATGCTTCGATGCTGTTCTCATCGATCTTAAGATATATGGAAATCTTACAAGTGGCCGAATTACTCATAATTGGTTTTTTATGTTTGGATATTGGTACTACCGGGCTATTGGATGAACCTGGCAATATTTAACTGTAAAGTAAACTGTTTAGAAAAAGATGGGATGTAAAGAGAGAAGTTATGTAAGTGTAGAAAAAAAATTATTAATAGTATAGTTCAACATCGGCCTCATCTTGCTTTGATCGAACAAAGCGTTAAAAAACCTGGCAAAAGTTTATCGCTTATACATTATATACAGTGGCGAGCTCCTTTAGTTCAAGTATATTGGTGATATTTAGTTTTTCAAATAAACGTGCTTTATGTGTACCCACTGTAGACGTTTGAATGTTTAAAGAATGCGAAATATCAGTCACTGTTTGGCCGCTTAACAGCAGGGACACAATTTCAAATTCTCTTGGAGATAATTTATTAAAAGGATTATCCGATCTGCCCGCAAACGAATCTTCTGCGATCTTATAAGCCAATGATTCACTGATATATTTCCTGTCGCTAAGCACCAGATTAATTGCTTTGATTATTTCTTCCAAAGGCGCTTCTTTAGATACAAATCCATAAGCTCCTGCTTTCATGAACCTGCGGGCATAAGTATTCTCAGCACTAACAGAAAATACCAACACTTTTGCCTTTGGATATTTTATATGAATATATTCCATTAAACCAAACGAATCCGTTTTGGGCATTTGTATATCCAGCATGATAAGATCAAAGTCGTGCCCCTTTAATTTTTCTGTTGCGGAGTCGCCATGAGAGGCTTCGTGGATTTCACAATTGTGATAAACTTCTGTCAGGAGTAATTTAATTCCCGAGCGTACAATTACTTGGTCATCTACTATCAGGAATTTTTTCACTTCAAAGGGAATTAAGGGTGATATTCGTTATATAAAGATAGAAGTATTTCTACAAAAAAATAGAATTTACTACGCCTGCTTTAACACTGAAGGAAAAAAAATAAACGGCAGCGCTAAAACCAGCGTTGTCCTTTTCATAACATGCACCAGGCCACTAGAATTTATCATACATGCAACCAATTAAAATTCTTTAGGTAATGACCTCAATAATGACAGTATATTTAATTTAAGAAAACATTCCCTTCGATTTTATATAGAAGCCTGTAACAATAAAAGTCTTTTGATTTGTGTTACCGAAAAAGTTAGACAACGGTTTAGGATGATAAAATGATAATTGTTTAGATAAAATTACATCTACCTAAATGGCAGCAGTTTAGAATAGGAGCAATGGTTGAGATCAACTCAAAATTGGGTCAGAGGTAAGCAATAGCTATAATAACTCAATTCAATAATGGCCTCATAATACACGCTCCCACATAATCTCACCAACAAGCTTTTTATTTTCATCAATGATTAATAAGGCCGTATATGGAATGCGGTTAAGCCTTGTAGCCGTGTCCTTTAATGCAAATCTATCGGTACCATTTATAGTAGGTCTTTCAGCGGGCAATAGGGCTGTTTTAACGTACACCAGGATGTTTTCTACCTGCCCGTTTGCCATAATATCTATTGAATCAGGTGGCCAGCTATCAATTTCTATATTGGTATACCCATTTTCTTTCAACCAATCTTCCAAAAGCTTCGCCCCCACACTTGCAGTTTCTGTAAATGCCAAATCACCCATATACATTTATGATTTATAGTCAAATATAATAGAATCTCCGAAATTGCCAAGTAATTTTACGCATAAAATTAGTAAATTCCACATTTAGTTTTAAACAAATAGGCTTATTGTACAACAAGTTATGTGAGTTGAAAAGGGAAATTTCTTTAATTGAACCCGTGTTTTATAAAGCTAACTCATGCACTGTTTAGCTTTACTTTCATCAATATTGGTTGTATTGGATTGCAACAAATGAGGCGGTTGGTGAGCTCATAAAAACCAGCGCTAGCCTTCGCTGATGCTTTTTTTTCATTTCTATTTCTAGATTGCAGGAAAAGAACGATAGAAATAAGACGGGTATTTGCGGCTAATTACCAATTGCCCGTCAGGCAATATTGTAGATTTTTTTTCCTGCCCTCAATAAAATAATTCACAGCAGTTAATTGGGCTGCCCAACTCAAAGTCTCTTTTTCCATACGATCCCTAAAACAATATTCAATCCGTAGAAAGAACGTTGCATACAATTCTGGCACAAAATTTAAACCCTAAACAAAATGCAAACAGTATGGATTATACAAATACAATGGCTTTTTACACTGGCCATTCCTGTCGCCTGTATATCATGGACGGCAACACATGAAGAGGTATTCAGGGAACCGAGAGAGTTTTGTATCAGGCTGAGCAAGGAAGGAAAAACCATTGCTAAAAGAAAATTCTTCTACCTCTTTACCTGCGAATATTGCTTCAGCCATTATGTAACAGCAGCAATACTTTGCCTTACAGGTTACCAATTATTATTCGCTGGCTGGAGAGGATATATCATTGGCGGTTTTTCAATAGTATGGATTGCTAATATTTATATGGCGCTATTTTCACTTTTGCGGTATGGTATTAAAAAAGAGAAGATAGACATCAGCGCCAAAGAAGAAGAGATAAAAAATATCACGCAACACTGAGCATAGTAAAAATTATTGTACGAAATTTCCCGGAAAGCGCCTAAGGGCTTAAACTTGTAAGTGTAAGTATGGGGCATTTTTTCTTTTAACCGTATTTAAGCGGGGCATATTTTTCATTCATTGTGGAAAATCCATCTCAGGATACCAGGTAAATTTTGATTTATAACACAATACTATTCTGGCACACAATTTCTTTAGTATAGTGTAAAATACATACAAGATGATCTTATTGGAACAATACATTGAACTAAAGATTTATCATAAAGCTGAGTTGAGAAAATACAATGTTATCGAACTATTCCAGGATAATGAAGGTGTGAGTTTTAAAATATTCTATAACGGAGCTTATGTCTTCACCTTAATCCCTACCATGTCAGAACTTTTAAGCTTCGAACTTTCCGAATTCGATAAAGCGGAAGGTACAGTTATTGACTGGAACTTATATTCAAAGATAGAAGCTTCACTGTATTCGATATTTTTACAAAAGCCGCTTTCATAAACTATTCCCTGTTGCCGTACCCATTACGTAGACTTTGTTCCTCAAAATATTTTACTACCTAACCCAATACCAATAAAAATTGTTTGGCATACCCTTTGAATTTTTATAACTATAACCAGCACTTAAACCATACAAATATGGAACGCAGCGAGAACATAGCATTTATAAAAGAAAAAGTCGATGCAATAAAAATAGCGTTGTTCACATCTGAAATAAATTCGGAATGGAAATTACCCAACAATATTATTCAAACGCTTAAGGTAGAAGACGATGGAACAGTTTGGTTCTTTACCACTTTAAGAGGTAACGCGCAATCGATCGATAAACCCTTCTTTGCTCATCTTGAATTTTATAAGAAAGGCTCCGGATGCCACCTCCAATTAAGCGGCGAAGGAACTATTGTTGATGATCCTGAAGCAGTTCTTTGCGCAATAAATAACGATTTGAACAGTGAGCATATGCATGCCGTAGTTTTGGTTAAAATGAAAGTAACTTATGCCGAATTTTATGAAACAAAATATGCATCAGATAATATTTCCTGGCCGAAAAAAATAAAGACAGCCATCAATCATTTATTCCTGCCACAACAAAGAATCTACAATTTTTCTTAAAATAAACTTTTACAATACAGACAGGAATTAAGAATCGCCAGTCGAACTATTGGACAAAAATTGATTTAAATAAACCCTTCTTCAATGGAAGGGTTTATTATTTTAATAGCCCCTGTAATTCATAAAATATTTTTAATAGCCGAGCCCTGTTGGCATAGTATTTGTCTTTTTAAATATAGTTTCTAAATAAGGGTAGTTTAAAATGAATAATTTAAAATATGCTTAACCTGGTATGGCCAGCGCCTTCAGGTTGTTATAAAGAAACTAAGGGTTTTAGTTAACACTAAAACCCTTTTTTATTTTCAGTATTATTTTGAGAAGCCAACCCTTTGTTCAAAAAATATCTTTGATACTTCACGGAATCTACAGGATTTTCCCCGTTAGTTGATAGAATAGCCGCGGCCAATCCATTGCCATCACTTATACGGTGAGGCCTTAATAAGGCGCAACGGTTTCCACTCCTGTATTATGGAAAGAAGTTAAATAAGGAATGCGTCCCGGTAAATTTAAAAAAATCATTCAGTACCCGAAAGGCTTAAAAAAATAAAAGATATTTTTGCAGCACTGGGTGGATTTGCTGAAAACCTGATATAAACGCTGATTACAATTTTTCTGTAGAAATAATTCCCCGTCGTTGTTGCAGGAAGCAGTTATTATAAGTCTTTCTCTTGCGTATAACGGGAGGCATGATTGTTGTGAAATTTCATCAGTATTATATTCCGCATGGCCATGGTATTAATACGGGCATTAAGGATATTTTACAATGGCCCACAATACCAAATTAACAGGAATATTTTCACACATTTAGCATAAGTACATTTTTAATGATCAATTCTGATGTAAAAAGTCTCAAGGAAGAAAAACATCGGTTCCTTTCCGGCGGTGGGGAGATGGGAGCACTTACCCGTGTAATGGACTGGAGCATTACGGCAGTAGGCCAACCTGAAACCTGGCCTCAAAGTTTGCGCACTACTATTGGCATTGTGCTCAATTCTAAATTTCCCATGTTTTTATTTTGGGGAACTGAATTGACATGCTTTTACAATGATGCTTTCAGACCGAGCCTGGGGCAAAATGGTAAACACCCGGATATACTAGGCATGCCAGCTCAACTCGCATGGCCGGAAATTTGGGATATCATCAAACCTTTGATTGACCAGGTACTTACCGGTGGAGAAGCCACATGGAGTGAGGACCAGCTAATTCCCATCTTTCGTAATGGTGCAATCGAAGACGTGTACTGGACTTTTAGTTACAGCCCTGTAAATGACGAATCGGGTAACATAGCAGCTGTGCTCGTTACCTGTTACGAAACAACAGAGAAAGTAAATACATTGATTGAGCTCGAAGAAAACCGGAACGAACTGGAATTGGCGATCAATGCAGCCGAGCTGGGTACTTTCGATTATAATCCTTTGACGAATAAATTTTCTTGCAATACCAGGCTGAAAAAATGGTTTGGACTGGCGCCACATGAAAATATCGAATTGCAGGCTGCATTAAATGCTATCGAAGAACATGACAGGGTAAATGTTGAGGCGGCTATACAAAATGCGTTGAATTTTTCTTCAGGCAGCAGCTACAATATTGAGTTTAGTATCATTAACCCGTTAAGCAAGGTGAAAATAATCGTTCACGCAAAAGGAAAAGTATGGTTTAATGAAGAAAAGATCGCCTACCGTTTTAATGGTGCTTTAGAAGACGTTACTGAAAAAACTTTAGCCCGCATAAAGATAGAAGAAAGCGAAAAAGAATTCCGCCAGCTGGCCGATACATTACCCGCATTGGTTTGGACAACAGATAACAAAGGCACTCACACTTTCGCCTCCAGGCGCTGGAAAGAATTTACAGGCCTGGACCCATACGATATCACCAGCTTTGAAAAAATGACCCACCCTGAAGACATCGGAAATCTGCTTGCTACCTGGTCTGACTGTTTAGCTACCGGTAAAGTATACCAGGCAGAAGTCCGCTTAAAAAGCGTGAATGGGAACTACCAATGGTTTTATGCAAACGGTAAACCAATCCTGAATGAAAAGGGGGGAATTGAAAAATGGATCGGCACTTTTACCAATATCAACGATCAGAAAAAAACCCAGGAAGAATTAGTGGCTGCTTTCCTTCAAATAGAAGAAAGCGAAAAACGTTTCAGGGATACGGTACAGCAGGCCCCGTTGGGTATTACGATTTTAAGAGGTAACAATTTTATTGTAGAAATGGCCAACGATAGTTACCTCCGGCTGGTAGACAGGCCAAAAGCGGATTTTATAGGCAAGCCGTTATTTGAATCACTGCCCGAAGTAAAAGAAATAGTGGAACCCCTGCTCAAACGGGTATTCATAACCGGTATACCTTTTTATGCAGAAGAATTGTCAGTTAACCTGAACCGCTATGGCAGGAAAGAAGAATCGTCTTATTTCAATATTATTTACCACCCGCTTAAAGAGGAAAACAATGTGATATCCGGAGTAATGGTAGTAGCTACAGAGGTAACTGAAATAGTAAAAGCCAGGCATTCATTAGCAGCAAAAGAAAAATTATCCCAGGAAATATTGGAAGAAGCTGAGCAGCGCAGCAGGCTGGCTATCGAAGCGGCAAGCATGGGCACATTTGACTGGAATTTAAACACGAATGAATTTATCAGTTCACAAAGACTCAATGATATTTTTGGTTTTATAAACCAACCTCATATCAGCCATACAGATTTGATCAATACTTTTCATCCTGAAGATAAACCAGGACGTGATGAAGCAGTTAAGCAGGCAGGCACACAAGGCTCATTGAGTTATGAGGCCAGGATCATTTGGCCGGATAATTCCATTCATTGGGTAAGGGTGTATGGCAAAGTACTTTATACCGGGGAGCAACCCGCAAGAATGTATGGTACCGCCATAGATATAACAGATGAAAAAAGAAATATCATCGCAGTGGAAGAAAATACTGCGAGGCTTAACATTGCCATAGAAGCTGCAGAGTTGGGTGCCTGGGAATTGAATTATAAAACACGAGAGCCCTATTACTCGGAGCGCTACCTGCAAATGCTGGGTTATGATGCCGGGGCCACTCCTGGTCGTGATGAATTATCTGAAAAGATACACCCTGGTGACATTGAACTGCTTAACGAAGCGGTAAAAAAAGCTATGGAAACCGGGTCACTCGATGTTGAAATGCGTTTACACCCTAACAAAAAAACAATACGCTGGGTAAGAGCCAGAGGCAAAGTATTTTATGACGGGAACGGGGAGCCTGAAAAAATGCTGGGTACGCTTATGGATATTACTGACACAAAAAATACCCTCAATATCCTCCAGGAAAGTGAAGAAAGATTTAGAAATGTGGCCAACAGCGCTCCTGTATTTATATGGATGGCAGGCACTGATAAGCTGCGTAACTTTTTTAATTTAGCCTGGTTGAGTTTCACCGGCCGCACAATAGAAGAAGAAAAAGGCTATGGGTGGGCAGTAGGCGTACACCCTGAAGATTTTAATAGATGCGTCAATTATTATATCGACTCTTTTGATGCAAAAACAGAGTTTTATACAGAGTACCGCCTCAGAAGACATGACGGAGAATACCGTTGGATGTCGGCGCGGGCAGTACCCCGCTTCAGCGCTTCGGGTATATTTGAAGGTTATATCGGCGCCTGTATGGACATCCATGAACAGGTTATTTATCAAAAGAAATTAAAGGAGGATGAAGAAAGGCTCAACATCATCATCAATGCCAGTGAATTGGGTACATGGGAATTGAATTTAAAAACGAAGGATGCACAATATTCCGAGCGTTGCCTCCAGATATTGGGATACAGTAGCCGCTCTAAAGTATCACGGGAAAAAATATTGCTCCAGTTTCACCCTGATGACCTGCCGGTAAGGGCAAAAGCTTTTAAAAGGGCCCTGGTCACCGGTGTGCTTTTCTTTGAAGCACGGGTAAAGTGGGACGATCATTCGATTCACTGGATAGAAAGTAAGGGTAAAGTTTTTTATGATGATAACAACCAGCCTTCCCATATTATCGGAACACTTAGAGATATTACCGAACAAAAATATTACCAGCAGGAACTGGAAGACAGGGAGAAGAAATTCAGGTTGTTGGCAGACTCTATGCCGGAACTGGTATGGACGGGCGATGTGGAAGGAAATCTAAATTATTTCAACCAGTCGGTGTATGATTATACAGGGCTTACTCCGCAGCAGATTGATAAAGAAGGGTGGATGCAAATTGTGCATCCTGATGACCGGGAAGAAAATATGCGTTTATGGCTGGAGTCGATCCACACAGGTAAAGATTTTTTGTTTGAACATCGTTTTAAAAGACAGGGCGGTGAATACAATTGGCAGCTAAGCCGGGCAGTTCCGCAAAAAGATGCCGATGGAAATATCCTGATGTGGGTAGGTACAAGTACTAATATTCATCAAATTAAAGAACAGGAACAGATGAAAGATCTTTTTATCAGCATGGCCAGCCATGAATTAAAAACACCTGTTACTTCAATTAAAGGATATGTACAGATATTACAGAGCATGTATGCAGGCAGCAGGGATAAATTTCTTACCAATTCACTAAATACAGTTGACAGGCAAATCGTAACATTGACCAAACTGATCTCGGAATTACTCGACCTTTCAAAAATTAAATCAGGCAACCTCGTTTTGAACCAGGAAAGTTTTGACTTTAATGAATTGGTAAAGGATAAGATCGATGAAATAAAACATACGAATTCTGGCAAGACCATTAGTTTTTCAAAAAAAAGAAATCCTGTTGTATTTGCCGACAGGGACAGGATCGGCCAGGTATTGATCAATTTTCTTACCAATGCAGTTAAATATTCGCCTGATGCAGTCGAGATAAAGGTTAAAACGGAAATTAAGGATAACAGTGCGGTGTTGTCAGTAAAGGATTCCGGTATCGGCATAAATAAGATAGACCAGGAAAAAATATTCCAGCGTTTTTACAGGGTAGAAGGAAAAAATGAAAAGACCTACCCTGGTTTTGGCATCGGTTTATTCATTGCATCGGAGATCATTAAAAGGCACAGCGGAAAAATTGGTGTACAAAGTGAACCCGGCAAAGGATCTGTTTTTTATTTTTCAATACCCATTTATAATCAACTATAAATATTTTATGCTGCACCAGTCTCATATAATGGTCATTGATGATAACGAAGATATTCTTTTTATGCTGCAGGCTATGCTTAAAACAAGAGGTTATAAAGTATCAATAAAAATGAATATGGATAACCTTGAAGCCTTTATCAGGGAAGCGTTACCGGATGTCATTTTAATGGACATGCTTTTATCCGGGGCTGATGGCTGCGAAGTGTGCCTGCGGCTTAAAGCAAATCCAACTTTTGCACCTATTCCAGTAATCATGATCTCAGCCCATCCTGAAGCAAAAGAAAAATGCCTTGCTGCAGGTGCTAATTTTTTTTTGGAAAAACCTTTTGAAATGAGCGGGATCTTTGAGGTTGTTGCAACTGCGCTGGCTTTATAATTTTCCCTGCCCATGATAAAAATAGCTGTTTTATTTTGACGCTTTAATTAGTTTGCTTAATTTAAGTTTGCCAAATAAAACTGCTGATGAAAGCTATTTCCAAAAAGAATTTAACCATTATGGTTATTGATGATTCGGCGGAATTGCTTGAAGTTTTTAAGATCGTATTCGAAAAGCAGGGGTATAAAGTAATTATAAAAAATTCCTCAAACGATATAGTTTCATTTGTGATGAGCCACAAAATTGATATGCTTCTTTTAGATGTAATTTTAAAAGGAATCGATGGAAGGGATATTTGCAGGCAGTTAAAATCAAATCCCATCACGGCTTCTTTTCCTGTTTTGCTAATGTCTGCTAGTCCCGAAAATCTTAAAGAATGGAGTAAATGCGGAGCGGTTGCATGCATTGAAAAGCCTTTCGATCTCAGTTATATTATCGACAAAATAAATTCGCTGCTGGGGATTTCGGAATAATAATAAAGTAATCTGTAGAAAATTTTCCCCACATCTAGGCGTTGTTGCTATTTTCAATTCATAAAATTATCCACTACTCTATTTATAGCCTCCCTGGAAAAAGGTTTCCCTATAAAATCATCAGCCCCCTGATTGAACGCGTTCTCCCGGTCGGCACCGGTATCATGAGCCGTTACCATTACGATCTTACTCAACGGGTGATCTCTTTTGAGTTGCCTTATGTAATTAACTCCAAGGCCATCGGGAAGGTGATTATCAAGGAAAATAATCTCAGGGTCTTCGCCCTTCATCGAGTTTTCAGCCTCCTTTATTGAAGATGCGCATTGTGTTTCAAAGGATTTCAGGCTAAGCACCTTGGCTAATAAAAAGCAAATGTCCTTTTCATCGTCTATTATAAAAGCTTTATGGGTCATATATTGTTTTAGCGTTTCCACTGTATTAATTATTTATTAAGTTAAAAAGCAATTATGCTGCCAATTGGCATTACTACGTTAATATGACAAATGCATTTAAAAAAAGGCATATTTTTTGGTAAATATTACTCAAAGTGATGAAACTTTTCCCGTACCTGAGATACACCAGGTTGTTATGGGTACTGCATTAACGCATTTGTTATTTAAGCAAAAAAATTAAAGACTTATGAAAAAGAAAATTTTGATCATTGATGACGACGTTGATATGTGCAGGCTGTTGACCCGTTTTTTAACCAGGAACGGTTACGATGTAGAAGATGCCAATTCCGGCACTAAAGGCATTGAGAAATTTAAACAGGGTGAATTTGAAATTGTTATTTGTGATTACAAACTTGGCGACAAGGAAGGAAAGGAAGTACTGGAAGAAATAAAAATGATCGACCCTAATTCCATTGTATTGATCATTACGGGTTATTCTGATATCAAAACGGCAGTGGAAGTAATAAAGTCAGGGGCTTACGATTACATTACCAAACCACTGATACCAGATGAAATATTAAATATACTCGCCGGTATTACTAAAGAAAGCGGTACAAAAAATAAGGAGCAGGCATCTGTAAAAAAACCACAGACCGATGGAGGTTTGTTCCTCCGGGGAGAGTCGGCGCAATCCAGGGAATTATACCGGCAGGCGGAAATCGTTGCTAACACTGATTACAGTGTGATATTGTATGGCGAAAGCGGCACGGGAAAAGAAGTGATCGCGAAAACCATTCACAATATGAGCAGCAGGAAAAATAAACCTTTTATTGCGCTGGATTGCGGCACGCTGTCAGCAGAATTAGCCTGCAGTGAATTGTTCGGGCATGTAAAAGGTTCTTTTACAGGCGCCGCTATAGATAAAGAAGGTCATTTTGAGATGGCCAATGGAGGCACATTATTTTTAGATGAAGTAGGTAACCTTTCATACAGCATACAGGCTTCATTGTTACGTGTTATCCAGGAAAGAAGATTTAAAAGGGTGGGCGGCATAAAAGAAATGCCCCTGGATATAAGGATCATTGTAGCCTCCAATGAAAATTTACAGGATGCTTATAAGAAAGGTACTTTTCGTGAAGATCTTTATCACCGTTTCAATGAATTTTCTATAACACTGCCGCGGCTTACGCAACGGAAAGAAGACATTCCTTTATTTGCTGAATTCTTCCTGCAAAAAACCAGGACAGAACTGGATAAATCCATCACCGGCTTCGACGATGATGTACTGGAATTCTTTGCTGATTATTCCTGGCCTGGTAATTTACGCGAGTTGCACAACGTAATTAGACGTGCGGCTCTTTTAACCACTACAGAAAAAATCGGCAGGCAGGCGGTACCGTTTGAGATAGTTGCGGGTAATGAAAACGCGGATCCCCTTTACAGTGAAGATCAGATCAGGATATTTAAAGATGCCCCGGGCAGCAACAAAGAATTAAGCCTGAAGAAGAGTACCGCCAAAGCAGAATACGATGCTATCTTAAATGCCCTGGTAATGGTGAACTTCAATAAATCAAAGGCCGCGGAATTATTAAATATTGACAGGAAAACATTGTACAACAAAATCAGGACCTACGAAGGTAACCTGGCCCCCGCAGCAGAGTAAGTATAAAAAAGCACTAATCAAATAAATGATCATTGAGCACGAATAAAAGAACAGGGCTTGAATTTTTCAGGCCTTATTCTTTTTTGGGTAACTGCCCCGGCGCTTCATCCTTTTCGGGAGTTGGAGTTACCACTGCAGGTTTTTTATTTTTTAATTTATCATTGATCTTTTGCACGATCCTGTTACCAACCGGTGCCTGCGATTCATCGCCCAGCAATATCCCCCATGGCTTCATTTCTTCAAGCCTGTCGAACAGTATCTTTAAAATAGCGATCGTGGGCAATGCAAAAAACACACCGGGTATGCCAATCAAAAAGCCGCCACCTACTGCACCCAGTATTGTGATCAATGCATTTACTTTTACCCTTGACCCAACAATCCGCGGCATCAAAAAATTAGAATCTACAAAATGAATGCTCAATAACCCGATAAATATCCAGGTGATCTGTGTCATACTGGCATTGGTAGTTAATGTTATCAAAACCGAAAAAATCATCCCGCTATAGATCCCGATGTAGGGAATAATGTTGAGGACACCGGTAAATACACCCAGGAAAACAGCATATTTAATTCCAATTATGGTAAATAACAGGGTATTGCTGGCCGATATGATCACCATTTCAGTAAGCAACCCGGTCATATAATTCTTGATCACCTGTTTTGTACCATCCAATACAGCAGCTACATTCTTTTTATATGGCCTGGCGAAAATGGCAAAGAAAAAATTCCTTATCGTATGGCGGTAAAGAAGTATGAGAAAAGAATAGATGAGGGAAAATATTAAAAACGCAAATGTTTCGGTAACTGTAAAAAATGTTTGTTTGATATAATATACCATCCCCGAATCCTGCATATCGGAGGTAGCATTTGCTACGAGTGTTTTTTGCTGTGCCGTGCTGATGTTGAAACGATTTTCAATCCAGTTTTGCAATGTTTGATAATGCTCAGTAAGGTGCTTCTTGATAGAAGGTATATCATTTAAAAAAGCGATGATCTGGGCAGAAAGCAGGTAAATAATAACTACAATTGTTACCAGCGCAATCAATACGCTTGTAATTGCTGCCAGTGCCCTCGGGAAATTGATTCTTTCAAAAAAATTAGCAAGGGGTAAAAGTAAAATAGATAACAGTACAGAAAAATACAGTGGCACCAGTATCACTTTGCATTGTGTAATTACAAAAGCAATAAGCACCACCAGCAATATTTGAAAACAAAGCCTTGCACTGTAGGGCCATTGCTTGTACTGGGTTTTTACTGAAGTTAATTTTTCCAAGTTCGTTGTTTTAATTCTTGTTAAATAAGTGGCTGTTATTATACCACCAATGGTTTACTGTTTTCCGTGTGATGCCTGTTTTCTTTGATGCCGGTGGTAACCTGCACCTCATGTGCAAAGCCGTCATCTATTAAAGAAATAAAGTCATCATTTTCTTCTTGCCCGTTAATAATAATCGTTGTTCCTGTATCTTCTTTGGTCTGGTGCAATGCAATTTTGTAAACCGTAGTAATATAGCGGTATTCCACTTTCACCATTTCCCATTCCTCCGGCAGGCAGGGTGAAAAATATAATTTGTTCCCTTTTCTTTTTAAGCCGATAAATGATTCGGTCAGCAACTGGTACATCCATCCTGCGGAGCCGGTATACCAGGTCCAGCCCCCCCTTCCTTTATGCAAAGGTTCAGCATATACATCCGCGGCGATCACATAAGGCTCCACCTTATATTTTTCCATTGCTTCAGCATCCTTTCCATGGTTAAGTGGATTGATCAGCTGCAATAATTCCCATGTTCTTTTTCTATCTCCTGATGCAGCATACGCCATGATCAGCCATATCGCGGCATGCGTGTACTGTCCACCGTTTTCCCTTACGCCGGGTACATAACCTTTTATATAGCCCGGATTCATTGACGACCTGTTAAAAGGCGGATCAAACAACAGGATGATACCATCTTCTTTTTTTACCAGGTATTTTTCTGCAGCATCCATCGCTTTTTGTTGCCTGTCAATTTCTCCTGCTCCTGATAATACCGACCAGCTTTGCGCAATGGAGTCGATCTTACATTCTTCATTTTGTGCAGCACCCAAAGGGCTGCCGTCATCAAAATAAGCGCGGAGGTACCATTCGCCATCCCATGCATTTTTATTGATGTTCCCGCCCAATTGCAAGCTTGCTTCCCTGCAGGTAGCTATAAAACGTGGATCATTTTTAATTTGCGCCATGTCAGTAAACGACACCAGTATTTTATACAGGAAGAAAGCCAGCCATACACTCTCTCCTTTACCGTGATTGCCTACCCTGTCCATGCCGTCATTCCAGTCGCCGGAACCCATCAACGGCAAGCCATGTACGCCGAAAGACAATCCATGTTCAATTGCCTTTACGCAGTGTTCGTACAATGAGCCATGCCTGTCGGAAACTATAGGAAGATCATAACTGGATTCTTCACCTGCATTTAATAACCTGCTCTCGAGGTAAGGCACCACTTCATCTAAGATGGTTTCATCACCGGTTGCCGTTACATATCTTTCCGTTACAAAAGGCAGCCATAAATAATCATCGGAGCAGGTAGTGCGTACGCCGCGGCCCACAGGTGGATGCCACCAATGCTGTACATCACCTTCTTTAAATTGTCTTGAAGCGCATAATAATATTTGCGCTCTTGCCAGGGCAGGTTTGGAGTGGAGTAGTGACAATACATCCTGCAACTGATCCCTGAAACCAAAAGCGCCACCTGATTGATAGAACCCGCTTCTCGCCCATATCCTTGATGCCAGTGTTTGGTAATTCAGCCAGCCATTGGTTAAAATATTTATTGCGGTATCGGGTGTCTCAACACGTACTGCGCTTAAAGTTTGTTGCCAGAATTGCTGTACCTTATTAAGCGCTTCCTCTGCGGCACCACTTCCTTCGAATTTTTTTATGATGGCAAGCGCATCAGGAAGGTTTTTACCTGCCCCTAACCGGAAGATCACCTGTTTTTCCTGGTCTTCAGCAAGATCAACTCCGATCTGTATCGCTGCACAGGGATCAAGCCCTGCTCCTGTTCTGCCCGAAAGCCTGGCCCGGTTTAGCCCGTCGGGGTTACCCATCGTACCGTTACGGCCAATGAATTCTGACCGGTCGGCTGTGATGGTTTTGTTGGCATCATCTGCATCGAAAAAAGCTACCCGGTTATCAAATTCAGTATTGTAAGCGTTACGGGCTAAAATAGCACCGCTTCGTATATCCAGTTCAGTTATAACATGCATTTGCGTTTTCCCTTTCAAGTCTCCCAATACCCATTCCAAATATCCCGTAACAGATAAGCGCCTGGGCCGTTGCGATTTATTATGTATCCTGATCACAATAAATTTAACAGGTGCTTCTATATCTGTATAAACCTTCATCGAACTTTCTATACCGTCTTCGCTGTATTCAAAAACGCTATAGCCAAAACCATGGCGGGTAACATACGTTGAAATACCGCGGCAGGGTAACGGTGCAGGTGACCAGAATTTACCGCTTTCCTCATCCCTCAAATAAAATGCCTCGCCTTTGAGGTCTGTTACCGGGTCATTATTCCAGGGTGTGAGCCTGAATTCATGGGCATTGTCTATCCACGTATAAGATTGCCCGCTCTCCGTAATAACACAACCAAAATCAGGATTGGCCAATACATTACTCCATGGAGCAGGCGTCGCCTGTCCAGGCGTTGTAGTGATCACGTATTCTCTGCCATCGGCAGAAAAACCGCCGATACCATTATCAAATTGCAGGTTGGTGGGCTTTGCAATACTGGTAAAAATTGACGCATGAAATTTAGTAGGGCTGAAATAAGCAATAGCCGTTTTCAGTTTATTGCGCCTCGATACCTGCTCTTCCAATGTACCTAACCTGTCAGAGATTACTACTCGTGCCACTGTCTGAAACAGTATGCGGTCTTCGTTTGATATCTGGTCCGAAGAACGGATAAAAATACCACCTGGCTGGTCCTTTATATCCGCCGCAACGCCCGGCGTCAAGAGGCTCAGTATCTGGCCTTGCAATACCTGCCGGTAGCCGCCGTGGTCTTCATTCCATATCACCAGGTCTACCATGATACCTTTCATACGCCAGTATGCGTGCGCCTGTATCAATTGCTTAACCAATTCTATATTCGTTGAATCTTCTACCTGCAAAAGTACAATGGGCAGATCGCCGGAAATGGAATAGCCCCACAAACCCGATTGGCCGCGCTGGTTCTTTATTATAACAGCCTGGTCTGCCCGAAGTGAATCATTGGCAAAAATAATTGAAGCAGCGAGCCTTGTATATAATTGCGCATCTGATTCTGAAGCATTGATCTGCCGCAGTATTACCTGGCTATGTGTCCAGGCCAGTTCCAGCACACGGTTGGTAAGATGCATGTCCTGGTACTTATCTACCAGTACATTACATTGCTCTTTCGTTTCTGCAATACCCATGATCATATCAATGGTTGCTGATGCATGAGGTTCGATAACTATAGTATACCGCATTGCAACAATTGGATCCAGTACCGCACCTTTGCTGCCCGGCAATTCGGCACCACCCGCCATTACCTTTGGCTTATGAATAGTATACCCTCTTCCAATGAAGTTGCTCCTGTTAGTTTCATAAGACACATTCTTAACTTCCGCGTCATTCACTTTCATCAAATGGAACATCCATGGCACCTGCTCTTCTGCTGCACTTGGCCTTCGTGTACAGATGACCGCATGCTTTTCTTTATTAATCGCGGTTTCAACAAAGAGGTTGCTGAATGCAGGATGCATTTCCTCGGCTAAAGCCGGTACCAGTACCACTTCGGCATAACTGGTAATTTCGATCGTCCTTTTCCGGCGGGAGCGGTTTGTGATATGCACCCTCCTCAGTTCAATGTCATCTTCAGGTGATACCACAATCTCGGTATGGGTTTCCAATGAAAGATCAGTACGCCTGAATTCGGCGCGGCCCTGTGAAAAAACAGCTTCATAATTATTGCCCTGCACCAACGACGGCTGGTAAGCAGATGACCAGTAAGTATCGGCATCCACATCACGGATATAGCAGAAAGTACCCCAGTTGTCGCAGGTAGTATCTTCACGCCAGCGTGTAACCGCAATATTTTTCCAGCGGCTGTACCCACCACCCGAATTGGTAACCATTACATGGTACCTTCCGTTAGATAATAACTGCACTTCAGGAATAACCGTATGAGGTGTAGTGATCACCCTCATCGACATATCTTTTGCTGAACCATTACCGGTGCCGGAGCCATGGAGTTCGGGAGAATAAAAAGTACTTACCCTCGGTATTCTTTCCTGTAGCAGCAGCAAGGCAGATTTTACCTGTATATCAGCTACAAATCTTTGCTGCATGGGCCTATTCAGCAGCAGGTACGCAAGCGACAATAAACCCATACCCTGGTGGTGCATCATAAACGAGCGTACAACCGTATGCGTTTGTTTCCGCTGAAGGCGTGAGGGGGTATAATCAATGGCTTCAAAAAAACCGAACTTCCCCTCAAACCCCGCCTGCTTTAACACCTGCAGGTTAGCATAGGCTTCGCCGGGATTTACCATCAACGCCATGATGGTAGCATAAGGCGCAATAACAAGGTCTTCTGCCAGGCCGCGTTTAAAACCGGTACCTGGCACACCAAATGCTTTGTATTGATAATTCAGGTTGGCATCAACCATATTATAACCGGATTCGGAAATGCCCCACGGAATACCTCTTTTTTTACCGTACTCGATCTGCTTCAGTATAATAGCTTTATATGTTTGGTTAAGTAAGGTATTGTCATAGGTGGGCATCACCAGTAACGGCATCAGGTATTCGAACATTGAGCCGCTCCACGATAACAATATCGGCGTTGTGCCAATTTTAGTAAGTTGCCTGCCTAATGCGAACCAGCTTTCCTGTGGTAATTTTCCCTGCGCTATGGCGGTGAAAGTGGTAAGCCTCGCTTCGGAAGCAAGCAGGTCATAGTAACCACTGTCTTTACGGTGATCATCTACATTATAACCAATGGTCAATAAATGTTGTGACCGGTAATACAGAAAATCGTAATCCATCTTGCCGAGTTCAGTACATTTTACTGCCAGTTGTTCCAGTGTAATAATTATTTCTTTAGCCCGCCTTCCCGATGCTGTAATAACCATCCTGAAATTATTAAGCCATTCATTTTCCGAGGGACTGTTATCTACGGCATCATATTCAATGATCTTTTGCAGCAACAGTTGCTCTATTTTCGCCAGCTGAATGAGTGTAGGTATTGCAGGCAAAGATTGAATAAGGCCATCGAATTTTTCGGGGGCCGGCAATAAGCTTAGCCAGGGGCATAACGCAGTCAATTCATTTTTGGCATCGGCAAGTTGCTTTATCGCTTTTTGTGCCCACCAGTTTTCTTCTCCTTCATCATTAAAATGAGCGGTGGAAAGTATTGCTGAAAAAGAGGTCAATAGATGATCAATATAATTTTTGATCGCTTCCAGATCGTCTGCAACAGCAGGGTAATTTTCTTTTAATTCCCGCCAATATTTTTTGAGCAGGTTAGCAGATGCAGGAACTGTATTTTTTTCTATCACGATATTGACTGCATCGGCAAAACCTTCAAAAACAAAATCTCCGGCTATCTTTTTTTCTGCAATGGAAAGCAGTCCCTGTTTTAAAGTGACCAGGTGCCCGGCAAGGTTTCCACTGTCAACAGTGGAAACATATCTTGGCGCAAGAGGAACCAATGATATCGTATCGTACCAGTTGTACAAATGGCCGCGGTATTTTTCCATGCGCTGCATGGTATTGATGGTATCGGAAGTACGTTCGATCAATTGCCCCGTGGTAATATAACCAAAATCATGTGCCGTAAGGTTCGACAATAAGGCCATTCCGATATTAGTGGGAGAGGTGCGATGTGCTATCCTTTCCACCGGGTGCTCCTGGTAATTATCCGGTGGCAGCCAGTTATCCTCTGCAGTTACAAAAGTTTCAAAGAAGCCCCATATCTTCCTGGCCAGTTTGCGCAGGTAGTTGGTTTGTTCGGCCGACAGCTCTTCCTGCTGGTCTGCTTCAGGCCTGCTGATCAACCAGGTTAATGCAGGTGCCAGTGCCCATAATACCAGTAAGGGATAAGCGAAAACTAATGTAACAGGAAAATAAATAGTGAGGTATAAAAAAACGGCTGCTGCAAAAAAGGGCGCGGCCCACATCACTCTATAAAACTGGAAAACGGTTTTTTGTTGTGGCTGGCTGTTATAAGGATTCCACTGTAATAATTTATTGCCGGAAATTATCATCCGCCATAAAGTAAGTACAATGGCGTGTGTATTAAAGTAAGCCTCATAGGGTAAAGTGGCAATATCTATACACAATCGTATAAAACGATCTTTAAAAGTGCGCAGGGTAAAGATCAGGTGCTGCGAAAAAATAACATCTTCCGGCTTCCTGCAAAATTCCCAGATCAAACCGGTGACCAGGGGCATGAACATGATCAATAAAAACCCAAGTGTCCAGAACCATGGCGAAGCTGATATCACCCATCCAAAAAACAACATAAAAAGCAACGCTAAAGGAACAAGGCTTCGCCTCAGGTTGTCAAATATTTTCCATTTAGAAAGCAGTGATAGCCCATTCTTATGTAATTTTTTATCTGCTCCTTTTACAAAGGGAAATATCCATGTTGCAATTTGCCAATCACCCCTCACCCAGCGATGGCGCCGCCGCATATCTGTCAGGTATAGCATAGGATATTGCTCATACAACTGTACATCGGTGATAAGCCCTGCCCTCGAATAGCAGCCTTCTACAAGATCGTGGCTTAATATCCTGTTTTCAGGAAACCTGTTTTCCAATACCTGTTCAAATGCAGCAACATCGTAAATGCCTTTACCTATAAAAGAGCCTTCTCTAAAAAGATCCTGGTAAACATCTGATACGGCGCGTGTATATGGATCGGTACCGGGCTCGTTACCATGTATTTTTGCATACATGGAACTTCCTTCACCGGGGAGGCTGTTGGAAACGCGTGGTTGCAATATGGTATACCCATCGGTTACACGTTGTTTCTTTTCAGAATAAACCGCATTATTTAAAGGATGCGCCAATGCGCCCACCATTTTAGAAGCGGATTCACGGGGCAGATCAGTATCGGTGTCGAGTGTAATAATAAATTTTATTTTGGTATAGATCTCTTTATCGCCGATCACTGATAAAAAATCATGGCCTGATTTATCCAGCACCAGTTTATTTAGTTCTTCCAGCTTTCCTCTTTTACGTTCATAGCCCATCCATGTATTTTCCCGTTTATTCCATTTACGGGGCCGGTGAAAAAGAAAGAAAGTATCATTGCTTTCCCTTTGATATTTCTTATTGAGTTCGGTGATCTTGTTTTGTACAAACTGGAGTAGTATTTTATCTTCCGGAACAGATTCAAAGGCGGCGTCTTTAAAGTCAGTAAGCAATGCGAAACAAAGATTAGCATCGCGGTTGGAGAGGAAACGGATCTCGAGGTGTTCCACCAGTTCATCTATACCCTGTACATCAGTCAGCAAGGTGGGCACTACCACCATTGTCCGGTAATCTTCCGGTATCCCTTTTGAAAAATCCATTTTGGGCAATACATCAGGGTGCGTGAGCAATGTAAATAACCAGTTAATGATATTTATAGCAAGCTGGCTGGCTGCCAATGCAGCTGTAGCGGATACTACAAAAAGTTGCACGCCTTCAATGCCTTCAGTAAATGCCTTTGCTGCAAAAGCGAAGGTAACCAGCGCGGTTAAACTAAATATGCTTCCAAGGTATACAAACAACGGAAAGCGATTTGTTATTTTCCGGCAGCTCTCCCATTTGGATATCTTCATCTTTGCCTGCTTTTGCAACCGGCGCAGGCCTTTACCCACCAGGTAATAACCCACATGGGAAAATCTTTGATCGTTATTCTTTCCAATATTTTCTTTCGCCAGGTCAATGGCCATTCTAGCTACCTGCTGTTCTGAGCAACTACTATATTTTGCGATTTTTTCTACCGAATGACGATAATGGTCACGGGTGTAAAAATCCATTTTAGTGTATACAGCATTGTTATCTTCACGCAGTACCTGTTCGATGATGCTGATACTTTCAACAAATTCCCGCCAATCAGTGCTGCCCAAAAAACGAAGGCTGCTGATGCTATTGCTTATAGATACCTGGTCGGCCGCCTGCTTTTGGTTTTCCTGCTGTATCAGTTCATTACTCGTCAATCCGTGGTCAGACAATTGTTGTTCGATCCAGTTGAGCGGCAAGGAAAGGCTGCTGCCTTTTTCCTGTAACCTCCGGGCCAGTTCTGCAATGAATGAACTCACCATTGGCGGCTCCGACCTGGCCATATCAGCGATGATCAATACAAGATTTTTAGGATCGTTCTCTGCGGCGCTGATCAATTTTTCTGCCCATTCCGCAGCAAGATTCTTGTTGCTGATATCAATAGCAATCTGTATAGAAAGCCGGCGCAAATTTTCGATCAGAGCCAGGCGCAGCATTATGGGGAAAGCCCATATTTCTCCAATTTTTAAAAAAGTGTTTACCTGGTAGGAAGTGATAAAACCAGTAAGGTTATTGAGGTCGATATGCCCGTCACTGTGGGAAATAATTTCCACAGCTATATCATATACCCGTGGCAAGCCTGCAGATTCACCCCTGGCTAGTTGCGGTAAGCCCTTGCTGTAGCCCTTTGGTAAATGCTTTTTGCCGATATATATCTGTTCTTCGATAAGGTAAAAATTATCCAGCAACCACTCTGCCGCAGGCATGATCCTTTCATTGCTGTTGACGGCTTCAGTGAGTACGGCATGTACCTCCACCAGTATCTTTTCATTTTCAGCCAAACGCCTCAAAAGCAGTTCAGAAGGCTGCCCTGATATAAGGGTATGCTTTTTAGAAATAGCCATGGCGTGCTGTTTCAACTGCTCCTCGGTAAATAATTCTGACCTGAAAGGGAGCCTCTCATTTAAATATTTTGCATTCTTATTGTCACCCAAAAAAGGATCGATCAGGTTTTTTTTAAACGCGGCAACTGCATGAGGAAGTATTTCAAAGATAGCAGCATCATTTTTTTTTGTATTCCTTTTCATTAAGTGATTTTTTTGGACGGGTCTCAGGCTAACTATGCCAATATCATGCCTTTATAAATAAAATTGGGATGAGACAGGGCTTTTATCCATAACTGATAAAAAATTAATCCACTGCTTAGCATAAGAGCTCCCCGAAACAGGCCTTTAAAAAAAATCCCGCAGCTGAAATTTCCTGATAAAAAAGCCATCCTTAAAAGATGGCTATAAAAAAATGTAATGATAGGGATCAGGGAAAATAAGTGCTGTTTAATACCAATATTGATAACAATTATAAGACAGCTTTCACCACTTGCAAGATAACTTACAAAGTTGGCCACTTAGTTTGCACTATAAACCCTTTAATTAAAAAGCGCCGTTAATGGCGGCATTTTTTTACGAATAAATAATCGGTATTACTCAAAAATGTTCCATCTCCAAAGGCTTGGAAATATTCCCTTCTGCTTTAAATTGTCCGGCAATTTTTTTAATGTTGGCGTTGGAAGAAATAAAGATCACGGGGATATTAGTCCACCTGCTAAGGTTTTGTTTGCAGCATTAAAGGCATGATCTGCAAAATATACCAATCTTCGTCACCAATAAAAAATTCTTTCAGTTTGATGCTCCATCTATTTAATTTAACGCCTGCAGTTCAATATTAAGATTCGTCAATAGCATAAAGAGATGAATAGCGCAAAAAAGTATGTAAAGGCGGTACAGCATTATATAAACAATTTACCGGTTGAAGTGTACTATTTTATATCTTAAAATAACTCCAATAAAAAAGCATTACGGGGCTTTAAAATACCTGCTGAAGCGGAATCGTTTTTTTATTTGTAAATCCTATATATTTGCAATCCGTTTTACGTAGGTTTCTACACGTAAGAATTTTTGGGGGGGGGTTAGCTCAGTTGGCTAGAGCGCTTGCATGGCATGCAAGAGGTCGTCGGTTCGACCCCGATACTCTCCACTAAAGCGGCGACATCGGTTTTACAACCATTGTCGCCGTTTTTCTTTCCCCCTAAAATGCTTGCCAGTTGGGAGATGTAGAAGAAAACGCTATTCACTCTTTCGGTTCGACACTCGTCGTTTATACGATTGTAGGACATTCCTTCAGGAAAGAGCAAAAATTGCAACCTTTGTTTTTTATTATAATCGCCTGCATCCCACATAGTATTGAGTTTGCTGGCATAAGTCATAGAGGTATCAATACACTTTTCAAGGTTCGACACTTGTGTACCGCTTTCTACTAATTGTTTCTCGGTTTCCTGTTTTTCCTTTATGAACTTGGTACGGTATTTATCGAACATTGCTCTGTCTATTTCTTCAATAATTAAACGCTCTTCTAACCGCTCCAATTTTTTGTCTATCTCTTTTATTTGATTTCGTAATGTTACACAGGTTTCTTCCTTGCCTTTATTCAATTGATTATAGGTAGCAATCATTTGTAGCTTAATTGCTTCACGGAGGTCTTGATCCACCTTGATATTAAAATAATCTACTTTCTTTTTAAAGGTATCGTGTAAGCCGTCAGCCCTTTTATTACAACTGCATCCTTTCGTATTGCATTTATAATAGTACTCCTGGTTCTTCCATGCTTTATAGCCCCTCAGATAACTACCACATGCTTCACATTTTAAGAACCGTTTTAAAGGGATGAATTCGTTTTCCGGTTGCAGTGCGTAACCATGTTTGTTTTTATCCATGATGCCATTAACCTGTAAGAACAGTTCCTTGGATATAGCTTTTTCCTGTATGCCTTCCACTAACTCTCCTTCCAATGCACTATGGGCAAGTAAACCACAGTAAAATGGATTACGGAACATATCAGATACACGCTGAGTATGCATCTTCCAGCCAAAGCCTTCTAATTTATCTTTAATCGCTTCATTTGATAATCCCTGTACCTTCCATAAAAAAGCCTTTCTTACCAATTTTCCTTTATCGTTTAACGTAAACTCTTTCTTACCGTTTACTCTCACTATATCATAGCCTGTTGGTGGTGCAACACACCAGATACCGTTTAACAGTTTCTCCTTTACTCCTGCCATACACTTCTCCCGGCGGAGTTGATTATCATACTCACTAAAAATGAACTGAATGTTTTGCTGTAAACTTCCACTGGCTGTGGTGGTATCGGTTGGTTGAGTAACAGCAAAAACCGTAATACCTTCTTTCTTTAGTTTTTCTGCTATGTAAATAGCATTGGCTCCCGAACGGCTGAACCTGTCCACACTGTACACAATGATGTAAGATATTTTTTCCTTACTTTTCTTTACACAGGAAAGCATGTTATTAAACTCCTTACGTTCATCAGTCTTAGCACTTTCATAAGTACCTCCAAAGCATCCCACAATGTTGTACTTATTCCTGAGTGCATATTGCTCACAGGATTTGCGCTGGGTTTCAAGGCTCATGTTATTATCTGCCTGCTCTTTGGTAGATACACGGGTATAGATAACACAGTTAGAACCTTTAAACTTCTGTACCTTCTTTCCTTTAGCAAAGGATTCAAAAAATAATAGATCGTTACTCATGCTGCTTCTGATTTTGATATTTTAGTATTCATATTAATCACTGGTGTGGCCGACTGACCTGCTGCAAAAATCTCGTACACTATCTGTGTGAACTCCTTAAGGGTGGTTGCCAACTCCTGTAATTCCCCATCACTCAAACCTTGCAGACAGGCAACCTTTTTTAGTTCTTCAATAGACAGGTCTTCTTTCCTGTTCAAATAATCTTCATTTACAATGGCTTTCATGGGATTTGGATATGCTAATTTACAACTTATTGATTATCAATTGATAATGTTTTTTAAAGAGAGATTTTACGGCCCGGAAAATAAGTTCCAGGCCATAAAAAACTACTTAAACTGGAATTAAAAGTGGGCTATCGGTAATGATGCCACCTGGCACAATAAATTCTTTTATTTTAATTGTTTTCATAATTGTAGGTTTTAAATTTCAGCAAACATATAACAGCTCAAAAACTCACTTTCCAGTTTGTGCAGGTTTGCGGCAGTTTGAGTAGAATTATGCAAAACATTGCAAGTTTGGGTAGCTATTGTCTTGTGTTGTCCTATGCCGTATAAGGCACCTTATTATGATAGGATGAGTAACGGAATATTTGGGGAGAGATCAAGGAGTAATTAAGGAGCGATTGCGGAAGTTTATGGAGGGTTTAAAGACAATTAACTGAATGTCTTAATTCGGATCAATTTGAGCTGTAAGAAATTTATGAGTTGTAGTTTAGCTTTGTCGTGCAGGTAATTTTTTAACTATGCCAGTTTTTTCGAATGAACAAATCGGGATTTTCCTATCTCTTTTCAGGGGCAGAGAAGATGTGTTTGCAGTTCGATGGGAAAAAGATAGCAAATCTGGGTATATGCCAGCGTATGATTTGAATTGGGATGAGTTTGCAAAACATAAACTAAGAGGTGGCACATTAAAAGACTTTCCTCATAAACAGTTTTCAAAACTTTCGCAGCAAAGAATTATTAACCATCTCACTGGAAAAGAAGTTATTGGCTTGTACCCTTTATTAGCAGATAATTCTTCCTGGTTTATAGTTGCCGATTTTGATGAAAGCTTAACAAGTAAAAGAAGCTGGGTAGATGAATGCAGGGCTTTCATTGAAATATGCAACCAATATAAACTTCCTGCATATCTTGAACGTTCCAGAAGTGGTAAGGGTGGGCATGTATGGATTTTCTTCGACACAAATTTTCCTGCTTACAAAAGCAGGAAAATTGTTTTGCATATTTTAGAATTCGCAGGCATCATTTCGCCATTTGATAAAAACTCAAATTACGATAGGTTGTTTCCGAACCAGGATTATCATTCTGGTAAAGGTTTAGGTAACTTAATTGCGCTACCTCTTCAGCAAAAAGCATTAGAAAATAACAATTCCTGCTTTATTGACACTAATAGCCTTACTCCATTTGATGATCAATGGGAGTCTTTGCAAAAAATACAACGGGTTACAATTGAGCATTTAAATAAAATCTACAATACTCTTGAAAGCTCAACACCTGATAACAAAATAATTTCTACAAAAGGGTTATCAACAGAAAATGGTATTCAGATTCTACTAGACAATCAAATTGCAATTCCAAGAAAGCAATTACCCCTGGATTTGATATTGTTTTTGAGAGATAACCTCAACTTTGTTAACTCAGAGTATATCATAAAAAAGAAACTGGGTAAAAATACTTTTGGCACGGCAACCTATTTCAGAATGCTGGAAGAAAAAGATGGGTTGGTTCTATTACCCAAAGGTTTCATTGGCAAGCTGCTCCGTTTCTGTCATGAGCAAAAAATTAAGTATCAACTTATTGATGAAAGAAAGAAACTTACTCAAGTTAATTTCTCTTTTAAAGCCACTTTGTACGAGTATCAGCAGGAAGCCGTTGATATTACCGATAAAAAAGAGATGGGTATTATTGTGGCCCCTCCTGGTTCAGGTAAAACCATAATGGGACTAAGTATTATATCTCATAAAAAGCAACCCGCTTTAATTATTGTTCACCGCAGGCAATTGTTCGATCAGTGGGTGGAACGTATCCAATCTTTTCTTGGCATTGCTGAAGCATTTATTGGAAAAATAGCACCTGGTCAACAAAGAATCGGCACACATATCACAGTAGCTATGATACAAAGTCTTGCCGCAATTGATGTAGCACACGAAGTATTCAAATCCTTCGGGATGATAATTATTGACGAATGCCATCATGTTCCGGCTAAGACATTTAGACAAGTAATTCAGAATTTTTCTTCTTACTATTTGTATGGATTAACGGCTACCCCTGTGAGAAAGAATAATGACGAAAAGCTAATCTTTATTCATATCGGTGATGTTATTCAGGAGGTAAAATTTCCATTTGAAAATAATTCATCTGCTAAAAAAGTATCCGTGGTTATCCGGGAAACTGATCTGCTTGTTCCTTTTGATTACAAGACAGACAAAACCGAAACGCTTTCGCAAATACTGATTCATGATTCTGAAAGAAACCGGCTCATTATTGACGATATAAAAACAGAAGCAAACACGGGAAAGCAAATTTTAGTACTTACAGAAAGAAAAGCCCACATAGAAGTCTTAAATCAATACCTGAAGAACAAATATGAAGTAATAACCATTTCGGGGGAAAATTCAGAATTAGTAAGAAAATCAAAACTCAAACAAATTAAGGAAGGTCATTTCCAGATTTTGATTTCTACCGGACAGTTCCTGGGTGAAGGGACCGACTTGGATAATTTAGAATGTTTAATACTCGCCTACCCATTTGCTTTTGAAGGTAAATTAATACAATACATGGGCAGGGTACAACGAACAGAAGTTACTCCCGTTATTTATGATTACAGAGACATTCACATTGATTATTTAGAAAAACAATTCAGGCAAAGAAACCGGCATTATAAAAAACTGATGAATACCGGGCAGATAAAAAAATTCGATGAGCTGACTTTGTTGTTTAATGAAAATACAATTTTTGTAAATTCAGATGCCTGTGTTTTACCGATAAGCTGTTTAAATTTATCGATAGGAATAGAAAAATTTAAAGAAGGTATAGCATGGAAAGTAAGGGTACTAAGTTATGACGAAGAAAGCTGTGAGTTAATGACAGAGATTATAGATTACCATGCTAAGCCTGAGGTGAATAATAGCAAACAGAGTTCCTTGCAATTTTTGATAATTGATAAAATTAAATTCCGGTCTATTGACACTGGTCATTTATTGAGTGCTGTAGAGCTTAAAAAAAATCCTGTTATTCAAAAAATAGCAGAGCCTGCTGTTAATTATGAAGTTTCGAATCTTGTTGGGAAATCTGTAGTCAAACCTATTCAAAGAATGTTGTCAAAAACCATGAAAGTTCCTTTCAACAAAATACAGTTTCTACATGCCTGTATTTCTTTTCGGGTATTTATTGATGAACTTCAACAGGAAATTACGTTTGAAATTGAGAACCCCGATATAAGGCCAGAATTTGAAGCAATTAAAGATTACTTTATAAAAATTTTGAAGAAAAAATTAATTACTGCTAAAATTGAAATCTGTTATGCGGATAAAGAAATTATTTCCACAGATGCATGTTCTGAAGACATTGATAAAATCAACAGCAGCATTATTGATAATGTTAGATTTGAGTTTGTTAAAAAAGAGATTCTTGCATTCAAAGGAAAACCTGAAAACTCCGCCGTTGTAAATACTTTGGATAATTTACTCGGCAAGGACAAGGTTGTTGCCCGAAAAATATTTAAGTCGGAGCAGGATTTGATTGATGATATTTTAAATATAAAGGACTCAAAACATTACTACCAACTCAAATTCCTTTCTTCACAACACCTCTCCGCTGTACTAAAAATCCGCTTTGTACTCAAGCCGTTTTCATTTTTATTTTTACTTAGTGGCGAAAAAAATTATCATATTGTTTGGGAAACACTTAATAGCGAAGAAGCTACATACATCTGGCATTTTGAAAAATCAATGGATGCTTTGCGAAGAGAGTTAAAAGAAATTGAAACAATACTCAATGATATAAAAGCCACCAGTAAACTGGATTATCTCAGGAAAGAGCATGACAATTTCAGCCGAGTTATTCATAATTACGGTGATATAAAAAGTGGTTTTACGGCCTGGAAGGGAATGCTGGAGGAGAAATTGGAATAGGTTATCCTGATCTAATTTAACAATTTAAGGAAAGATATGATTGCGGAGGGAGCGGGAAGGAATTGGGGATTAATTGCAGAGGGATTAGGGAGCCATGCAAAAGTTTAGGGAATGTAAATTTTGACTTATTAACTGTCTTTTTGCTATACTTGATACAGTACTAATAGCATTTAAGTGGGTTAAGCATCAGTAATATTATAATTTTGGGTAGATAATTTATTAAAATATGAATAAACCTACAATAAAAATAATTTTACTAATTGTTTTAATTTATGTATATTTGTCAAAATTAGAATAGTATTACAATAATATTTAGATGAAGGTAAAGTTAAAAGATATTGCACAAATTCAATTCGGCTACTATGCACAGTCCAGCAGGAGCGGTACTATTAAATACTTGCAAGCCAAGCATTTTAAAGATTTGGGGCAGCTTGTTGGCGATAATGATGCATTTTTAGAAGATGATGAAAAAACCAAAGCCAATCTCCTTGAAGATGGTGACATCCTATTTGCTGCTAAAGGGTTCCGCTTTTTTGCAGCCTTATATAAGTCTGAATTTGGCGAAGCAGTAGCATCGTCTATCTTTTTTATTATAAAACCCGATACCCGAAAAATTATACCCGGTTATTTGGTTTCGGTATTAAATCTGCCAAAAAATCTGCTCCACTTTCAACAATCCGGTGCAGGCAGTTCAATTCCTTCTATCCGTAAAAATGAACTATTGGATTTTACATTTAATCTTATTCCAATAGCGCAGCAACATAAAATTGTGGCTTTACAAGAGCTATATATTAAAGACCTTGAACTAACTGAAAACTTGATCAAAAAAAAACAACTATTATTTCAAACAGCATTATCGAAAATTATTAAATAGTAACAAAATGAGTAAAATAAAAAATGATGCTCCTGGTATGAAAGGAGAAAGAAGCAGAAACAGTGACGGGCAATTACGTGAAAAAAGAGGAGATACCCATATCGGTACAATTGAAAAGCAATATGATATTGACTTACATGTAAGAAGTGATATGCACTTGGATACATTCCTAGAACAGAATAATATCAATTCTTTAAATGATTTAATTAATGATGTTAACCCTAAAAAGGACTAAACAAAGCAAAATGGCAGAAAATAAAATAACTCAAAAAGAAATCAACAACATAGTTTGGAAAGCTTGTGATAGCCTTCGTCCTGTAATGGGTAGTGGCATGTACAAGGATTATATACTCACATTGTTGTTTGTAAAATACCTATCTGATGTTTGGAAGGATAAGGTAGAACAATACAGACAAAAATATCCCGGTAATGAAGAAATGGTAAAACGCCAATTGCAAAGAGAACGTTTTATACTGCCTGCCGAAAGTAGTTTCGATTATATATACGAACAACGTACCGAAGCCAATATTGGTGAAATTATAGATATTGGTTTAACCGCTTTAGAAGATGCCAACAGAGCAAAATTAGCAATGGTTTTCCGTAGCATTTCTTTTAATTCCGAAACCGTATTTGGGCAAACCAAACAACGCAATGCAATTTTAAAAAACCTGTTGGTTGATTTTTCTGCTTTGGATTTGCAACCCTCGCATTTAGAAGGCAACGATATTATTGGCGATAGCTACGAGTATCTTATCTCACTCTTTGCAGGTGAGGCTGGTAAAAAAGCCGGAGAGTTTTATACGCCAGGCGAAGTGAGTACTGTATTGGCAAAATTAGTGGATCCACAACCCGGCAATCGTATTTGTGACCCAACGTGTGGTTCTGGCTCTTTGCTAATAAAAGTAGCTCAGGAAGTAAACGGCAAAAATTATTCATTGTATGGTCAGGAAAATAACGGAAGTACCTGGGCATTATGCCGTATGAATATGTTTCTGCACGAACAAGACAGTGCTACCATTGAATGGGGTGATACCATCAACAACCCCAAATTACTGGAGAAAGATCAGTTGATGAAGTTCAATATAGTAGTTGCAAATCCTCCGTTCTCACTTGACAAGTGGGGTGCTGATACTGCCATTGCCGATCAGTTCAACCGTTTTCATAGGGGCGTTCCACCAAAGAGCAAAGGCGATTATGCTTTTATCAGCCACATGATAGAAACCACTTACGAAGATGTAGGCAAAGTAGGTGTAATAGTTCCTCACGGTGTATTATTCCGAAGCAGCAGTGAAGGACAGATACGTAAAAAATTGATTGATGAAAATTTATTGGAAGCTGTTATTGGCTTACCTGCCAACTTATTTTTTGGTACAGGAATTCCGGCAGCAATACTCATTTTCAATCGTGGCAAAGGCGATAATAAAGATGTGTTATTTATTGATGCCAGCAGGGAATTTGATAATGGCAAAAATCAAAATAAGCTTAGGGATGAAGATATTAAGCATATTGTATCAACCTTTAAAACTTTTAAAGCCGCAGCCCCGGTTAGCACAAATAAAGGTACTGTAATCGAAGATAAATACAGCTACAGAGCCACGATTGCAGATATTATTGAGAATGATTACAATCTCAATATTCCCAGGTATGTGGATACGTTTGAGGAAGAAGCTGAAGTAGATATTAAGGCCACACAAGCCAACATTGTAGATTTAAAAAAACAACTGACCGAAGTAGAAAAGCAGATGGAAGATTATTTAAAAGAATTGAATTTATTATAAATGAAAATACAATATGCCTCCGACCTTCATTTAGAATTCCGACAAAACAAGGAGTTTATCAAAGCCAATCCATTAGTGCCTAATGGAGATGTGCTTGTATTGGCTGGTGATATTGTACCCTTTGCTATAATGGATAAGTTCAAAGATTTTTTCAGTTATGTATCAGATAATTTTCAAACTACCTATTGGGTACCAGGCAACCACGAATACTATCAGTTTGATGCTGCCACAAAGAGCGGTGTATTATTTGAAAATATTAAAAACAATGTTTTTTTGATAAACAACAACTCTGTTCTACATGAGGACACCAAGCTTATATTTTCTACCTTATGGTCCAATATTAGCCCGGCTAATCAATGGCACATAGAACGTGGACTTAGCGATTTTCAAGTTATTAAATACAATGGGTTTCGTTTTTCAGCAGAATGGTACAATCAATTACACAACGATAGCCTCAGCTTCATTAATCAGGAAATGCAACAGATCAATGCCGGTAAAACAATAGTAGTTACCCATCATGTACCTACTTTTCTTAATTACCCTAAACAATACAAAGGAGATGTATTAAACGAAGCCTTTGCGGTAGAACTGTTTGATATAATTGAAAGTTCATCCATTGATTATTGGATATATGGCCATCATCATTCCAATACACCCGATTTTAAGATTGGCAATACCTGCCTGCTCACCAATCAGTTAGGTTATGTGCAACAAAATGAAAATCAATTGTTTAGCCAAAATAAAGTCATTGTACTATGATTTTCAATATAATAAATCTATTTTTGCACAATAAAGCTTATAACTTTATTGTTAATTTATAGGTTTATCACTGATTAAAATATGAAGCAGGCAATACAATACATAAACGAAACCTTAGGCACCAATGCCATTGCTATTCCTATTCAAAAAGACGGATTGGGTAAGCTGCCTATGTTTATTAACGAGGCTTACAAACTGTATAATACTGTTTTATTAAATAGAGAATTGCTATTGGTAGAGCTTAGGAATAATGAAGAATTAAGCATACTGCAAACCGAAAAACATTTGCAATTAATAAAAACTGCTTTTGAAAAAAAGGTAGTTCTGGTCATTGAAAATCTGGCTACCTATAATAGAAAAAGGCTTATTGAAAAAGGCATCAATTTCATTGTGGCTGGCAAGCAGCTTTTTTTGCCCGAATTGCTGATAGATTTAAAAGAAACTTATACAAATCCAAGATCAAAGCAAAAAAAGGAGAAGTTATTACCTTCTGCTCAATTCCTCTTGATCTATCATATCATACATAGAAACGAAAAGTGGAAGCTGGAGGAACATTCTTTTAAAGAAATAGCTCAACAATTAGACTATACGCCAATGGCAATTACCAATGCCATTGATAACTTAAAATACCACGGCATTGTTGATGTACAGGGCGATAAAGAAAAATACATCAAGTTCTGGTTAGAAAGAGGTGAGCTATGGAGAACAATAGAGCAACAAAACCTTTTGGTAAATCCGGTACTAAAAACTGTATTTGTAGATGAGATGCCCAAAGATTTATTTATGCTACAAACCAATGCATCTGCAATGCCGGAATACAGCAATTTAAATCCAAGCAAGCAACAATATTATGCAATAGAAAAAACAGTCTTCTATGGATTGCAGAAAAGTAATGTATTGATTAATCCAAATGACTACGAAGGCCATTATGCCTTAGAAGTTTGGAAGTATAACCCATTAACATTGGTGGCTGAATTACCAAACGATATGTCAGCGGTAGATCCACTATCCTTGTATTTAAGCCTAAAGGATAGCCAGGATGAACGTATTGAAATGGCTTTAGAACAAATAATTGAAAAATATATATGGTAAGAGGATTAGACATTTTTAAAAAATATTTCGAGCAGTACCCTGATAATTATGTAATTATCGGTGGTACAGCTTGTGATATAATTATTGGCGATGCAGGTTTTACACCAAGAGCTACTAAAGACATTGATATTATTTTAGTGGTAGAAGCACTAAATACAGACTTTGTAAAACAGTTTTGGCAATTTATAAAAGACGGCAATTACGAGCAGAAAGAAAAAAGTGCTGATGATCGTAAGTATTACCGTTTTATGAAACCAGAAAATCCCGAGTTCCCTTTTCAAGTAGAATTGTTTTCTCGCAATCCTGATATAATAGTATTGGACGAAGATGCACACCTCACTCCAATACCTGTAGATGATGACCTGTCAAATCTTTCAGCCATTTTGCTCAATGATGATTATTATAGTTATATGATAAAGCAAAGTATATTAGAAAATGGTTTGCATCGTGCCAATAAAGAAGCCTTGATATGTTTAAAGGCTAAGGCATATTTAGAAATAGCCGAACGGATAGCCAATGGCAGTAAAGAAGATGAAAAGCAATTACGTAAACACAAGGCAGATGTATTTAGGCTGGCTGTAATGCTTGCTCCAAACGATATATTTGAACTACCACTAACCATACAGCAGCATTTATTAGAATTTGCCCAGGCAATTGCTAACGACCTGCCCGACAAATCAATTTTTAAAGAAATGGGATTAGGAAATATTAACCCGCAAAACGTATTCGATCAATTACGGCAATCATTTAACCTAACCTTAAATGCAGAATAATAATACCTATAACTCACAACAAAAAGAGATGTACAGGTATGTTCAGCTTATAATTAAATGAAAATTTTTATGGCTTTAGAGAATTCATTAAATAATATTTTCACTGATTATGATGAATCCATTTTTAGTGATGGCTCTATTGATCCAATGGGTCTTAGAATCATTTGGACTTCAATTGGCAGTAAAATATTTCATAATAAACTCAATACCATCAGTACAGATATTAAACTCTATACACTCAACCTTTTTCATCATTACTTACTGCAAAAATGTATAAGAGAAGAAGAGGATAGTGTGAACAGGCTCATTCGCAAGAAGCCGTATTTCAATAAATCAGATTTATTCGAAGGTTTAGTAATCTTCCTGGAGAATTTATTAATAAATGCCACTTATAACCAAAAGGACAATTCAGTTAGCATCCCCGGTATCAATAAATTGAGTAACCTGAAAAACAACGAATCTAAAAGGAGTACAATAGAAAAAATATCAGTCAACAGAGATAAAGGTATTCTGGTTCGCCAATATTTATTGGGTATTCATGGCAGGCACAAAGGCCCATTTATTCAAATGGGTGTGTTTTCTGGAAATGCTGAGAATATATATAGCAATGTTGCAGTTTGGAATGATGCAGCAAATATTTTTAAACAATCGCCGTGGAAAGAAGCAGATGCAGTACTCACCAACTTAATAAAAAATAAACTGCTTAACTCAAATGTAAAGCCAGGTGCGTTTATTGAATACAAAGTAGAAGAAATACTCACTCAAAACCTTACTGATAAATATGTGGCTTTGTTAAAGAGAGAGAATTATGTCAATGACAATATAAAAACATTTTGGCTTAATAGGTTGGGCTTAAACTCGGATACTGCTGGCGTTTTATATAAAACTTATTTAAACCAAAATTCAACTGATACGGATTTTCAGAAAGTATTGGTGAATACCTATAAGCAAAGTAATGATCCTTACCTCGGTGCAATAAATGCCGTAGAGCCATTCCTCACACTCATTGATAAATGTATCAATAGAATATTAAGTTCAGCTACTACCCAAATTGATGATGCGTTAAAGAGTTTTATAACGCATTGGCTAAATAAAAATGAAGTAGATATTGCTAAAATCAAATCGTATTTAACGATTCAATACGTAAACCAGGAGGCTATAAATAGGCTTATCAAATTGCTTGAAATCTATAGCAATGCAATACAATCAAAAGAGCCTGCGGAGCATTTTATTATTCAGTTGATAAAGTATCATCAGGATATTATGAAGTCCAGGGGCAACTTGAATTGGGTAAGCATTGGTGCAGACAATAAAATATCAGTACATAAGTCGAACTATATATCCGACCAATACCTGGCGTATTTAAAATCAAAAACCTGGGTGAACTTTTATTATTTACCAACAGTAGACAGCCTACATAAAGGATTAATGAATGAAGCTGCTTGAGACATTTAAACATATTGTCAATGATATAACGCCTGAGCTTTGTTGGTTTACCACCTTCAATCTCAATGTTGAATTATTAGAGAAATATGTTCTTACAGCTATTGCGGGTAAAGAACCCGGTGAATTAAAACGTGCCGAAGATTATGAAGCTTTGAATTTGGACTTAAATAAATTCAACATAAAAATTTGGTATGACTACAGAGCATTGGATTTAAAAAAGGGTAAAAGAACCACCATTGATTTATACCCAATACAGCCATCTGTAATATTGAACTCAAACTCGCCTGAGCCTATCTTTCATCCTAAAGTGATCTTCCTGAAAGGAAGGGATGCAGCTTATTTAATTACAGGATCATTCAATCTCAGCATTGCTGGTTGGAGCAGCAATAGAGAATGTGTGCTGGTAAAAGAAGTAACTACTAAAGAAAATGCTCTTCAAATCCTTGATTTCTTCAGCCAATTAAATCCGGCCAATGCGGAATTAAAAACACTTGCCAAATGGGCAAATCAATTATCAGATGAAAAACCATCTTGGAAATTTTCCCACAACTTCAATACAGATAATATTTTAAATGAGATTAAAGGGAAGTCACTAACAGTATGGTCTCCATATTTTTCTAAAAACACCGTTGATTTAATTGCGGCAATAAAAAAAATAGGTTTTAGTGAAATTAATCTTGTGCCTGATATCAGTCAATCAAAAAAGGTAAGAATAGTTCCCTATGAATTGAAAAAGCTGCAACAAGACAAATCCATTCAAATTCAAATTGACACCAATATCAATAAGGAAAAACAAACCATTTTTCATGCAAAGGTTTGGTTATCTGAAAATAAAATTGCGGTTGGCTCCTGGAATTGTTCTTACCGGGCATTGGGGATTAAAGTTCCAGCAAACGAAAAGAATATCGAAGCAGGTATCATTGAACCAATCAATGCTCAATATAAAACTGCCTTGTTGCAGCATCTAAAAAATGCAGATGCGAATGCAATTTCCGGTACAGAAGAAGTAGAGATAGATGATGAATGGAAAGAAGTGCTCAAACCTTACAGCATGAGCTGTGATATTCAAGCCAATTGGGAAACCTTTCAATATGAACTGGAAATAATTAATACTGATGAAAGATTTACGGTGGCTTTACCCCACGATCTCAACAAACGCTACCCATTAGCCAATATTAATGGTCTTAGCTTTTTAGATGGTTTCAATCGTATTCTAAAGAATAAACTATTTACCATTTACAATGCCAAAAACGATGTGGTTTTTGTTGGTTACTTAAATGAAATTGGCAAACTGAAACGGCCTACAGATGGCTATGTTTCTTTCTACGATTTATTTGAATCACTAACGATTAATCCGCTTTTAGGAACCAATAAATCAAGGGTTAAATACCAGTTCGAGGAAGAAGACAATATCGGCTCGGAAAAAGAGGATTTGCCGTTCTTTATCTATAGCGGTCACGAATCGTATTACCTGATGTTCGTAGCCTTTCAAAAATTATTGGATACCATAAATGACAATGCAACCAATAATCAAAAGTTGGAGGATTTAGGCTATAGGCTACCAAGCAGCTTGATTAACATCAAATCACTTTTTAAAACATCGTTTCAAAAAGTGCTGGAAGAGAAAAAGGAGGACGATATGCTATTCCACTACTTTATGGCAATGGAAATAAACGAATGTATAAAGGCATTTAACAGCCATTATGAAAAGCCCTTAGAATTAATAACCATAGTTCCATTTGAACAACACTTAAAACTGGATGGCAAAGATTTGAAATTTATTAAAAAAGCAATGACAGTAAAATGAACCTGGTAACACCTGAATATATCAGCAAATACATTTCATTTCAGTACGGCAATACTGAATGGAATTATGCTGCCGATAGCCCAAAGGACATTCCTAAGATACAAGCGGAAGGTTCAGCTAAGTTGTGGAATATATTGCAACAAAAAAATATTGCTTTATTGGCCGATGAAGTGGGCATGGGTAAAACTTATCAGGCTTTAGCTATCATGATAACGTTATGGCTGCAAAAACCCAGTGCCAAAATATTATTATATGCACCTAATGAAATAGTTGCTGAAAATTGGATTAAAGAATATAAAACTTTCATTCACTATCACTACAAATTTGCAGATGATAAAATTAAATCTTCTATCAACGGGCAACCATTAAGGCAAGCCATTTACTGCGAAAACCAGATGGAACTTTTAAAGTATGTGAACCAGGGCTGGCCTTCTTTGTATGTGTGCAAAACTTCTTCCTTAAGTAATTTTGCTTCTCAAAAAATAACTCAAGAGGAGTTAAATTCTTTAAATATAAGAATAACTAAGTTTATTGATGATAAATCTGAAGATAAGGACAGGAAAAAAGAGAATGAAAAAAAGAAAGCAGAATGGATGTATCGTTTTGCAAAAAAGTGTAATGATTTTATCTATAAAAAACTGGCAACAAACAACAATACACCTTTCGATTTAATTGTATTTGACGAAGCCCATTACCTGCGCAATGCTCATGCCGATACCAACAGAAGTTTGGTTGCTCATGCTTTCTTTGCCAAAAGGGACATAAAGAATTACGATGGCCAAAATGAGCCAATAGCTTTTTTATCTCAAAAAGCATTATTGCTTACGGCTACACCCAATCACTCCAGTTCAAAAAATATAGAAAGTATTGTATCTATTTTCAATAATAATTTTGAAAGTGTCGCTCCTGCCGATATTCTAAACCAGATATGTGTAAGGCGTTTCCGAAGGTTAAATAGTAAAACCAAACATCAGTATCGTAAAGAATTAGATGAGCCGGTAGAAATGACCGACATTAAAGAAAAACTATTCTTTGCTATGTATCAACGGGCATTGGTGAAGTACAAAGCCGAGCAACACAAAAAGAATAAAGACACTTCGAAAACACAAAACCCCTATAAGTTATTATTTGGCTACCTTGAAGGTTTTGAATTTTTGCCTACAAAAAAAACAGAGCAAATAAAAAATTCAACAGAGCAAACTAAATCAGGAGACTTTCCCGAAAGAGATGACAAAGAAGTAATTCAGGAGTTAGCTGAAATTCATTGGAGGGTGTATAAATATTATCCCATTCACCCAAAATACAAAAAGGCTGTAGAGAACCTTTCCCCACAAGACATTTATAATTTCCAACCGGATAAAAAGGTAGTATTTGTAAGAAGAATACCATCTATAAAGGCAATAAGCCAAAGAGTAATTGATGAATACGATAAGCTTTTCACTACTTTACTGTTAGAAGTAAAGTCACCAGATATTCCGAAAGAAATAAAAAATTGGAATGAAAACAGTTTAAGATTTCATTTTGCGACTAAGGCCAAGAGTACTTATGATGATACTGAGGCAAAAGAAGAAATAGACAATGAACCCGGTGAAACCACAAAAGAAGATCAGTATAGTGTGTTTTCCAAATACTATTCACTTTTTACCATAAAAAAAGAGGGTAAGTTTAAAACAACCGACTGCTCTAATTTTAGAAATAGATTTCTGAAAGAACTCACGCTATTTTCACTTTTCATGCAACCAGGCGCAGATTACCTCGGTGCTGATTATACATTCAATGCTTACCAGTACCAGGGAGAAAAAAGAAATTACGCCGTTACTGCCCGCAAACTAAGGTTCAACGGACTGGATAGAAAAAAGCAAGACCACCTATTTAGTTACATTAGTTTTCCGGCTGATCTAACAGAAAAAGCTGCAACGGTACAAACCTTTCCCACTTTGTTTACAATTTGGATTAATACTGTGCAACAATCCGGCAATGAATTATTGCAGGAAGCCTACAACGACTATTTAAAGTTTACCGAAGTAGAAAAAGAAGCCTTTGCCAATTACCTGACTAAAGGCTTATTGTTTGCTAGCAGTTACCTTATTGTTTTTTATGCCAACTTTAAAGCCATTAGCAAAAAACAGTTAAGTAAACCTGATGAATATGTTGAATTTTGTAAGGTTGTTGAAAAAGATATGCTACAAAAAGGCCTAGCTATATTTATTGCCAATGCTGCTTCTACCTTCCAGATATTTTATAAGAAAGAATTAAACCTTACACAAGAAAGTCTATTAAATGAGAAATGGACATTCCTGAACAATACAACACCAGTTGTTCCTATATGTGCTGAAAACAAACGCAGCAGTATTTTAAAGGCATTCAACACTCCTTTTTATCCCAACGTACTGGTAACTACTTCTGTATTGCAGGAAGGAGTGAATTTACACTACCATTGTAATGAAATTATCCATTATGGGCTTGCCTGGACACAGGGCGACAACGAACAACGGGTAGGCAGGGTTGACAGGCTAAATGGTAAAATGGAAAACCAACTCAGAAAATCTGATACGGCTATTTTGCCGATTCATTACCCTTATTTAAAAAACACCATCGACCAGGATCAAACGGCCCGTTTTATTTTAAGGAAAAAAGAAGCCGAAAAATTAATTGACCAGTTCATTCCTATTGAACAGAGCAATGAAATAAATTATTTGGAAAGGATGGATGATAGCATTTGGAAAAATAGTTTCAACCATCCTGAAGTAGTCTCTTATGAAAATAAAGACCCCTTTCCTGTAGTATATGAAAATGATTTTGTAAACATACATACTACTCACCTGCAATCGCAGCACTCTACTTCCAGCAAAACCATCCTGGAACCTGTGTTCGCTGCCCTGGCAAAGTTTTTTAAAAAAGAATTTTATATCTACGATAATCGCCGCCGGTTGGAAGATAATAAAGTATTTGCCATAAAACATATAAGAGCAAATGAACGCCACCAGCCCATCATTGCTGAATTTAATTATTACGAACCTGGTTTACACATATTAGGTAAGCCTGTATATTACTTAAGAATTAAAACGCCGATCTACCGAAGGGGATATAAGTATGACGACCTCCGCAGGTTTGGTAATCAAAGAGAAGTGTATGCTGCCAATCCTATACTTAAAATTGGTTTTGAAAATTACCGCAGGGATGAGTTTAAATATTTTGTATGTGCCGATTTACCTGTTTTTTATACAGAAGATAAACAACTCAATTTGAGTGAAAAAGAAATCCTACAGGTTACAAACGACCTCATCGCTTTTGCGGATGATTTAGAATACACGTTTGCAGAACAAAATGACATTACGAATGATAGCATTTTTAAAGATACTCTGCCACAGTGGAAAAAAGAAACTGGTGAGTTAAGTGCCAACAGGGGAAATGGTGCAGACCGTATATGGAAGACCAGCAATAATTATTTATTCAGGGAGAAAAAATATGAAATAAACTATGAGCTATTTAACCACATGTATGCTGATAATCTGAAAGATCCTTTTGTAAAACACTATAGCAAATATGGCGAAGATTACCGTTGTGTGGGCTTTTACAAAAACGATGCTTTGTTTGAAGAAACAAAACTATATAACTACATTTTTGAAAATGAAAACATATAATTGATGAGTAATGGTGCATACAAAGAAACATCAATTGGTTTAATCCCCACAGATTGGGAGGTGAAAAAGTTGGGGGAAATAGGTTTTTTTTCTAAAGGGAAAGGGATTATGAAAGATGATGTAATTGAAAATGGATTTCCGTGTATTAGGTATGGAGAAATTTATACAACTCATAATTATATCATTAAAAATTTCAAATCATTTATTAATGAAAATATTGCTGATGAAAGTCAGGAAATTTTTAGCGGGGATATTCTATTTGCCGGATCTGGAGAAACGATTGAAGAAATTGGTAAGTGCGTTGTCTATTTAGGAAAAGATAAGGCTTATGCAGGGAGTGATATAATTATTTTTAAACCGGTAAATGCAAATTCTGAAACTTTATCTTATGCTTTAGAAACTGATATTGCAAAAAAGCAAAAAAGAGTTATGGGACAGGGCAATTCTGTTGTTCATATTTATTCTTCGGAATTGCAAAAACTAAAACTCCCCATCCCACCACTACCCGAACAAAAATGCATAGCCCAAATACTAAGCACTTGGGATACAGCCATTGATAATTGCAAAACCATTATTGAAAAATTAAAACTCCGGAATAAAGGCTTGGCGCAACAATTACTAACGGGTAAAATGAGGGTAAAGGGGTTTGAGAAAACGAAGTGGTCATTAAGTCCGATTTATAAAGTAGCCAAAGAAATATCTAGTAAAAACAGCACAGATAAAGATATGGTGGTGTTGTCTTGCACCAAATACGATGGCTTAGTTCCATCATTAGAATATTTCGGCAGGAAAATATTTAGTAATGATCTAACTACTTACAAAATAGTTACAAAAAATTGCTTTGCTTATGCTACTAACCATATCGAAGAGGGTTCAATTGGTTATCAGTCAAAGTTTGACGAAGCATTGATAAGTCCGATGTATACCGTTTTTAAAACGGTCGAAACAGTAAATGACAATTTTTTGTACAGCGTATTAAAATCTTATGAATACATCCATCAATATCAAAAACGAATGGAAGGTTCTATTGATAGGCGTGGTGGTTTGCGTTGGGATGAGTTTTCAAAAATCAAAGTTCCTATTGTTTCAATGGAAGAACAAAATGCCATTGTAAAAATTTTGGACAAAGCCACTGACGAACTCAATCAATACCAACAAAAGCTACATCAATTACAGTTACAAAAAAAGGGATTGATGCAGCAATTATTAACTGGTAAAGTAAGAGTAAAAATCAAATAACATGAAAATTACAGTTAGGCTATCAAAGCCAAATGTACCCATTCAGAGATTGCTTAAAGCCAATCATCAACTTACTGGCCCAATTACTAATTGGGCAAACATAGGTGGAAGTGAAGTTTATTATGGAACAGTTTATGCAGGTACGCCAAGCTGGTTGAATTTTCTTAATTCTGGAACAAGTACTACTGTAACAAACCTTTCAAATGTGGGTGCAGCAGCGTTAATATTTGTACCTATTAACAACAGGTACATGATTTTATCTTTTGGATATGCAAATTCTAAATTATCAAGTTATGGCTTAGAAAGAGATTTTGGCTTAAGAGTAGTTTTGAATAGCATTGACCCCGATAAAGTAAAAAGTATTGATACAAAAATCATGGGTAATGTGATAATGAATAAAAGAACTCAATTAAGCAAGGATAAAAAAATTGAAGATTTTGGGTTTGAAATAAATAAAGATTTTTTAAGGCATATTGCAGGTAAGCCTTCGTCAACCAGTTTTGCTTCAATGATTTCGGGTTCTGACAGTCTCAATATGAATTGTGATATTAGTATCACAAATATTTCTCAAAAAATAAATGACATTTATGCCTTTTACTCCGGTACAACCTACCAAACAAATTATAGCTGGATAGATGATATTAAAAATGTAAAAGATGGTGTTTTATTACCATTACTAAATGATCAATTGATCCTTGCTTTTAATTCACTTTTAGCAGGTAATACAAATGATTTATATGTTGCTTGCCCTACAATAATTGATTACGGGTTGGTTGACCATTATAGAGTGAGGGGTTATCGCTCACTTGTTGAATTTAATATTATAGAAATTGACAACTTAATAGCAGATTTAGTAACCCAGGGAATAACAACTGTTACTTTAGCAGATTTGGAAAACTTTTATATAGAAGCTATTAATACTGACGGTAATGTCGTAAGCCATTGGAAAATATACGACTGGCTGATTTATGAACATTTTCTTACTGGCATTCAATATATATATAACGATGGTGAATGGTTTGAAATAAGCAATAATTTTTTTAGTAGCACTAATACAGCCTGGAATAATATAATTACTTCAAGTACCGAATATTTAATACTTCCACCAACAACACACAAAACAGAAGAAGGTTATATAGCTGCATATCTCCCGGTAAAATCTAAAGAGATAATATTTGATAGGAAATTATTTTATAAATACGGTGTAACCAATTCTGTGGAAATTTGTGATTTATACAATTCAAGCCGTGAATTTATACATATTAAAGAAGGGAATTCTTCCGCCAAATTGAGTCATTTATTTAACCAAGGTTTTGTTTCTGCGACCTTATTTCTTAACGATGTCTATTTTCGAGATGATATTTCTATCAAATTAAACTCTCACAAAACACTTTTAGCCACAATTGGCAGCATAATTAATTCCAGTAAATACACAGTAGTATATAGAATATTAAAAAAGGGATCTACTATCACTATACCATTTTTTTCAAAATTAACCTTGTTAGATGTGCATAAGAAAATCAAAAATATGGGGTACAAATTTAGATTGGAATGGGTTCAGAAAATATAAAATATGCATACACCATCATACATAGAAGACCACATCTCCCAAATACCAGCTCTGCAACTGCTGATAAAAATGGGCTATACTTATCTTACTCCTGATGAAGCAATGGAGTTAAGAAGTAACAGAACAAGCAATGTGTTATTGGAGCCTATATTAAAGCAGCAATTGGAGAAAATTAATAGCATACAATATAAAGGCAAAGAGTTTGATTTTTCAGAAAGTAATATCAGTACAGCCATTATAGCTTTAAGGGAATTGCCCATTCAGGATGGGTTTATAAAAGCCAACCAGGCTTTTTATGATTTAATTACGTTGGGTAAAAGCCTGGAGCAAACTGTTTTAAACGATAAAAAAAGTTTTTCGTTTCAGTATATCGATTGGAAAAACATAACAAACAATAGCTTTCATGTTACCGAAGAATACAGTGTATTGCGTAGTGATAGAAACGACCATTACCGCCCTGATGTAGTAGTATTCATCAATGGCATTCCTATGGTGATTATTGAATGTAAAAGCAATGTCATTAAAGAACCCATTGCAGAAGCAATTTCGCAACATTTACGCAACCAGCAGGAAGATGGCATCAGGGCATTATACTTATACAGCAATCTGGTTTTGTCATTAGCGGTTAGTGAGGCAAGGTTTGCAACTACAGGTACAGCCAAAGAGTTTTGGAGTGTGTGGAAAGAAGTATTTAGAACAAAAGATGAAGGAACACAATATGCTGATGCAATTAAAGAATTAAAAAACAGTGACTTGCCCAATACAGAACGTACCGCCATATTTAACCAACGGTTTAAAAATGTATTGCACTATTTTAATCAATTGGAAAGAGAAGAAATAGTTGTTACCGGGCAAGACAAATTATTATTCAGCTTATGCAAAAAAGAACGTTTATTAGATTTAATCTTCAATTACATTGTATATGATGATGGCGTAAAAAAAATAACCAGATACCAGCAATATTTTGCAATAAAAGAAACACTTAAAAAAATTAGCGTGGCCGATGCCAAAGGCAAGCGAACAGGCGGCGTAATATGGCACACACAAGGCAGTGGAAAATCTTTAACAATGGTAATGCTGGCGCAATTAATAGCCACCAATAAAAATATTAAAAACCCAAAAATAATTTTAGTTACCGATAGAATAGATTTAAGCACACAAATAACTGAAACCTTCCAAAAATGCCACGTTCCGGTAGAGGAAGCGCAAACCGGCAAGCATTTGGTAGAGTTAATAAATAGCCCAACAGATGCTGTAATTACTACACTCATACACAAGTTCGAGGCTGCCATAAACCAAACCAAAGAAGGTTTTCCGTCACCCAATATTTTTGTGTTAATAGACGAAGGGCATCGAAGTCAGTATGGTACGTTTAATGTAAAAATGCAAAAAGTATTTCCAAATGCTTGTTTTGTTGCTTTTACCGGAACTCCATTAATGAAGAAAGAAAAAAGTACAGCAGATAAATTTGGTGGTTTAATTGACGTGTACTCTATTACTAATGCAGTAGAAGATAAAGCCGTGGTGCCTTTGTTGTACGAAGGAAGACATAACCTGATTGAAGTAAACGAAAGCCCGTTGGATACTTTTTTTGATAAGGTCTCTGAACCACTCACTAAATATGGCAAAGCAGCATTAAAGAGAAAATACAGTACACCAAAGCAACTAAATCAGGCAGATCAGATAATCTATGCCAGAGCCTGGGATATTAGCGATCACTTTGCAGATAATATCCAGGGCACAGGCTTTAAAGGGCAATTGGTGGCACCTAATAAAACAACGGCTATTAAATACAGAGAGTACATAAAGGAAATAGGAAAAGTAAGTTGCGAAGTACTAATATCTGCACCGGATATGAGAGAGAATTATGATGATGCGTACGAAGAAAATGAAGATGTAGTACAAAAGTTTTATAGGGCAATGTTAAGTAAGTATGGAAAAACAGAAACCTATGAAAAGTCTGTAATCAGCGCATTTAAGAAACAAGAACAGCCTGAAATAATAATTGTAGTAGATAAATTGCTCACCGGATTTGACGCTCCAAACAATCAGGTATTATATATAACCCGCAGTTTAAAAGAACATACTTTATTACAAGCTATTGCAAGGGTAAATCGTGTAGCACCAGGAAAAGAATATGGTTATATCATTGACTACTTTGGAAATCTGCAAAACCTGGATAAAGCATTAAATACTTATAGTGGTTTAAATGAGTTTGACGAAGAAGAATTAACAGGCACTATCATAAATATCAATAAGGAAATTGAAAAATTGCCACAATCTCATAGTGAATTATGGGATATGTTTAAAACAATCAAAAACAAGTATGATGCCGAGGCATACTCGGAATTATTGAGTGATGAAAGTATCAGGCATTCATTTTATGAAAAATTATCTGCCTTTGTTCGTTTGTTTAAATTGGGAATGGCATCTGTAGAGTTTAATGATACCAGTAATGAGAAAACAATAGACAAGTACAAGAAGGATGCTAAATTCTTTTTGCAATTACGTATCGATGTAAAGCGGAGATACTTTGATGAGATAGATTACAAAGAATATGAGCTTCAAGTGCAAAAGCTGATAGATAAACATATCACAACTGAAGGAGAAGTTTTAAAAATTACAGAACTGGTTAATATTTTTGATAAAGAGAAAAGAGAAGCAGAGGTAGAAAAAATTATAGGTAAAGCAGCTAAGGCCGACCATATTGCTACACGAACTGTGAAAGCTATTAATGTAAAAATGAATGAAGACCCCATCTTCTACAAAAAACTATCTACACTAATAAAAGAGGCTATTAGCGATTACCATCAACACAGAATTGACGAAGCAGAATATTTGCAAAAGGCAAAAGATTATGAAAATCAATTTCATACGGGTAAACAGCACAATGTACCAGTTAGCATACAAGGCAAAGCTGCTGCTATTGCCTATTACAACTTAATAAATGAAGTTTTGAATGATAGTTTTACAAAACTGTCAAATTCAAAAGATGTAGAAGCAATAATAGCATTAGAAATAGAGGCTTGTATCAAAAATGTGGTGTATGAATATGAAACCTTGATTATTGACTGGCAGACAAATTCTGAAATTGAGAAAACATTAAAGAATAATCTGGATGATTTGCTTTTTGAAAAACAGCAACAATATGATACACAATTCTCTTTTGATAAAATTGATACATTAATTGAAGAAGTAATTAAAATCGCGAAGCTAAAATACATCTGATGCTAAATACTATCAACCATATTAGCTATGGTAGTAAAAGCATTCCCTATAATTTGTCTTTTACTACCCGTAAAACATTAGGCATAAAAGTTATGCCGGATGGTACTGTAAATATAATTGCTCCAATAGGGACAAACATATTAGACATTACCCAAAAAGCAAAATCAAAAGCAAATTGGATATTAAAGCAACGGGCATTCTTTGGAACGTATAAACCCAATACACCCAAGCGTAAATTTGTAAACGGCGAAACTCATTTATACTTAGGCAGGCAGTATAAATTGCAAATAATCAAAGGGGGTGCAGATGGAATTAAAATTTATAGAGGGACATTAATAATTACAGCTAAGTATATCAACCCAGATTATTTAGAAAAAATATTGAACGACTGGCACAAAACAAAAGCGACCGTTCTTTTTGATGAAATACTCACAATAGCATTAGAAGCCTTCAAGAAGTACAAAATTGGAAAACCAATTTTACACATCCGGCAAATGGAAAAGCGATGGGGTAGTTGCACCAAATTGGGCAAAATAATTCTTAATGCCGAATTGATTAAAGCTCCCAAGGGCAGTATAGAATATGTAATCATTCATGAACTGTGTCATTTGGTGCATTACAATCACAATAAAGATTTCTACGCACTGCAAAACAAGCTATATCCGCAATGGGAAAAGTGGAAAGAAAAATTGGAACAAGCATTAGCCTAAAATATATACAATGGAATCAATATTATTGTACAGCATGAAGCCTGAAGAATTATTTGAAAAAATCCGGGCAATAATAAAGGAAGAACTCCGGCAGGATCAACTCCTGACCAAAGAAGGGGCATTAAAAATGGTGGGGATAAGCAATGCTACTTTTATTAAAGCAATAAATGAGGGTATTGTAAAGCCTCAGTTAGTAAGGGGCAGGAAAAAGGCCATGTACCTCGAATCAGAAGTATTGAAGATTGAGAAACGTAAAAGATCTCAGAGCTGAATCATGTCTTCATCCTTAACCGGTATAAATTTTTCTTTCTTCTTAGTTACTTCTTCAAGGGCATGATTAGCGTAATTGAAATCATCGCACCATTTCTTGCACCTCCTTTTCAGTCCGGGTTCAAGATATTTTTCGAAATGGTAGATGAATTTCGTCATGGCGTAATTATCCTTGTAAATATCAATGTAATCAGAAAGTTTATATTGGAAGAAATCTTCTTTTAGCCGTTTAATATCTTCCCGAATTACACTGGCCCCAGGCATTGGAGGAGGCGATGTGGTAATATTATTTGCCTCAGCAGGCAATTTATAAGACTTGTTTTTAAGCTTTCCCTTATTATTTTGTGCCGCCTCAGACAGGTACTTCTTAAATTTTGTCTGGTCTTCAATAAACTCCATATACCTGCCCAAATCAACATTACGCTCCTTCAATTCTTTTCCGAGGGAAATGAGATCTTTTTTGCTGTAATAGTAGGTTTGTCCACGCTTGAAATAATTACTAAACCCAAATTCCTGTCTTATAAATGCACCCGCCCGGTAGCCAGCATTTTTAATATATTTTCCAATGCTATGGTCAGCAACCCACTGACCACGTTCAATATTCAGTTTTTGAAATTCTTTAGCTGCCTTATTCAGGGCTTCCTTCAAAAATTGTTGATCTGGAGGAAGGTCAGATATACCCAAAACCTGGGTAAGGGCAGTTCTTAATTCCTTTATTTCCGACAGGATCTCTTTTTGCATAGTATGTCATTTTAAATAAGACTTTGCAAATTTATGGCTTGCGGAAGCTTCCACTACCTGTGAATCTCTAAAAATGAACAATACTGATAAAATCTTCCATAAAATGGTTCGACAATTCACCGCTTTTCTCCACAGTACCGGTGAACTTCAGATTTTTGAATAGTTCACCGGTTTTTTATTTGCTGAAATTCTTGCCTGAAAACATTATCATAAGAATTTCTTTACTTAAAAAAGGGCTTTAACAATTTTACATAGATGACATTAAAGATGTCCCTTGCCGGATTTCCCCGTTGAAGTGCTTTCGGTTATATGATGGCCACAGTCATAACCTCAAAATCCGGCATTCAATTTTCCATTACCTTTTCTAACTTGATTAGTGAGAAGTAATTCTGACCCTGAATATGGCCGAAAAATCCATTGTCTTCAAATTCATAAAGTTTAAACGCAAGGTTGCCATTTTGAGGCTTAACCAGCGCTAAGCCTGACTGACTTTGCACGTTAAATTTTATTTGTAAATACCAAAAGCGATGATGATAACTGGAAACTAGGAAAGGCAAATTCCTACTTTATTTCGTTGAGTTGTTCTTTATTAATGATAACAGGTTTTTTTATCCCGTATTTTTTTATAACATCCTGCAATAAACTATCCCTCACTACAATCAGTAAATTATATTTCCAAAGTTTTAAAGCATCAACCAATAATGAGTGATGCCCTTCTTTCAGTAATTCCAATTTCCCGATTTCATCTATAACCAGCCATTCGGCAGGATGGTTAATGGCCACTTTAAAAATTTCTTTAGCTTTTATAAAAGCATCCCTGCATAAAGAATAGGGTCCAACCTTAATTGTTCCCGCGTCTGTATCCAATCGTTCATAAATAATGGTTTCGCCTGTTCGTACATCCTGTAAAAGTTTTTTTCCGCTGTCAGTTGGATTTATAAATCCACAAGCATCATTTCCTTTTACCCATTCTTTTAATGCAGCTGAACTGCCTGAATGAATGGGGCCTGTAAGGATTACTGTTTTATATTTTGTTGTTTTACTCATAAAAAACATTTAGCCAGATAGTATAAGTTACAAAATATTTCAACTTCTTTAATCCATTGAATTGTTCCGAAAGCCGCCATGCCACCATTGCGTTAGATTTTATTAAAGGCAGGGCATTGCTTACTGCTATTACCGCCTCTTTATTTTTATCAAAGAGAAATGACTGGTGCTTTTTGATAAGTGCTGGAACAATTACCAGTAAAAAAATAAGTAAACCTAATATTCTTATAAAATAGAACAGGGTAAACCCTACTGCCACTCCCGGAATTAATAACAGGAAAACAATGATAAGTACCCAGGCTAATTTAGTAAAAGAAAACCTTGCTCTTATATTATTTTGCTTCTGACCTGCAATAGCCTGCCTCTTTAGATTCTCGATTTTGTTCCTGTCAACACTTAAATTTTCAATATGCTCTCTTAAGCTATTTGCCCATTTAGCCAAAATAATTCCCCAAATAATATACAGCATCATATAAATAATGAATACAATAACACCCGTATAATTTATGCGCTCTTTAGAGATACTGAAAGTATCAACCAGCAACTTAATTATACTATTCCATAAATATTCACCAAAAATGATCATCGCAAATAACGGCTTCTGTATTGCTGATTCAATCATTACAGTTATTGAAAATAATAATACCATAAATTTATTTAACCCAAATACCGAAAATAAAAAAGCCGCCAGTAATCCCTGGAAACAAACAGCAATATAAGCGCCCACTGGTGTATATGGGCTTAATAAAAATTTTACTGCCAGCACAATTCCCAATGCTTTAAAAAATACAGCAGCGTTATTATTTGAATATTTCGCAAGCAACACATTAATGATAACCGAAAAACCACCAACAATATAACCGGTTAATGGTATATGCAGCAGATGCATAAATCCGCCAAAACCAACTTCTGCGAATGCCCATAAATAGATAAGCTTTAAAATAATTGCACCATTATCTTTTAAAACGATTATTTCCTTATACGAATAAGCAATTTCCATTTTTAATTATTCAACATATTTTTAAAAAATAGTGCTGGCAATACGTCCTCCAAATCCAAAAGTATAGTTCATCGCAGACCTGGTTTCTTTCAATTACGTTTTATCTAAAGTTAAGTTGAATTTATCTTTTTATACTTTTTCCAAATCAACAGTGTTAATTGTTGGCGGTACGATATTCTCCTGGATGGCGGTTACATAGATAAAGGACCTAACTGAAACAGCGGCCCGCTCATTTGGCCTGTCAAACTTTGTAATAAAGTCAAAGCTGCTTTTCCCAGCAACAAAATTCTGCCAGAATTCATCCAACGAATTCGCCGATTGAGGTGAGAGCGCCAATTCCGGTTATGGCCAAGCCTGTTAGCACTTCTGTCATTTATTTTTTTTCGTTTAATTTTAATTTCAATGCCTTTACTTCCGCCTCCAGTTTTAAAACATATGCTTTTTGTGGAGCAAAAGCCAGTTCAATTTCTTCCGCCGTATACCGGGATGTAATGTGCTGGGGACAATTCCAGTCATAGGCTTCAATATGCAATACCATCATACGCTCCGGTCGGAATTTATATGCTGTTAAGTCAAGCAAATTATACAAAGCAGGATCATCCTTTAATTCTACAATAGATGCCTTTGCAAAAATTTTTAATCTTGCCCTTGCGGGATAATCAACCATTATCAACGCTACCCTGTTGTTGGTTGCCAGGTTACCAACGGTGATGTATTGCATGTTACCCTTAAAATCTATGAACCCGATTCTTTTGGAATCCAATACTTTTAAAAATCCTTTTGGCCCTCCCCGGTGTTGAATATACGGGTACTCACTTTCCCCAATACTTGCCATATAAAAACTATCCCGTTGGGATATAAAATCAATTTCATTTTCAGTTAATCCATCAATGTAAGTATCCCTTTCCATTCTTGCATAGCTCGACCTGCTGCCCAGTTTTTCCTGCATTGCTTTTACTGCTGAAGAATATGCGATTGCACCAAAATTTTTTGCCATAGATTTTTTTTAATCCCATAAAAGAGTCTGACTTAGTTCAATCTGCTTACGATTGTACAGTAACATGCCGGCATCTCTTAATTCGTTTAGTAATGTACTTACAGTTTGCCTGGATGCTGCTATTGAATTGGCAATATCAGCGTGAGTAAGATAATTATTCAATATAATCCTGTCTCCCATCTTATTACCGTCTGTTTGTGCCCAGTTTTTAATAAAATGAATAAGCCGTGATTTAGCATCACAAAAAGCCAGTTCAGAATGACGTTGCTCCAGGCGTCCCAATTTCCCCGTTACCATTTTGGAGAATGTGATCAGCATCGCCTGGTTGCTTTGCAATAAATATTGAAAATCAGAAATGTTGAATACAGCAATCAAAACATTCGAGGTCAGGGCCTGTGCATACACATCGCGGGACGACTGCATTTCCATGCTAATGTTTCCAAAAACATCCGGGGCAGTAATGATATCCTTTATAAGTTCCGCGCCATCATTGTTCAATTGGGCGATTTTTATTTTCCCGTTTACGAGCAGGTAAATTTTGCTGAATTCACCATACCCGAATTTTATGACCTCTCCCCGGTAAACAGTTTTTAGTATCATTACCGATTCTACGTCATTTAATTTTTGCTCTGTCAGGTTTGCAAATAACGGATGACTTCGAAGTTTTACATAATCGCTTTCTGTTGCCATGTAAAGAGGATTGAATATGCGTTAGAGAAAATATTTGTTTGAAATCAAGTTCATTCAGCTTTATCGTCATCACCCGTTTCCGGGCTGCTGACTTTATCTTCCTGTAACAATACCTTGTCCCAAAGGGTATCCCCACACTCATCATAAATAACAACATCTTCGTTAACAGTACTGCCATTTATTGCATCTGGCTCCGGCTTTGCAGAAAAAAAAATCCAGGTTTTTCCCCCGCTGTTTGAATCACTTAACATAAAATATTTTTTTATAATTATAATTTTCTGTCCGATTCCCTGATTGCCATGTCATTGATGCTGGCATACCGCTTTCTCATTAAACCGTTTTCATCAAACTCCCAGTTTTCATTGCCATGCGCCCTAAACCATTGCCCCTCCACGTTATGATATTCGTACTCAAACCTAACGGCCATGCGGTTTTCCCGAAAGCCCCATAACTCCTTTTTAAGTTTATAATTTAATTCCTTTTCCCATTTACCTTTTAAAAATTCTTTCACAGCTTCCCGTCCATTAATGAAGTCGGTTCTGTTGCGCCACTCAGTATCGATGGTATAGGCCAGGCAGATTCTTTCCGGATCTCTGCTGTTCCAGGCATCTTCTGCTAATTGGACTTTCTGTATGGCTGTTTCCATGGTAAATGGTGGTAATGGTAATTTCTGTTCCATGAGTGTTGTTTTAAATTATGATAGACAATCAGGACAAAATAAATTTGCCCGAAATAATAATTTTGAAATTTCTGATTCCAGTGATTGTTGTTTGTCTCTGGCATACCAGAGGTGGAGGCCAGTTGCATAATCAGCCGCTGTCGCAGGATTTGATTTTAATTCCTTCACTAAATTTTGTGCTATCGTTGGCCGCGGCCCCCATATGGCTGTTACATTGAAATGCTCATCCAATTGTACCAACTTTGGAATAGAGCGGGTTTCATTGGTAAGGTAAGCATCCATCAATTCGGGGTTCAGGTCTCGGTACACCAACTTCATTTCAATATTTCCTTCGCTCAATTCTTCCATGTCATTAAAAACGGGTAATATTTGCGAAGCATCGCCGCACCAATGCTCTGTCAAAACCAACCAATACGTTTTATTCTTAAGTTCTTTTAGCTGTTTAAGAATTACCGCTCCGGGCACGTAAGTTTTCTCCACTCTTTGCATCCTGTGCTGATTAAGGCTTATGTATTCTTTAATTTTCGGGTCAGCATTTAATGCAAGGTCTTCGGCCATCTGTTGTTTGTATTGGTTGTAACCTATACCTTTCTTAAGATAGCCTGAGTAATCAGACTTTTTAATGAGTGTGTTTTTTGTTGTTGTCATTGTTTTTCTTTTACTATACAAAGCTGCAACTATAATCTGTTTTTATAAATGGAGAATGACCGCAAAGGGATGGACAATTTTCTACGGATATCTTTCAATTTTTTTTTGGGTAATGTTTCACCAATAAGCAGTTTTGAAGGGTAAACCTTATGCCCTTGCATACCAAACCATTTCCCGGTATTTCTGCGGCGATACCTGCGTATTCACTTTAAAAAAACGGCTGAAATAATATTCATCTTCATATCCCAGTTCGTAGGCAATTTCCTTTATTGCCTTGTTGGTAAGGTATAATTCTCTTTTTGCCTCAATGATGATGCGGTCATTAATAATACTGGAAATCGATTTATTGTAATACGCCTTTGAAACCTTGCCCAAAGTTTTAGCAGTTACATAAAGCATAGCAGCATAATCACTGGGCGAATGTTTGGCTTTAAAATTCTCTTCAATGGCGTTGATAAGCTTTTGCAGGATATAAGGTTCTTTAACAGCTGCTGCATTTGCCTTTTCAACTTGTTGCTGTTCCAGTTTTAACCGAAAAGTATTAATTAATAATATTCTCAAATAAGCGCCCAGCAGGTCGTGTTGAGCCATCAAGGCATCCTTTATTTCATCCGCTATCTTTTCACACAACATATCAAATGCAGTAATCGAACTGCTGTTAATTTGTACAAAAGGAGGCTGCGTAATACCATTGTATAATACTATTTTAAAGGCTTTTTCTTTTTCGGGTTGATCTGCAAAAATAAATTCGGCGTGGAAATTAATTACGATTCCTTTGATTGGATTTTCGGAAGAAATAAGATATGGCTGAAATGGCGCAAAGCTGAACAATGAATTTTCCCCGAAATCAAATTCTGAAAATCCAGTTTTAACTTTACCATGTCCTTCTTTTACCCAAATCACTGAGAAGTATTTATTACGTTGTAACTGCCCCACAAAACAGTTTTCTTCAAATTTAAAAAGGTTGAACAGCAGGCTGCCGTTTAACGGGTTTACCAATGAATAATTTAATCTGTTATGCATGATTTTTTTTTTAAACAAATAGATAATTCAATATTTTTTAACAGCAGTTTCAAGCCTTGCAATGAATGATTCTCTTGAAATAAGCCCGGTAATAAAATCAATAACAACCCCGTTGCGATAAAACAGGATGGTTGGTAAATCGGTGACACCCAATTTCTCTTTCAACAAAGGAGCTTCATCAATATCAATCCTGTAAAATGAAGCAGTAGTTTTAAACAAGGTGTGCATCTCCTCGTAAATAGGTCCCATTATCTGACAAGGGCCACTCCATTCTGCACAAAACCGTACGATATGAAAACCTGTTCCATTTAATATTTTTCTTTCAAATATTTTTCCGTCTGTAATCTTAATCATGATATCCTGATAAGTTGGTACAGTTATTATAGCCAAACGGGATGCCAGTGTTTTTATTCATTCCATGGCATCCCTCAAACCCAATACAGTAAATGCTTTGAGGGATTTGCATAGGCTTAACAGGAGTCAGATAATCAAATTTAAATTCACGAAATATCAGGAAAGTCATTATATTTCAGGAATGAATTAAGCTAAAAGAAACTTCTTTCACTAAATTTTCATCTTTCTTTTTATCATCCAATACTTAGGTAAATTTTAAATTAAAAATATTACTTTATCGATTTCGATCTAGTTGTTGGAAAAGCAAGCGGGCTTTATATGCAATCCAAAATACCTCATCAGTACAAAACTTCCTGTAATGGCAAAAAAACACCTGTTAGATTTTGATAAAGACAGCAGCCTGTCCCACTTCACTTTTGAAAACCTGTCTGAAGCAATATTCTGGGTAAATTCTAAAGAAGAAATCCTGTACGTAAATGATACAGCATGTAAAATGTCGGGATATTCAAAAGAAGAATTAACGGCTATGAAAGTAGGGGATCTCAATCCAACTAACGGAGGTGTTGATTTTAAAAGCTTTTGGAATAACTTAAGACCTTTAAAGCAAATTACTTTTGAAGCAAAACATAAACACAAAACGGGGTATTTATATGATGTGGAAGTTGCCGCCAATTTTATAGAATACGAAGGACAGGAAATTACCTGCACTTTAGTTAGAGACATAGCACAGCGAAAACTGGCAGAAGAAAACTTAAACATGGCGAAT
>JBBRCB010000014.1:0-75113 GCA_038205215.1 Chitinophagales bacterium | reverse complement strand
TTTCTAAAAACCAAGCATCCTAACACATGAACCAGGCTATAGCACTAGTAAACCCGTTTACTCAAAACCCCCTTAAAAAATCGGCCCAGGGCCTTTTAGACAATCTTTCTACATTATTCCCATACAAAGGCGGCGCTTACAGAATCGTACAGGACGATAATTATACCCAGAATTTTGGCTACCAATGGAACAAATTTGCTGCCACCCAGATCGACAGGGCACAAAAAAATAACCAGTTGAGTTATACCCGTTTTTTCGCGGTTACTGGCTGGGACAAAGAAAATTTAAACAATAAAAATATTTTAGAAGTGGGCAGTGGCGCCGGCAGGTTCTCCCAGATCGTGCTCGACCATACCCAGGCTAATTTATACAGCGTGGATTACAGCAATGCGGTAGAAGCGAATTATAAAAACAATGGCCATCACCAAAACAGGCTGCAGCTTTTCCAGGCCAGTGTTTATGATATGCCTTTTGCGCAGGCACAATTCGATAAAGTATTTTGCCTCGGCGTGATACAGCATACACCTGATGTAAAAAAAACAGTGCAGTCTTTAATTGAAATGGCAAAGCCGGGTGCCGAAGTGGTAGTGGATTTTTATTGTGTGAATGGCTGGTGGACAAAAGTGCAGGCCAAATATATCTTCAGGCCCATCACCAAAAAATGGAGCAATGAAAAATTATTGAATAAGATTGAAAAGAATATCGACTGGATGATTGCCGCTACAACATTCTTTAATAAAATAGGTATCGGCAAATTTATTAACCGCTTTATCCCCATCTGCGATATAAAAGGAACTCTTCCACAAGGCTTATCCAAAGAAGAACTGCGGGAATGGTCTGTGCTCGATACTTTTGATATGTTCAGCCCGCAATACGACCAGCCTCAAAAAGTATCCACTGTAAAAAACTGGTTCCAGCAAAATGGTATGGAAAAGGTTTGGGGCGGCACGATTTGTTTTGATAACTCTACATCTTATGTAGTAAAGGGGATAAAAAAATAAACCCCGCTTTACCTAAAATCTGCAGGAGGTAATCATTTCTTTGCTAATTTGTTTGATCTGTTGCAGGTAATACCAGCGCATTTGCTATCCGGTACGGTTAATAGCGAAAAAAATGCAGACTTGTATTATGCCGCAGTAAAAAAGATTTGGACCAGATACATATTATAAGCGGTGTAAATTGCCTGCCGGTAGATTTATGAAACAAAAAATCATTCATTTTATTTTTAACCTTGGCCGTGGTGGTGCAGAAACCATGCTGGTAAGGGTGATAAAAGAACTGCCGGAATACGAACACGTGGTAGTTACACTTTTTCCAATGAACCATTGGGGCAATGAACTGCAATGCACTAAGTTCGTCTGCCTTAACCTCTCTTCATTATTTTCACTGCCGCCTGCAGTATTTAAATTCAGGAAGCTCGTAAAAAAAGAAAAGCCTGCCATTGTACATACGCATTTATTCTGGCCCACTGTTATCGCAAGGCTTTCAGTACCAAAAAAAATTCCGCTGATAACGACTATCCATGCCTTTATTAAAACTTCTCTTGAGTATAAAAATTGGCATGTGCGTTTTCTGGACAAGCTGTCCTATCGGTTTAGAAAAAATATAATTATTGGTGTGGCGCAGGGCGTAACAAGTGAATATTTCTCGCTGTTGCACTTAAAACCTTTTAAAGCATATACCCTCTATACTTTTGTTGATACAGCCCGTTTCAATACAGAAGGCAGGCAGGAGAAAATGCCTTCTCCAACGTTTAAAGTTGTATCAGTTGGTGCGTTGCGCCAGCAAAAAAATTATCCCTGGTCGATAAAAGCTTTTGAAAAATTAAAAGATCAAAATATTGAGTTACATATTTATGGCGTAGGGAACCTGCAGTCAGCACTGCAAAAAACTATTGACCAAACAGGTGCAAAAGTGGTATTAAAAGGGGAAATAAAAAATATTGAAGCCATCATCCCGCAGTACGACCTGTACCTGATGTCTTCTACTTACGAAGGTTTTTCTTTGAGTGTGCTGGAAGCGATGGCAATGGGTATGCCGCTTTTGTTAAGTGATATCAGTTCTTTCCGCGAACAGGGAGAAGATACCGCGGCTTATTTTTCTTTAACCGATGAGCATGACCTGCCGGCACAATTGCTTGCTTTCAGTAAAAAACCGAAAGAAGAATTGAAAGCTTTGGCAGAAAAAGGCAGGCAGCGGGCAGTGACGCATTTTACATTGCAACAACATGTAGAAAGGCTGCGCAAAATTTATACAGCAGCGCAGGCAGCAGAGTAATGGTAAGCAGTTTCTAAACACATATACTTACCTTTGGGAAAATTTTTTGTTTGCCAGGGATTATACGAATTTTCCTGCATAAATGCATTGTATTTTAATTCGTGTTAATCAGTGTAATCTGTGGCAAAACAATCCCGCCTCAGGCGGGATTAAAAATAAAAATCATTATCACTTATGTGTGGCATTTCGGGGTTTGTAGATTTTAATAAGAAAACAGGCAGGGACACGCTTGAAAAAATGAACCGCATCATGGCACATCGTGGCCCTGATGGCGAAGGATACGGCTTGTACAATAATGATACTGCAGTGATCGGGTTGGGCCACCGCCGTTTAAGTATCATCGATCTTTCTGAAGGCGGCAGCCAGCCACAAACTTTCAATGGCCTGCACATTACTTTTAATGGAGAAATATATAATTACGCGGAGATAAAAAAAACACTGGAAGAAAAAGGCCACCAGTTTCACAGCCATAGTGATACAGAAGTTATTTTGCATGCTTATGCCGAATGGGGCAGTGCAGCATTGCAGCAGTTCATTGGCATGTTTGGTTTTGCAATCTATGATGAGAACAATCAAAAATTATTTGCGTGTCGTGACAGGGCCGGAGTAAAACCATTTTTTTATTTTTGGAAAGATGGCCTGTTTTTATTTGGCTCGGAGTTAAAAGCTATCATGCAGCATCCCGACTTTAAGAAAGAGATCAACATCAATGCTGCGGCAGCTTATATGCAGTTGGGTTATGTGCCTACGCCGCATTGTATCTTTAATGATACCCATAAATTAAAGCCCGGGCACTTTTTAGAGTTGGATGTAAAAAAACGGGCAGTGCATACGCAGCAGTACTGGAATGTTTATGATGCCTATAATAAACCCGAACTAAAGATCAGCCTGCCCGATGCCATTGAAGAAACAGAAAAATTATTGACCAATGCATTTCAATACAGAATGGTAAGTGATGTGCCGGTAGGTGTTTTTTTAAGTGGTGGTTACGACAGCAGTTGCGTTACTGCATTATTACAAAAAAACAATACGGAGAAAATAAAAACCTTTACGATCGGTGTGCCGGATGCCGGTTTAAATGAAGCGCCTTACGCAAAAGATATTGCTGCTCATTTAGGTACCGATCATACAGAATATTACTGCACCGAAAAGGAGGCACTTGAAATAGTACCGCAGTTACCCTTTTTTTATGACGAACCATTTGCAGATAGCAGTGCTATCCCCACTTCATTGGTAAGCAGGATCGCCAGGGAAAAAGTTACAGTTGCTTTATCTGCTGATGCAGGCGATGAGATCTTTGCCGGGTATAACCGCTACGATTATGTAATGCGGTACGGAAAAAAATTACAAAGTATTCCCGGATTTGTTCGCAAAACTGCTGCTGCCGTAATGGATAGGGTGCCTGCAAATTCCATCCCGGTGCTGAATAAAAAATATCTTTTTCACAGCCGGTACGAAAAAATGAAAACGTTGTTTAAAAATCCTTCCGAGCAAAATATTTTAATGAGCCTGACCAAATTAATGAGTGAATCGGATATTACAGACCTTTTTAAAAAGCCCATCATTCAATTGTCTTCTGCATTCGATAGTAAAGAACTGAATGACAAAAGCTATTCTACCCTTGCTTATATGATGGCGATAGATTACCAGACCTATTTACTGGATGATATTTTACAGAAAGTAGACAGGGCAGGCATGAGTGTGAGTTTAGAGGGGCGGGAACCTTTCCTGGACCACCGCATAGTTGAATGGGCGGCCCAGTTGCCGATGGAATACAAATACAATAAAGGGAATAAAAAATTCATCATTAAGGAGATCGTGCATAAATACCTGCCAAAGGATATGATGGACAGGCCAAAAATGGGTTTTGGAATTCCCATCGCCACATGGCTGCAAAATGACCTGAAGCCATTTGTGGACCAGTATTTTGATGAAACCTTTATTGCTAAACAAAATATCTTTAATGTAAATGAAATACAAAGGATAAAGCATTCGTTTTATAACGGCAAAGTGGAAAGGGCTGAAAAAATATGGTATTTATTAATGTTCCAGATGTGGTATGACAAGTGGATAAATAATAATTAAATCATGGCTGCCATACATCTCCTGAAAACGGCAATAAAAAATCCTGCTTATAAATCTGTAGCGACCTATATATTTACCAATTTTTTTTCTAAAGGTATCTCATTGCTTTTGATACCGGTATTTACCAACCCCGCATACCTTACACCAAAAGATAACGGTATCTTAAGTTTATTCTCCAGCAACCTGATGCTGATGGCGCCCTTTATTTGCCTGGGTATGATACAATCTGCCGGGGCTGATTTTTTTAAAAGATCCAAAGAAGACTTCAGCAGGTCATTTACATCAAATTTTTTTATTTCATTTTTCCTTATGTGCATCGCCGTGCTGGTATTATTTTTATTCCGTGATGCCCTGCAGAAAAAATTTGAACTGCCCCCTTCATTCGTGTTCATCATTCCTTTTTTAGCTTTTTTAATTTTTGCCAGCGAGCAATTATTTGCGCTGGTGCGTAACCGCAACGAAGTAAAGAGATTCGGAACTTTCGGTATAGTAAAAGCCGTGATCGAGTACGGTGTATCGGTGATACTTATTGTTTTCTTTTTAAAAGGATGGGAGGGCCGGGTTTGGGGAATCGCTATATCACTTATTACCATCAACCTCGCTGGTTTTTTGTATTATGCAAAGAATGATTATTTGCGTTTCTCTATATCCAAACAACATATTTTGGACGAGATCAAATTTGGTATACCCGTCATCACTTTCCAGTTATGTGTATTTATGTTAGGCACTACCAATAAATTGTTCCTCGCTATTTTTAATGTAGACAAATACCAGTTGGGTATTTATGCAGTGGCCTGTGTATTTGGTACGCTGGTAGGTTATCTTGGCCAAAGTATTTTTTTGTATGTGCAGCCTAAAGTATATAAATCTATAAGCGATGGCGAGGCAACGATGGCATCATTGCGCAGGGAATTTTTTAATTACCTTAAAATGCTGATAGCTGTAGCCATACCCTGCATCCTGTTTGTACTTTTTGTATATCATTATGTGATCAATAAAATATACCTGCCGGGCATCCCTCTTTTTTTATTGGTAAGTTTATCCTCATTTATCTGGCAACTGAACAATTACTTATTTCTATTTTTATTATATTACAAAGCGAAGCGGAAAATATTTTTACTGGCAGGCATTTCGGTGGTGATTTCAATTGTAGTAAATACGCTAATGGTAAAAAACTTTATGATCATTGGAGATGCTTTGGCAAGCCTGATCAACACCTGTATCTTTAGTTTGCTGGTTTTTGTATTCATTAAAAAATTAGTAATAACCAAATTCAGCGAAAATGACCCTGCTGCAGCGTAAACTGTTTTGCAATTATTAAGTATTGAATGTTATGACATCATTAGCCCCCATAGTTTTTTTTGCCTATAACCGGCCCGATCATACAAGACAGGTGCTGGAGTCTTTAAGCAGGAATAAACTGGCAGACGAATCTTCCCTGTTTATTTTCATCGATGGACCCAAGCCCGATGCAAGCCCAGAAACGAAAGCCGCCATTGAAGAAGTACAAAGAGTAGTGAAGGAAAAACAATGGTGCAAAGAAGTACATGTCAATGCATCACCAGTCAACAAAGGATTGGTGAAAGCTAATGTAGAAGGTGTAACGGCCATCGTGAACCGCTTTGGAAAAGTAATTGCACTGGAAGACGATGGCTTATTGTCACCGGGTTTTCTCACTTACATGAATGATGCGCTCAATTTTTATGCAGATAATCCCAAAGTAATGCACGTGAGCGCTTATGCAAGGCCCGACTTCAGCCCGGTGAAAATTGAAACGCCTACTTATTTTTTTTATCATACTATTACCTGGGGATGGGGCACCTGGAAAAGGGCATGGGATAAATTCATACCTGATCCGCTTGCAGTGCGAAAAGCGGTAATAGCAAAAGGCAATATCAAAAAGCTTAACATGGATGGCACTTTTGAGGCCTATTGGGGTTTAAAAGCGGCAGCACAAGGCAGGCTCCGAAGCTGGAATATCATCTGGCATTCCGTGGTTTTTTTAAATGATGGCCTTTGTTTGTATCCTGCAAAATCTTTTGTTTCCAATATTGGTCACGATGGCAGTGGAACCAACTGTGCACCGGATGAACGTTTCATGGTAAAAGAGGAAGCAATGGCCACATCGGTGCCGGTAACTGCAATACCTTTAGAAAACCACGAGGGCGTACGGAAACATTATCTGCAACTGCATTCCTTTAAAGAAAGGTTTGTATTTACACTCAAACATTATATGAGATACCTGGTTAAATATTGAGCAGGATTAAATTATAAATACTAAAGTAGCCGTAATGACCAATAAAGAATATACTGAAGAGAACAGCGAATATTTAAAAGATAATCCAACCTGGCATGTGGAGCAATCTCCATGGAAAGCAACACAGGTATTAAAAATGGTGGAAAGAAATAAACTGCAACCTAAAACAGTAGTTGAAATTGGTTGTGGCGCGGGTGAGATATTAAATCAGTTGTACCAGCGCATGCCGGACAAGAACGTGGAATTCTCCGGTTACGAAATTGCCCCGGACGCTTTTACCTTGAGCCAGTCACGCACCAGGGACCGGTTACATTTTTTTCATGAAGATTTATTGCAATCCAATAACAAATTCGACCTGATGCTGATGATCGACGTATTTGAACACGTGGATGACTATTTAGGATTTTTAAGAAAGAGTAAAGAAAAAGCTACGTATAAGATCTTTCATATCCCGATGGATATCGCTGTATTGTCGGTATTGAATAATAACCCGATGCGGCAGAGAAAAGACGTAGGGCATTTGCATTATTATACAAAAGATACGGCCCTGGCTACACTAAAAGATACCGGGCACGAGATTATAGATTGGTTTTATACAAAAGGAGGGCTCGAATTGACCGATCAAAAATTGAATTTAAAAGGCAGGTTCACCAATTTTTTAAGAAGGGTCACTTATGCGATGAGCCCCGACTTTTCTGTAAAAATGTTCGGTGGCTTTTCCCTGATGGTATTGGCAAAATAAACCGCAGAAATATTCAATTGGTGCATAAAGGCAATATACTATTTATCTCTTATGATGGCATGACCGATCCGCTGGGCCAGAGCCAGGTAATACCTTATTTGGCAGGATTAACGAAATTGGGTTATACATTCACCATTTTAAGTTGTGATAAGCCTGCAAAATATACCAGCCACAAAGCCTATGTAGAAAAACTAATTGCGCCTTACCCTATAAAATGGGTTGCTATTCCTTATCATAAAAATCCGCCGGTATTATCTTCGGTATATGATTATTATCAACTGAAACAAACGGCAAAAAAATTACACAGGGCCGAAAAATTCGATATGGTGCAAACAAGGCCGGGCATACCGCAACTGGTGGCATTGTATTTAAAAAAGAAACTGGGCATCAAATTCATGAACGATATCCGTGGTTTTTGGGCAGATGAACGGGTGGACGGCGGTATGTGGGACCTAAAAAATCCATTGTACAAAACCGTGTATAATTTTTTCAGGAAAAAAGAAGATGAAGCTGTGCAAGTAGCCGATTATAATACCTGCCTTACTTACCGGGGCAAGGAAGAAATATTAAAATGGAAAAATGTGCCGCAGCCCGTGGATGTAGCTGTAGTACCCTGCAGCGTGGACCTGGAATTGTTTAACCCCAATACAATCGACATTGACCTCAAGTTGGCGTTTAAAAAAGAATTGGGTATTGCAGATACTGATTTTATTGTAAGTTACCTGGGTTCAATTGGGGGCTGGTATTTAACCGGGGAGATGCTGCAGTTTTGTAAGATTTTGCTGGATAAAAAGCCCAGCGCAAAATTTTTATTCATCTCCAATAATAACCACGAAGATATCATTGCTGCCGCAAAGGTATTTGATATCCCCCCCGAGAAAATAATCGTAAAATTTGGCAAGCGCCACGAAGTACCCGTGTTATTATCCTTCAGTAATTATTCGCTGTTTTTTATCAAACCCTGTTATTCGAAATTATCTTCTTCTCCAACCAAGCATGGAGAAATAATGGCCATGGGTATTCCTGTAATTGCCAACAGTGGTGTGGGCGATGTAAAAGAGATCGTTGAAAAATACCAGGCTGGTTTTGTGCTGGATGATTTTACTGCTGCTTCAATGAATGTTGTAGTAGAAAAAATGATCGATCCCTGCACAACATTTGATACGGGTACAATAAGAGCAGGTGCGAAAGATTTTTATGACCTGGATAAATCAGTGGCTACTTATGCCCAGGTGTATAAAAAAATTTTAGGTTAATACCGCCATTCCCATTTAAATTTGGTTCATCATGAGCAAAAAATATTTGATTGTAGGTGCAGGTTTTTCAGGCGCTGTATTGGCTAACCAGCTTTGCAAGCATATTGATTGTGTTATTGACATCTGGGATGAAAGAAACCATATCGGGGGTAACTGCCATACCAAACGTGACGAAGCAACGGGCATTATGGTCCACGAATATGGCCCTCATATTTTTAATACCGATAAAAAAGAGATTTGGGATTTTGTGAACAGTTTCGTGGAATTCAAGCCTTTTATCAACCGCGTAAAAGCAAAATACAAGGGGAAGATCTATTCCCTCCCGGTTAATTTACATACTATCAACCAGTTTTTTGATAAAGCATTTACTCCCGAAGAAGCGAAAGCTTTCATTGCAGAACAGGCCGATAAAAATATTGGTGAGCCAAGATCCTTTGAAGAACAGGCACTAAAATTTATCGGGGAAGACCTGTACAAAGCATTTTTTTACGGCTATACAAAAAAACAATGGGGCTGTGAACCTTCCGAATTGCCGGCTTCAATTTTAAAAAGATTGCCCGTAAGATTTAATTACGATGATAATTATTACAATAATCCCTACCAGGGCATTCCTGTGAATGGTTATAGTGAACTGGTAGAAAAATTACTGGATAGTAAGAAGATTACAGTAACACTCAATAAAAAATTTGCGTTCACCGAAACAATACAGAACAGTTACGATCATATTTTTTATACCGGGCCCATTGATGGTTTCTATAATTATAAATATGGAAGGCTGGGCTACCGAACTGTAACTTTTGAAAAACATATAAGCGATGGCGATCACCAGGGTAATGCGGTAATTAACTATTGTGATGATACGGTACCCTATACACGTGTGCATGAACACAAACATTTTGCGCCCTGGGAAAAACATGATCAAACCGTTTACTTTAAAGAATTCAGTAAAGAGACCGAATCCTCTGATATACCTTATTATCCCAAACGGCTCGCCGCAGACAAAGAATTGTTATTGCAATACCGCAATGAAGCTGAACAACAGCAGCAGGTTTCTTTCTTAGGCAGGCTGGCTACCTACCGCTATATGGACATGCACCATGTTATTGGCGAAGCACTTGATTTTGCAAAAGTTTTTAAGGCGGCTCTTGAAGCAAATACTGCCAGCCCTGTTTTCCCCAATACAGAAAGTTAATAGGCGTTTACAATTGCTTTCTATTGCAAATAATCGTTTATTGATGCCGGTTATACAAAGTTTCAGGTAGTTTTGCAGGGTAAAACTACGTAGTAAAACGACGAACTTCCTTTACTGATTTATCCCAAAAAATCGGTTGCAAATCAGCGGATTATATTTTTTTTAAAGGCCGTGCAATAATCAGTTTTCAGCCCCGTTATATCATTGTCCATTATCTATAAAAAACCAAAAACCATCCTATGGAAAAGGTTATTGCCGTGGTTGTTACCTACAACCGTCAGGCACTGCTTTCAGAATGTATCAATGCACTACGCAATCAAACCCGTAAGCCCGACGCTATCCTGGTAGTAAACAATGGCAGTACTGATACTACCCAACAATGGTTACAGGAGCAAAACGACATTTATACTATTAATCAAAAAAATATTGGAGGCGCGGGTGGATTCAGCACTGCTATTCAAACCGGTTATAAAAAAGGGTATGAATGGATATGGTGTATGGATGATGACGGTGCTCCAAAAGAAGACGCATTGGAACAATTACTGGCAGTAGAGAACAACGAACTGAAATTATTAAATTGTGCAGTAATAAATAAAGAGGATAAAAAATCTTTTGTATGGAATACCGGCGGCCATAAAACTTTAGACGAAGTACCCGGAAATATTATTGAAGGTATCGGTCACCCGTTTAATGGCACTTTTATTAACAGGCGTATTGTTGAAAGAGTAGGCGTGCCAAAAGCCCAGTTCTTTCTGTGGGGCGACGAAACAGAATATTATTACCGGATCGTGAAAACCAACAATATACCCGTTTGTACGGTGGCCAGCAGTATACATTACCATCCTGCATCTACTTTCTCTTTTAAACAGGATTGGGATTATGCTTCTGCATGGAAGATGTATTATTATATCCGCAACCGCTTTCATATTCACCAGGCAAAATTCAGTAACAAAATAGTAGCGGCAGTTAATTATGGTTGCTTTTTAACAGCAATGGCGGGTGTAGTAATGTTGTACCAAAAGACCAATAAGCTGAAAAAATTAAGTTTTATACTATGGCCGGCAACTGATGCAGTAGTGAATAATTTTACTGCAACACCTGCGTTGATATTGTCGAAATTAAAAGCAAGAGCTGAAAATAATTATAGCAATAACTTTGTTCAATCCTTCAAAAATGTTTGGTCGATATTATTCAACCAGACATCATTGGTGAAGAAAATGCAGACAAGGTAAATTTTTTAAACCCCTGGAAACTACACATTAACCTGCTTAGCGATAAGCAGGTTTTCTTTTTTCTTTGTTGCAGCGGCATCCTGTATTAAAAAAAGCGAGATCACAAAGAAAGGCATACAGGGGATCTTGTACCGGCACAATGTACCGAAGTTGAGCGTGGTGGCGCCTACAAACAATGCAAATATCAACGAAAATAAAAAACAATACATCGCCAACGGATTCCTGGTTAATGTTTGAAAAGCGGTTTTAAACCCTGCTTTAAAAAATACGAATATGGTGAAGATCATCAGCGTCATGCCTTCAAACGATGATAACAGGGTACCCACTTTTTTTGACTCCCAGAAAAAAGGCCTGAAAAAAGTAGTGCCGATAAAGATAGGCGCCATTTTAACAAGGCCGGTCACACTACCATCAAACTCGGTACCATAGCTAAACATCGAAGTATTCTCGCTGTTCTGGTTTTCATAGGCAGTATTCATACTTTTCACGTTTTTCGTGATACTGCCTACTGCGTATTGTCCCATTTCATCCTGCAGGCCGGTCATGATCTGTGAAAATGCTACCACGCAACCAATAACAAGGGCAGGGGCTACCACCAGTTTCACTGCTTTATTATTTAAAAAACTTACGTTCTTTAAAATAAGGTACAATATAAAGAACGGTACATAGGAAATTAATATATACGGTTTAATGATCCAGAGAAAATATACAAAAACAAGTAATAAGATCACACTCTTAACCAGCTCAGCACGCCTTATAAATATTTGATAGAGTGAATAGGTGATCCAGCCAATTGCCGCGATACAAATACTATCTTTTAGTATACCAGAACTCCAGAAGACAAAAGTGGGCAGGTATAAAATGGCAATGGCGAGCTTTCTGTGCAAATGAGGGTATTGTTCATAAAAGAACAGGAATAATTTCCATGCACCCGTAAAAGCCAGTAAAGAAAAAACAAGGTTGGTGATCAAATATTTACCCAGCGTAAAAAAAGAGATCATTACAACAAAGCGTACCACCATAAAATTGGCTTCTCCCAGCAAATAGCCTTTATTCCAGGGGTCACGTAAAAGACTTTCGTCAAAATCCACGCCCTTACCAAATATCCATTTTATATTAGAGTGGTCTTTCAGTATGAGGTCATAAAGATTTTTACCTTCTACCTGGTATAATACAAAAGAATCGCCGGGGGATATTTTCCAGTTGAACAATGCAAATACCAATACAATTAAAACCTTTATCCAGAAACCCTGGTTATGATAGTATTTCAAAACAGGGTCGGTGTAATTTTTCCTGGCAGCTCTAAAAATAAAATAAAAGAAGGCAACATACAATGGAAACAAAAGTAGTTCGAAGATGCCCATGAAAATTTAATGTTAGGTTATTTACAGCCCATTAACGAAAATACCCGGTAGTTATGTTATTTAAATTCAAATTTATCTCAAATTCTAATTTTTCTTTCAATAATATGCGTTTATTTTTGAGATCAAATAAATATACAAAACAGGTTTCGATATCATTATACATTGAGCAATACCATTACCCATAAAAAACTGGTTCGCATCACTACAGTGCCCATGGCACTGCGGTACTTATTGCCCGGGCAAATGCAATTTATGCAGGGTAACGGTTTCGGGGTAATTATGATCAGCGCAGCGGGTAAAGAACTGGCAGAAGTGATAGCAAATGAACAATGCACGCACATCATTGTGCCCATGACCAGGAAGATAACACCATTCCAGGATATCAAATGCCTTATCCGGCTGATCAGGATTTTTAAAAAAGAAAAGCCCGATATCGTGCATACACATACGCCGAAAGCCGGCTTGCTGGGTATGCTGGCTGCAAAGATCTGCGGCGTGAAAGTGAGGATACACACAGTGGCAGGCATGCCTTTAATGGTAGAAAAGGGCCTTAAATTCCAACTCTTACAATTTATTGAAAAGCTTACGTATCGTGCAGCCATGCAGGTTTGGCCCAATAGTAATTCATTATACAATTATATTGTAGCACATAAATTTACCCATGCCGGAAAATTAAAGATCATTGGCAAAGGGTCTACCAATGGCATTGACTGCAACCGTTTCAATATTGATTCGCTTGATGAAAATAAATTACTGGAAATAAAAAGCAGCATCAGTTATTCCCCCGAATCTATTTACCTGCTTTGCATTGGCAGGTTGGTGAAAGATAAAGGCATCGTGGAACTGGTAAATGTTTTTTTATCACTCCATAAAAAATACCCTGTATTAAAACTGTTATTGGTAGGAGATTACGAACCCGAACTGGACCCTTTGCCAATGAGGATCATGCAGGAAGTGGACAGCAATAAAAATATTATTCATATTAAATGGACACAGCAGGTAGAATACTTCATGCATATCGCCAACTATTTTGTGTTCCCGTCTCACAGGGAAGGATTTCCCAATGTATTACTGCAGGCTGGTACGATGCAGTTACCTGTAATTTGCAGCCGTATTACCGGGAATGTTGATATTGTAACTGATAAGCAAACCGGGTTGATATTTGAAATGGGGAATGAATTGCAAATGGAACAGCAAATTGAATATGCCTTTTCCAACGCTGCGGCAATGCGGGCTATGGCGGAAACGCTGTCACAAATAATTATAAAATATTACCAGCGGGAAAATATCTGGCAAAATATGCTGCATGAATATAAATCATTGCTACATTTAAACAACTAATACAATCGCGATGATACTAATCGGTTACTCCGGGCATGCATTTGTTGTTTATGGCATCTGTACCGCAGCAGGCAAAAAAATAACGGGCTATTGCGAGAATGAACAAAAAATATATAATCCTTTTTCATTACAATACCTGGGTAAAGAAAATAGTGATGATGCGTTGCAGGCGCTTGCTGCTTCAGCATTTTTTATTGCAGTAGGCGATAATACGATAAGAGAGAAGATATATCAAACACTTGCTGCAAAAGAACTATACCCTGCAAACGTTATTCATCCTTCAGCAGTAGTAGATCCTTTTGCCGGCATAGCAGCTCATGGTGTAATGGTTGCGGCAAATGCGGTTATTAATCCATTGGCAAATATTGGTACAGGAGTGATTTGTAATACAGGCGCTATTATTGAACATGAATGTGTAGTCGGAACTTTTGCGCATATTGGCCCCGGTGCAGTGTTATGCGGCAATGTAAAGCTGGGTAATAATAGTTTTGTAGGCGCAAATGCCGTGGTAAAGCAGGGCATCAGTATTGGTAATAATGTTATGATCGGCGCAGGTGCGGTGGTACTGAAAGATGTGCCCGATAATGTGAGGGTGATGGGTGTTCCTGCCCAAATAAAATAATCATCCCGTTTTTCGTTTATAATCCGCCAACTGCAAACTGTTCTTTGTACCTTCGCAACGCAAAAAATACAGTTGATTTTGAAATGTGCCATAAGGAAATTCTTATAAACCGGGAATGGATTCAGGACGGATTTGAGGTACAAAATAATAATAAATATATACACATGAAAGTTTTAGTTACAGGTGGAGCCGGCTACATTGGCTCTGTATTAGTTCGGCAGTTATTGAATAAAGGATACCATGTTCGTGCATTTGATAATTTAAATTTTGGCGGCGATGCATTATATGATGTAATGCTTCATCCCAACTTTGAATTTTTAAAAGGGGATGTTAGAAATGCATCGGATGTTGCCAAAGCAATAGAAGGTGTTGATGCCATCGCACATTTAGCGGCAATAGTAGGCGACCCTGCGTGTAAAAAATTCAGTGATGATGCAAGAACTACCAACTGGGATGGCAGCGTAGCGTTATTTGACGCCGCAGAAAAAGCAGGTGTAAAACGCTTTGTATTTGCCAGCACCTGCAGTAATTATGGTAAAATGAGCGATCCCGATTCTTTTGTTACAGAAACTTCCGAATTAAACCCGGTGAGCCTGTACGCAGAATTAAAAGTAAAGTTTGAGAATTATATTATGCTGGAAAGAAAAGAAACCAAAATCTGCAGCACCGCATTGCGATTTAGTACTGTGTATGGTTTTTCTCCAAGGATACGTTTTGACCTTACGGTAAATGAATTTACCCGCAATGCGGCAGAAAAAGGCGAACAGGAAATTTGGGGCGCACAATTCTGGAGGCCTTATTGCCATGTTGATGATTTGGCAAGAGCAGTAGTGCTGGTGATAGAAAGCCCTGAAGTAAAAGTAAAATCCAATGTGTTCAACGTAGGTACTACCGAAGAGAATTATAATAAAGGAATGATCATTGAAGAAGTGTGTAAAGTGGTACCCAATGTAAAAGTAAATTACGTAGAAATGAATGAAGACCCCAGGGATTACCGTGTGAATTTTGATAAAATAAAAAATGAACTGGGTTTTACCATAACCAAAACTGTTCCTGATGGTGTAAAAGAAATTTACACTTTAATGAAGACAGGAATTATACAGGATGCATACGGGCCAAAATTCAGAAATATATAATACTGTAAGCAGGGATTTATTGCCACAGTAACCTGCCTTAGCGCAAGCCACAATGAAATTAATATTACCCAATATTAAATACCTGCATATTGTTCGTGGCCTGGCGGCTTTATTGGTAGTGGTATTCCATGCAAAATTTATTTTTTGGGTGGGCGGTACCATTTATAAACAGGAATTGGGCCTGCATAATATTAGCGACTATTTTTTATTTGCTATCGACATGTTGTCTTCCTGCGGTAAGGAATGTGTGGTGGTGTTTTTTATTTTATCAGCCTTTGTCATCAAACATTCTTTTTCGGGGCACCATTATACCTGGACTAATTTCTATACAATAAGATTGATCAGGATCTACTGGCCATTCATCTGCTCATTGATCTTCTCCATATTGATGCTGGTTATTTGTATAAAATTTATCAACCCGCATATTTATGCCCCGGGGTTCAGGGAATATAATACCAGGTTAAGCGATGCCTATGATAAACTTTCTATTGGCCAGGTGATCAAAACTATTTTCTTTATTGATAAAGGAGAATTTGCAGGTTTCAATTATGCTTATTGGTCTTTAGGACATGAGCTGATCTTCTATTTGCTTTTCCCCTTGTATAATAAACTCAACAGGTACAAGTTGATTATAGCAGCGGCGAGCTTTACCGGGTTATTTTTATTAACGGGATGGACGATATTTTATTACCAGGTATTTTTTGTGGCAGGGCTGATGCTGTATGATTATTTTTTTAATTATTCAAAGGCACCTGTAATTAAAAATAGTGTTGTTTATTTATTTGTACTGGCGCTGTTTTTTATAGCAGTGAATGTATCCAATAAAGCCATATCAGAAAAATGTTCTGATATGGTGACGCTGGTATTTTCATTTTTCATTTTTGATTATGTACTGTATTTTATAAAAAGAAAGAATTATTTACTGATGAAACTGGGCGATATCAGTTACAGCCTTTACCTCAATCATCTGCCCTTATTGCTGGTCACTTATTCTTTAATTACATTATATACCGGCAACCTGGTTTTTTACAGCCGTATTCCGTATTACTCCGGCGTAATTATCGCAGTGCTGCTTACCATACCCCTTTACCTCATCACAGAAAAACCTTCTGTGGCCTACCTCAAAAAGTTGAGAAAATAATAACGTGAATCGTGAGACTTGAGTAGCGCACTTTGATTCGTAGTATCTCCTCACGTCTCACACCTAACACCTGCCGCCTCACACCTCCCGTCTCACACCTCACACCTCACACCTCCCGCCTCACACCTCACGCCTCACAAAACTGATCTACTAAAACTAAAACCCTTTTTACTAACTTCGCCCTGCAAAAAACCGATACCAATTATGCTTTTACTCAGCGGCCCCAATATGGCGGGAAACGAATTAAAATATGTTACGGAATGTATTACCACCGGCTGGGTAAGCAGCGTAGGTGCTTATGTAGACCAGTTTGAAAAAATGAGTGCTGAATTTGCAGGGACAAAATATGCTGTAGCTACCAGCAGCGGTACTACCGCATTGCATATTTGTCTGGTGATGATGGGCGTAAACAGTGATGATTATGTGATCACTCCAAACATAACATTTATTGCTACCTGTAATGCTATAAAATACACGGGTGCTAACCCAATTTTTATTGATACCGATGTGGATACCTGGCAAATGGACCTTAACCTGCTGGAAGAATTTTTAGCCAGTGAAACAGAGCAGCGCAATGGAGTTTGTCATTATAAAAAAGATGGTAAAAGAATCCCGGTGATCATGCCGGTGCATGTTTTGGGTAATATTTGCGATATGGACAGGTTGCTGGATTTGGCAAAGCAACATAACCTTACTGTGATAGAAGACAGCACTGAAGCATTGGGCAGTTATTATAAAGGTAAGCATGCCGGAAGTTTTGGTTTGATGGGTACGTTCAGTTACAATGGTAATAAGATCATTACAACCGGTGGCGGCGGCATGATCGTTACTGATGATGAAGCACTGGCAAGAAGAGCCAAACATCTTACCACACAGGCAAAAAGCGACCCGTTTGAATATATGCACGATGCCATCGGCTACAACTACCGCCTGGTAAATGTTGCAGCAGCAATGGGTGTAGCACAAATGGAACAACTACCGGGTTTTATTAAACGCAAATACGAGATCATTGATTTTTATAAAAATGAACTGGAAGGTGTAGGCGATATAAAATTTCAACAGGTAAGTGCTGAAGTAAAACCCAACTGGTGGCTGCCTACGATCATGACGGCAAAACAAAAAGCCGTGTTGAAAATATTGAACGATAATAAAATGCAGAGCCGGCCTTTTTGGGTGCCCATGAACCAGTTGCCCATGTTTACCAAAGATATTTATTACAATCATACCGATCGTTCCAATTTTGTTTACCAGCATTGCCTGAGTATTCCCTGTTCCACTTACATTACCAACGAAGACTTAAAAGCCGTAAGCGATAAAGTAAAAGAATGTTATTAAAAAACAAGTTCTTGATTCTTAGTTTTTAGTTAATAGTTTGTTTCTGGAAAATAATTACAACACCAAAAATTAAGGACTAAAAATTAAGGATTAAAAACTAAGGACTAAGAACCAATATGTATAAATTCACCAAACGCATCATAGACCTTCTTCTAGCAACCATCGCCTTGATATTGCTGTCGCCATTATTGATTCCTGCGATACTTATTTTATTATTTAGCGGTGAACACGAGGTTTTTTATTTTCAAAAAAGGCTGGGCTATAAAAATAAATTGTTTGATATCTGGAAATTTGCCACCATGCTCAGGAACAGTCCTAATATCGGTACCGGTGAAATTACATTGCGTAACGACCCCAGGGTTACTAAGTTTGGTAAATTATTACGCATCACGAAGATCAATGAACTGCCGCAGATCATCAATGTATTCAAAGGTGATATGAGCATTGTGGGCCCAAGGCCCCTGATGGAAGTAAGCGTAAAATTATATCCCGAAGATATCCGTGCCAAGATCTATAACTGTAAACCGGGCATGACGGGCATCGGCTCTTTGATCTTCCGTGATGAAGAAAAGATCGTTTCCAATGCAGCCGACCCTAGAGAAATGTACGCTACAATTTATCCATATAAAGGTGAACTGGAAATGTGGTATCAGAAGAAGGCTTCCCTTTATACCGATTTTATGATTATGTTCCTTACCGGCTGGTCTATATTTTTTCCAAAGAATCAACTGGTGAATACTGTCTTCAAGGACCTTCCCCTGCGGGATTTCTAATTTATGTTCAGCTTTTTTTGCATCTTTTTTAAACAAATTAATTTTATAATTGTAATAAGAGAGTAATCTTTTTTTACAATGAACTCATTTACAATAAAAGACCTTGAAAATCTTTCGGGCATTAAAGCCCACACCATACGCATATGGGAACAGCGTTATTCTTTTATAAAACCCGAACGTACCGGTACCAATATCCGCTATTACAGCAACGAAGAATTAAAAAAGATCCTCAACGTAGCGTTACTGAATAAATATGGTTACAAGATCTCCCATATTGATAAGATGAATGAAGGGGAGATAAAAGAAAAGATACTTTCCCTTAACATACAGGAGGCGCAGCAGGAGCGTATCGTAAATGAACTTATCCAGAGCATGGTGGATATTGACATTGAAAAGATGGAGCTTATCCTGGATAAATATATTGCGGCCCGTGGTATTGAAAGAACTATTACGCAGATCATTTTTCCTTTCCTGGAAAAGATAGGTATATTATGGCTCACCAATCATATCAACCCGGCACAGGAGCACCTGGTAACGAATATCATCCGGCAGAAATTAATTGTTGGAATAGATGGGATCGTTACTTCTTTAAATGTAAATAAGACCGTGTTACTATTTTTGCCCGAAGGAGAGTATCATGAACTCGGCCTGCTTTTCATGCATTATCTTTTAAAGAGCAGGGGCGTAAATTCGTTGTATCTCGGTTCAAACGTACCACTCAAAGATGTGGACTATGTAGCTAAACTTAAAAGTCCTGATTACCTCTATTCCCATCTTACCACTGTGGGCAAAAGTTTTAATTTCGATAAATTCCTTGCAACGATGAGCGAGAAATTTGCCCATATACCGGTAATAGTTTCAGGGCAGCTTACCTGCACCTATCAAAAAAAGATTCATCCGCCGGTTAATTTCAAAAGGTCTTTTGCCGAAGTAATGGAATTTGTAGCCGCGTTCTCTAAAAGCAGCGCCTAACCAGCCAGCTCAATACTGTTTAACTTATTTTTTTAATAATTAAACAAAATTTGTTTTTTTATCAAATTTATTGTTTAACTTTGTGCAATAATAGTTAAACAATATGTCAGCAATAGAATTTGACCAGATCATCATCAGCAATGCAGAGTACCTGAAGCCTTTTGCAATAACCCTTACGAGGGATAACGAAACTGCAAAGGATCTTTTACAGGAAACCATGTTCAGGGCTTTGGCCAACAGGGACAAATATAATGTGGGTACAAATATTAAAGCGTGGTTATATACCATCATGCGCAATATTTTTATCAATGATTACCGCCGCAAAGCAAAACAAAATACCATCCTTGACAACAGCATCAATGATTTCCTGTTGAACAGCCAGCAGCTTTCCATTGGCAATGCTGCTGAAAGTAATTTAAAAATGAAGGAGATTGCCCAGGCGGTGTATAAATTACCGGATATTTTCCGCAATCCCTTCATGTTATATTTCGACGGCTATAAATACAATGAGATCGCGGGGATATTAAAAGAACCATTGGGTACTATTAAAAGCAGGATACATTTTGCCCGTAAATTATTAAAAGAACAGCTTACCAGGTATTAAAGAGGAGCTTTTTGACCGCTTTATATTTCAATATTCCTAAATTTAGTTCTTGAAAAAAACAATCGTTATAGGAAGTGGCTTTGCAGGACTGTCAGCAGCCTGTTTTTTGGCCAAAGCTGGTTACGCTGTAACGGTATTGGAGAAGCAAGCCGGCCCTGGCGGTAGAGCGGGGCAGTTAAAGGAACAGGGCTTTGTATTTGATACCGGGCCAAGTTGGTATTGGATGCCCGGGGTTTTTGAACGTTTTTTTAATTGCTTTGGAAAAAAAGTGGCTGATTACTACGAGTTGGAAAGATTAGATCCCTCTTACAGGATCTATTGGCCCAATGACCAGGTGGACATTCCGGCTGATTACGAAGAACTAAAAAAGTTATTTGAAAGTATTGAAGAAGGTAGTGGGGTACAACTGGATCACTTTTTAAAAGAAGCAGGGTATAAGTATGAAACGGGTATAAATAACCTGGTGCATAAGCCTGGCCGCTCTGTAATGGAATTTTTAGATTGGGACGTAATAAAAGGTGTTTTTAAATTAGATGTATTTAACAATATGAAAAAACATGTTGGCAAATATTTTAAACACCCGCAATTGCAGCAGCTGATGGAATTCCCGGTATTGTTTTTAGGCGCTTTGCCCGAAAATACACCGGCCTTATACAGCCTGATGAATTATGCCGATATCAAATTAGGTACCTGGTATCCCAAAGGCGGCATGTATAAAATAGTAGAAGCTATGTTTAGCCTGGCGATAGAGTTGGGTGTAAAATTTCACTTTAATTGCAATGTAACCGGGATAGAAGTTGACAGGAATGTAGCAAAAAATGTGACAGCTCAAATGACCATCAACAATGAACAATCGGCTGTCAACTTTCCGGCAGATATTATAGTAGGGGCTGCAGATTACCATTTTATTGAAACAAAATTACTGCCCCAAAATTGTAGAAGTTATAGCGATGGATATTGGGACAAAAGGTTGATGGCACCCAGTTGTTTGTTATATTACGTGGGGTTGAATAAAAAGATCGATGGGGTATTGCATCATTCACTTTTTTTCGATACTGATTTTGAAGTACATGGAAAAGAGATCTATACTAAGCCTCAATGGCCGGTTGACCCGCTGTTCTATGTTTGCGTAACTTCTGTTACCGATAGTACACAAGCGCCGCCGGGTGGTGAGAATCTTTTTTTCCTGGTACCTGTGGCGGCTGGTTTGCAGGGCGACACCGAAGCGCTGCGGGATCAATACTTCGACAAAATTGTAAAAAGGTGGGAGCAAAGAACAGGACAGGAAATAAAAGAAAATATCGTTTATAAAAAATCTTACTCTGTAAGCAACTTCGTAAATGATTACAATTCTTTTAAAGGAAACGCCTACGGCCTGGCCAATACTTTAATGCAAACAGCAGTGCTGAAGCCCTCCTGTAAAAGTAAGAAGCTGACCAATCTCTTTTACGCGGGTCAATTAACAGTACCTGGCCCGGGTGTACCGCCAAGTTTAATAAGCGGTGAAGTAGCGGCAGGGGAAGTGATGAAACAATTTAATGATTGAATAAACCAGGTACAATAAAAATTAACGGTTTTTATTTACGAATTATGATGCAGCTTTTTCACAATACCAGCCAGCAGTGCAGTAAAATAACTACTGAAACTTACAGCACCTCATTCAGCAGCGCTATCAGGCTGCTGCATAAAGAACTACGCACACCTATTTACAATATTTACGGTTTTGTTCGTTTTGCGGATGAGATCGTGGATACTTTTCATGGCTATAACAAACAGCAGTTACTCAGCGAATTTAAAATAGAAACCTATAACGCTATTGACAGAGGGATAAGCCTCAACCCTGTACTGCATAGTTTTCAAATAACAGTGAATGAATACCAAATCGACAAAGCGCTGATCGATGCGTTCTTTAAAAGTATGGAATGCGATCTTAATAAAGAACAATATGATGCCGAAGGTTATGCTGCGTACATTTATGGAAGCGCGGAAGTGGTTGGGCTGATGTGTCTTTATGTTTTTTGTGGAGGAGATAAAAATGTATTTGAAAAATTAAAACCTGCCGCACAGGCATTGGGGGCGGCTTTTCAAAAAGTGAATTTTTTGCGGGATGTAAAAGCAGATTACCAACAGTTAAACCGTACCTACTTTCCCGATATGGACTTTAAGAATTTTACTGCATCAATGAAACAGCGGATAGAAGAGGAGATCGCGGTAGATTTTGTAAAAGCATATGAAGGTATTTTGCAATTACCGGTGAAAGCAAGGTTTGGCGTGTATGTTGCTTATAAATATTACCTGACCTTATTTAAAAAGATAAAAAAAGTTGAACCTGCCAGGATACTGGAGCAACGGGTGCGCATCCCCAATTACTCAAAAGCTTTTATACTGGCAAAAGCAGGTATTAGAACACAATTCAATATTCTGTAATTTCATTGCATTAATACCAACACCATTTTGAATAAATTAATATTAGTCGACGAGAACGATATACCATTAGGTACTGCCGATAAAATGGAAGCACATGAAAAAGCTTTGCTGCACCGGGCTTTCAGTGTTTTTATTTTTAATAAAAAGGGAGAGATGTTATTACAGCAAAGAGCAAAAAAAAAATACCATAGCGCGGGCCTTTGGACCAATGCCTGTTGCAGCCATCCGTATTTCAACCAGGATATAGTTACCGCTGCTGAAAAAAGATTGCAGGAAGAGATGGGTTTCAATACAGCACTTACCCCGGCATTTGAATTTTTATATAAAGCCAGTTTTGACAATGGCCTGACGGAACACGAATACGATCACGTATTTACCGGAACTTATGACGGTGCAATCGTTCCTGATAAAGATGAAGTAGAAGATTTTTGTTTCAAAACAATGGATGACATCAAGTCATCTATAGCGCAACGCCCAGAACAATATACCGTATGGTTTAAAATTGCTTTCCCCAAACTGGAAAATTACCTGGCGCAAAACCGCTAAATCGCTTTCTAACCTTTTTTTTAAGCTACTTTTGCTGCTTGTACGGCAGTAAGCATATGAGTAAAAACGTAATTGTAATAGGAAGCGGTGTGGCAGGTATGGCAACCGCGATACGTTTAGCCGTACAGGGATTTGCCGTATCAGTGTATGAAAAAAATAATTACCCCGGTGGTAAATTAACGGCTTTTGAAAAAGACGGTTTTCATTTTGACAGCGGCCCCTCCTTATTTACACAACCCGGCAATTTAGAAGCTTTATTTGAACTGGCCGGCGAACCCATTCAAGAATATTTCCATTACAAACCTGTTGAGATCGCCTGTACTTATTTTTATCCCAATGGTAAAATTGTTAAGGCATTTGCAAACCCCGATAGTTTTGCCAAAGAGATGGAAGAAAAGTTAGGCGAACCTGCCGCCGGCGTAAAGCAATACCTGGCGGAATCAAAAAAAACCTACGATACTATCGGTAGTATATTCCTTGATCATTCCCTGCATAAAAGGAGTACATGGATGAATAAGCGGATTTTTAAAGCAATGGGCGCAACTAAATACAGCCATATTTTTAAAACCCTGCATAAACATAACAGTACCCGATTCAGCGCTGCAGAAGCAGTGCAGTTGTTCAACCGCTATGCTACTTATAATGGCAGTAATCCTTATAAAGCACCGGCGATGCTAAGTTTGATACCACACCTTGAATATAACCAAGGTGTATTTTACCCCGATGGCGGCATGATCAGTATTACCAACGCCCTGTATAAATTAGCTCGTGCAAAAGGCGTTCAATTCCATTTTAATACAGCAGTACAAAAGATCATTCACCATGAAGGAAGGGCAAGAGGTATTGTTGCAAATAATGAAAATATCGAAGCTGGTATCGTGGTAAGTAATATGGATGTATTCTTTACCTATAGCCAACTGGTGGGCGATCCCAATAAAGCAAGCCAGTTGTTAAAAAGAGAAAGAAGCAGTAGTGCATTGGTATTTTACTGGGGTATAAAAAAAGAATTCCCCCAACTGGGCCTGCACAATATTTTTTTTAGTAACGATTATGCGGCAGAGTTTGATTGTTTGTTCAGGAAGAAAATTTTATATGCCGATCCTACGGTGTATATAAATATCACTGCTGCAATGGAACCTACCCACGCACCCGAAGGAAAAGCCAACTGGTTCGTGATGATCAATGTGCCCGCCAATATAGGACAGGATTGGACAACAATTAAAACCGAAGCGAGGAAAAGTATCCTCGAAAAACTGAACGGTATTTTGCAAACTGATATTGCCCCATTGATAGAAACCGAAGAAATACTCGACCCCATTATCATCGAAGAAAAAACCGCTTCTTACCAGGGTTCTTTGTATGGTACAAGTTCCAATTCAAAACTGGCAGCGTTTTTACGGCACCCCAATTTTACAAATAAGATAGAAGGTTTATATTTCTGCGGCGGAACGGTGCATCCCGGCGGGGGCATACCTTTGTGTTTAAAGAGTGCCGAGATCGTAAGCGGCTTAATTAAAAAAGAAAAACGTGTTTATTAAATTTTCCAGGTACCAGGCAGCCACTGCCATCGCCGTATTATTTCATGCTATTGGCTTTATAGGCATTATTTTTTTTAAGAACAGCTTTATACTCCAGGCAACACCCGTTAACCTTTTGCTGATGTTCGCACTTATCGTATGGACGCAAAAGGAAAAAAATTATTTCTTCTGGCTGTTTTTTTTGCTTGCAGCGGCGATCGGTATAGCGGTGGAAATGGTTGGAGTGAATACCCGGTTATTGTTTGGCGACTATAGTTATGGCAATGTGCTCGGTTTTAAAATTAACAACGTGCCACTGATCATTGGCGTTAACTGGGGGATTATTATTTATTGTTGCGGCGTCAGTATTCATACCTTATTAACCAAAGCCATCCTTAAAGTATCCGCCGAAACGGCTATGCCCCCGATGACCTTAAAAGCTTTATCAGTGATCATCGACGGCGCAACACTGGCGGTGTTTTTCGACTGGCTCATGGAGCCGGTTGCAGTACAGCTGGGTTATTGGAAATGGGCCGGTGCAATTCCTTTTTATAATTACCTGTGCTGGTTCATTGTTTCCATAGCTTTACTGGCGGTATTCCATTTTCTCCGTTTCAATAAACAAAACAAATTCGCAGTACATTTGTTAATGATACAGGTTATGTTTTTTTTATTATTAAGAACTTTTTTAAGCAACTGATGAACTGGTTAGCTTTCATATTCATTACTTTATTTACCTTTCTCCTCATGGAAGGCATCACCTGGCTTACGCATCGTTTTGTGATGCATGGTTTTTTATGGTATTTACATGAAGATCATCATAAGCCCACCGGCCATACTTTTGAAAAAAATGATGCGTTCTTTTTGATCTTCGCTGTTCCCAGTTGGCTATGTATCATGCTGGGATTGCAGCATGGATACTATTGGGTAGCAGCGATTGGTTTTGGAATTGCTTTGTATGGCCTGGCTTATTTTATTGTGCATGAAGTGATCATTCACCAGCGTTTTAAATGGTTTACCCGGAGCAATAACAGCTATGTACGTACGATACGCTGGGCACATAAGATGCACCACAAACATTTAGACAAATACGAAGGCGAAAGTTTTGGAATGCTGCTGGTGGCAAAAAAATATTGGGACAAGGTGAAGGCAGATAAGCAGTTCAAGCTGACTGGAAATAGTTCGAAAGGGATAAGTAGTAAGTAATAAGTAATGATTCAAAAGATGTAACGTTTCATCATTCACTCCTCCAGCCTTACACCTTACACCTCACACCTCACACCTCCCGCCTCATCACTTCATCCACAAACCGCTCATACATCTCCTTCCATCCTGCAACCTTTTTATCTGATCCTAAAAAATTATTATGCCAGATAGTAATTAATGTGCCATTAGCCTCCTTACAAATTTGATAATACTGCAGTAATTCTTCATAAGCCTGTACTGCTGACAAATGTTGTTCGTAATAGGAGTTGGCATCCATAAAACAAAAAGGATGAATGCGCAGGCCGGTTTGTTTTTCATTTTGAAGATCGTACCAAAAAAAAGACGACGCTACTGAAGCCCTGAAACCATTGATGCTGCCGTATCCCATGCTATAATCATCGTTGATACCTGCTTCCGTTAACCGCTGGTATCCTTCGGGTAAATTAAAACGGATATAATGCTGCCTGCTAATGTTGGGGACGCTTTTAGCGGCCTTCACCCTAATGTCTGAACCCTCCACCATTTCACACAACAGTGCTATTTCTTTTTTTAATAACGAAAGATCATCGCCGCTTTGCCAGCTCGGGTGAATGCCGACCGTATATTTTTTTGCATGCTGTTGTATCAATTGCCACATGATGGCTTTACGTGGTAAAATATTTTTATCATACCGTCCATTTTTTTCCGCGATCAAAAAAAAATAGCTGGGCTGTATATTGTTTCGGGCATGCAAATTGTTCAACCATTTGTAACAATCAAAAGGGTCTTTTTGTAATCCCAGTAAAACTTTCATTCTTTCAACCGAAGGCGATTGGAGGAAACCGCCCATATTTCTTACCAGCCCTTTGTATTTAAAGCTGTAAGCTATATCGATATCGTATGTCGGTAGAAAGTTGAAAGTTGAAAGTTGAAAGATGAAAGATGAAAAGCGGGTCTTCAGTTTTTCAGCAAAATCTTTTATCCAGGTATTGATCATTGGCAATTGCAAAAATCCTTCTTTAAATGCCAATGAATTTTCATGGGCATACCTGCCATACATATCTTTTGAATGCGGTAAATATTCTTCGTAGCGGCTGAGTAAATAAAATGTAGCGGCAAAAATATCAAAAGGGTGATCGGAACCGGTAGTCTTAAAAAAAGCTTTATTCCCATGGCATTCAAAACACACTATCTCCCGGAGTTCGATGTGCGTTTCAAATAAAAGCGGCGAATTGCTGATCTTAAATTCTCCCGGCTTGATGGTACCGTCAGAATAGTTGATGCAAACGCCTTCATAGTTTTTAAATGCTTCTGAATCGATGGTGATCGAATAGTTGAGCCCCAATAGTTCTTTAAAAATAAAGGAACAGGTATACTGTAAACGTGCTGACGTGATATGGGAATAAATTAAAACCATTTTGCAGTCACAAAATAAAAAAGTTCCAGCAAGTGGAACTGATTATTAATTTTTAATTACTAATTCTTATTTCTTATGCCGTTCTTTCCACATTTGATTAAAGGTCTTTTGGCTGAAATTTAATGCAGACCTGTGTGCTGCCCATCCCTTGAACAAACCATTCACGACTTTATTTTTTAAATTACCGCTGCCCATATTCATCAGGCCCCTTTTTAATGAAGCGATCTTCCACATTTTCCAGGCGATTTTCTCACTGAAAGTTGCAAGGCCTTCTTCCACGGATTCTTTACGGTTCTCTAACAACAGTTCATGCAAATTTATTTTTACAGCGCATACTTCGGTACAGTTACCACAAAGTGAGGAAGCATAACTCAAATGTTTAAAATCCTCCATGCCCTGTAAATGCGGTGTGATCACGCTTCCAATAGGCCCGCTGTAAGTAGCACCATAGGCATGGCCGCCAATATTTTTGTAGATGGGGCAGGCATTTAAACAGGCGCCGCAACGGATGCAGTAAAGGCTTTCTCTCTGCTTCGGATTTTTAATGATATTGGTGCGGCCGTTATCGAGCAGTATCACATACATTTCCTGGGGACCATCGGTTTCATTGGCCTGCCTGGGCCCGGTAACGATTGTATTGTACACGGTAACTTTTTGTCCCGTTCCAAAAGTAGATAACAGGGGCCAGAATAAACCGAGGTCAGTAAGAGAAGGTATCATTTTTTCAATGCCTGCTATTACGATATGTGTTTTTGGAAAAGCACAGCTCAATCTTGCGTTGCCTTCATTTTCTGTAACTGCAATAGCGCCTACATCACTGATGATAAAATTAGCACCCGTTACGCCTACTTCTGCCTGCACATATTTTTCGCGTAAGATTTCCCTTGCTTTTAATGTAAGTTGTTGCGGCGTAAAATTGAGCGGGGTACCCAATTTTTCATTGAAAAGTTTGGCAACATCTTCCTTACTCTTATGCATAGCCGGTGTTACAATATGGTAAGGGGCCTCGCCATCGAGTTGCTGGATGTATTCGCCTAGATCAGTTTCTACGCTTTCAATACCTTCTTTTTCCAGCGCTTTATTCAAATGAATCTCTTCGGTTACCATGCTCTTGCTCTTCACCAGCGTCTTACAATTTTTTTCTTTGCAGATCTTTATAATCTCATCAATGGCCTGTTCGGCGGTTTCGGCCCAGATCACTTTACCACCGCGTTTGGTAAAATTCAGTTCAAACTCTTCCAGTTGCTGGTCGAGCGTTTCAATGGCTTTCCATTTGATGTTCTTTGCACGTTCCCTCACCAGGTGCACATCTGCAAATTGTGCTTTGCCTTCCGGTACTTTACTGTTGTATTTGCTGATATTAAAATTGATCTTTCGGCGGTGCTCCAGGTCGGCTGACTTAATGGAAGCTTTGGCTATGAATGTTTCTGAGTTTTCTGACATATCCCTGAATCCCCTGGGGAGACTTTGATTGTGGTTTGTTAATAATTATGATATTATTGCAAAGATAAAGTATTGTAGGGTTGACAGCCTTTTAAAGGTTGTCAACCCTTATGAGCACACCGGTTTGATAACTGCTTATGAGGTAACTATCCACAAAAGGCGTTGTTGCCGTCCCTTTACCACTTTGTATTTTATCATTTAGTTTAATGCTAAAAAATTCCACTTTTATTTTACCTTCTTCAATACAGTAATTATCTATAATGGTATTGCCCTGTACTGTAAAGGCACCATGGATACAATTACCATGAACATAACTGTCTAAAACAATGCCGTCTTTTTCATCTATTGCCCAATGGCCTTTTGCAGTGTCAATAGGTTTTAAAATATAAGGCCGGGTGTCTTTCCCCGAATCGCCATAAATTATTTGCCAGCTATATTGGCCGGCACTATCTGTTGGCCGGATACGCAATTGCATGGTAAAAATCTGTGGGGGCCTGCCGGCAACCATCCATTGCAGCGTGCCTTTCCAGTCACCGGTAAAACATTCGGGGAATGTGCTGCTACATTTGATAAATGCTGTTGTTACAGTGCTGTATTTTGGCTTTTGTACCTGCGCATTTGTAGTAAATGCCAATAACAAAATAAAAACAGCGATTATAATTTTACCGGTTTTCATTTATTTTATTACTCCTAATTCTTTTCCCACTTTTGTAAACGCCGCAATGGCCTTATCCAAATGCTGTTGTTCATGTGCAGCACTTAATTGCACCCTTATTCTTGCCTGCCCTTTTGCTACCACAGGAAAAAAGAAGCCAATGACATAAATACTTTCATTCAATAATTTGGCTGCAAAATTTTGTGCCACTACTGCATCGTATAACATAATGGGTACAATTGGATGGTCGCCGGGCTTGATATCAAAACCCGCTGCAGTCATTTTGGTGCGGAAGTATTTGGTATTGTATTCTAATTTATCACGCAGCTCCGTGGTTTCGCTCAACATATCCAATACTGCAATGCTGGCGCCTACAATACTTGGCGCTACTGTGTTACTAAACAAATATGGCCGGCTACGTTGACGCAGCATTTCAATAATTTCTTTTTTACCACTTGTAAAACCACCGCTTGCTCCACCGAGCGCTTTGCCCAATGTACCGGTGATAATATCAATGCGGCCCACCACACCGCGGTATTCATGTGTACCGCGTCCGGTTTTACCTAAAAAACCTGAAGAGTGGCATTCATCGATCATCACGATCGCATCATATTTATCGGCGAGGTCGCAGATCTTATCTAACTGTGCAATGGTACCATCCATGCTAAAGCTGCCATCAGTAACAATGATGCGGCTGCGCAGGTGGGCGCTTTCTTTTAGCTTCGCTTCCAGGTCTTCCATATTATTATGCTCGTATCGGTAACGTTGCGCCTTACACAAACGAACGCCATCAATAATGCTCGCGTGGTTTAATGCATCGCTGATAATAGCATCCTCTTCACCGAACAGGGGTTCAAAAACACCGCCATTGGCATCAAAAGCGGCAGCATATAAAATGGTATCTTCTGTACCTAAAAAATCGGCTAATTTTTTTTCCAGTTCTTTGTGGATATCCTGTGTACCGCAGATAAAACGTACACTGCTCATGCCGTAACCCCGCAAGTCGATATATTTTTTTGCGGCTGCTATAACTTTTGGATGGCTGGACAGACCAAGGTAATTATTAGCACAAAAATTCAGGACGGTTGTTCCGCCAACAATAATTTCGGCGCCCTGCTCACTGGTGATAATGCGTTCTTTTTTGGAAAGGCCGGCGGCTTCTATTTCGGAAAGCTCTGTGGCAATGCGTTGTACAAAATTTGAGTTCATAAACGTTGTTTAGTAAGGGCAAATGTAAGGAAAAACCTCACCCCAACCCCTCTCCTGCAGGAGAAAGAACTGGGAGATCGAAGCGAAAAATTCCTGCTTTTCTTTGTATTAAACTATCAATTCAGGCTACTTTATGTACTTTTTTATTCTTTTTCGGTTTAAACTGTAACATTTTATTACAGACCTTCGTATTAAACAAAAAGCCAACACTTAACACCTACATGACGGAGAGAGAATATAATGAATGTGTAAACCTGTATGCCGATAATGTGTACCGCTTTATCCTCAAGAACCTGAGGCATGAAGAGGATGCCCGCGACGTGGTGCAGGGCGCATTTGAAAAAATGTGGGTAAGCCGGGAAACAGTGGATAATGAAAGGAGCAAAAGCTACCTTTTCACCGTGGCTTACCACCAGATGATTGACCATATCAGGAAGAACAAACGAATCAGTTTGAAAGAAGAGTTTAACGAGAACGACAGGGGAAGCGTTGGTCCCAGGCATGATACCAGGCGCATTTTAAACGAGGCATTAACTAAACTGAGTGACCTGCAACGCAGCCTCGTGATGCTGAAAGATTACGAGGGCTACAGCTACGAAGAGATCGGGCAAATTACCCACCTTAACGAAAGCCAGGTGAAAGTATATTTACACCGGGCAAGGTTGCTGTTGAGGGAATATATTGTAAAAATAGAGAACGTTATTTGATGATACGAAGAACACGAATTAAACGAATTACACTAATGACACGAATTATAAGGCATTCATGTCATCAGTAAAAATTACTGTAATAAGAAACAATGAATATTAACAGAAATAATTACGAAGAGTTTTTTTTACTGTATGTAGATAATGAATTGTCTGCTGTGGAAAGAAATGCCGTGGAATTATTTGTGCAGGAAAATGTTGACCTTAAAGAAGAATTGAATATGCTGCTGCAAACAGTAGTCAATGCTGATGCAGTTTTATTTGTTAATAAACCAGGCTTGCTTAAAGAAGAATATACTGCACTGCAGGAAAATTTATTGTTATATATAGATAATGAATTAAGTGCCGACCAAAAATTAAATACTGAAAAAGTATTGCAGGCAGACTATAGCGCACTCAAAGAGCTGGGCTTACTGCAACAAACAAAACTGCAACCCGAAACTATAGTATTTGCCGGTAAGCAATCGTTGTACAGGAAAGAAAGAGGAAGGGTCATCGACCTGCCCTGGCGCAGGATCGCAGCCGCGGCTGTGTTGCTGGGCTTTGGTACCTGGGCAACCATTTCATTTATAAAGAACAATACAACCGAAGTGAGTGGCGTTGTATCAACAGCGGGTGAATCAAAAACAGTTGTTCCAAAAAAGGCTGATCAAACTACAACGGCAACGTTGCAACAATCATCAGCTGCCAAAACTAATCAAACAGCAATAAGTGCTGATCCCCTGAGATCGGCCAAACAAAAAAATAACCCAATAGTTAATAATAAAGTACAACCGTCTATACTGCAGCAAAAAAATACTGGCGTAGCTATTATAGAAAAAGAAATTAAAAAGCCCGGCAATAATTTAGTAAAACCTTATTCTGAAAATATTAACAGCGGGGAGCGTAACAAAAATAATATTGCAGACGTAACAACTGTAAACACAACAGCAGGTAAAATAATTCCGGAAAAAAATAGCCCGGCTGATGTGATAAATGAAAATTCAAACAATGGTGTAGTTAATGGATACGCATTACGTGCCAACTTTACCGAAGGCGATGCTGATAACGATCTTTCTTCCGATGATAAAGGAAAGAAAACAAAACTGGGCGGATTCTTCCGCAAAGTAAAAAGATTGGTAGAACGCAATACCAACGTTACCACAGGTAACGGGATTAAGGTAGCCGGCTTCGACATCGCCATTAAATAACTCTTTAAAAATTCGAAACAATGAAACAGCTAATTACATTTTTAGCCGCAGCAATGATTTGCACTGCAGCAACAGCACAAACGGACAGTACGAAGAAAAAATCAGATACCATACGCATCGGCGGTATTATCATCGTTAAGAACGGCAAAAGTAAAACTGAGAAAGAAGTTGATATCACCATGGGCCGTGATGAAAGGAAAAGAAAAAAGAATGCCAACGTAAGTACCAACTGGTGGATCGTGGATATTGGATTTGCGAACTATACCGACAATACTAATTATACTGCAGCCGGTTCGTATTTAGTAAACGAGCCTGGTTCACCGGCCTTAAATTCAAATGATTTTAAATTGCGTTCAGGTAAAAGTGTGAATGTGAACATCTGGCTCTTTATGCAGCGCTTAAACCTGGTGAAACACTATGTTAATTTAAAATACGGTGTTGGGTTAGAATTAAATAACTACCGGTACAAATCTTCGGTAAGTTATAAAGAATCTGGTTATATTCCTTACACCGCAGCCCTTCAAACCAATGCGCCATTTATTTTCAGGGATTCCATTTCTTTTTCCAAGAACAAACTGGCAGCAGATTATTTAACCGTACCACTGATGCTGAATTTTACCAGCAATCCTGACCATCATAAAAATGGGATCAGCCTGAGTGCGGGTGTGAGTGCAGGTTACCTCTATAGCCAGCGCAACAAACAAAGAAGTACTGAACGCGGTAAAGACCGCAATAAAGGCGACTATGACCTGAACCAGTTTAAGTTCAGTTATGTAGCAGAGCTTGGATTGGGTAAAATACGTTTTTATGGATCATACAGCCCGCAATCATTTTATGATCATAGCCTGGATATGAAACCTTATAATATCGGTGTACGTTTCAGCAATTGGTAAATCGCTCTCTCACTCATACCCAAACCTGTTACAGTTGTACAGCTGTAAACAGGCGCGGGATTGGGTTCTACAATACCAGCCCGGCCTGCCGGGTTTTTTTATTGTGTAAAAGATCTAAAAATTTAGTTAACGGATTTTGCTTTTCATTCGTAAAAAATCAGCGTAGATATACCTGCCTGCTCACGCAATTGCCTGAGTATTTTTTACAGGAATTTTCCACATTCCCTATAAATTGTTAATGTTATTCACAGGTTTAAAATATTTTTACATGGCACGGCGTTTGAATAAAAAGAACACAAATTAGTCATCCATGAAACAGCTTCGTTTTACGCACCTTATTTTACTGTTCCCCTTAATAGCGTTGACTTCTTTTACAATTGATAAAGGAAAGAAGAAAAACACGGCTAAGGGCAGAACTGCCCAGGTAGCGAAAAAAGCGAAACCCACTACTTCAGAAACACCTGCTGAAAATCCTTATTATATTATTATTGACAAAAGCGATTACGAATTAAAAGTATATGATGAAGAAGGATGGTATGCTACTTACCCCATCGTGTTTGGCAGCAAAGACCTCAGCGACAAAATGAAAGAAGGCGACAGGCGTACCCCCGACGGCTCATTTAAAGTGATCATTAAAAAAATCCATCCTAAATGGGGCCCGGAGCTTTTACTGGATTATCCCAATGGCCCGAGTTATAAAAAATTTAACGAACGCGTAGCAAAAGGGGTATTGCCTAAATCTGCAAAGATCGGTAATGGCATTGCCATTCATGCTACCCGCCCGGATGAAGAATGGACCGTTGATAATTTTTACAACTGGACCGACGGTTGTGTATCTGTTAAATATACTGAAATGAAAGACCTTTTCAGTTATATACCTATAGGTACACCTGTAACAATACAGCAGTAGTTTTTAAGTTGTAGTTTATAGTTTTAAGAAGTGATGTTTGAAGTATTGTCTTATTGCCGGATGAGACAGCGGAATGAAGAAAAATAGGGAAATTTAATTATCCATTAATAAACAGCAAACTGCCATCTCCATAACTTAAAAATCTATAATTATTTTCCAAAGCATAGTCATAAATTTTCTTCCAATCGTTGCCAACCGCGGCAGCAACTAATAATAATAATGTTGATTGTGGCTGGTGAAAATTAGTAATGATCGCTTTTGCAATTTTGAATTTGTAGTCAGGCGCAATTAATATTTGTGTTTGGGTAAAGATTTTGGGCAGGTTATTTTTTTTCAACCAGTTTATTAATGCTTCCAATGCCTGTTTTGGCGATGTGTTTTCTAATTGCGCCAATTCCTCATACACTTCCCACTGCTTAATAAGTAATTCTTTTAAACCCGGGTGCAGCAAAACTTTTATACCCATCCAGTAAAGGCTTTCGATAGTTCTTAAAGATGTGGTGCCCACTGCAATAATGCCATGATCAATATTAGCGATAAACTGTTCAATGGTTTCAATACTAACTTCAATCCATTCGGCATGCATTTCATGCGCTTCCATCGTATCGGCTTTCACCGGCTTAAAGGTACCTGCGCCCACATGAAGGGTTACAAAATCTTCCTGGATATTTTTAGTCTTTAAATTTTCAAATACCTGTTCCGTAAAATGCAAACCTGCAGTAGGTGCTGCTACCGATCCATCCTGCACAGCGTAAATTGTTTGATACCGTTCCTTATCTTCTTCATTCACCTTTCTTTTGATATAAGGTGGCAATGGAATATTGCCTGTGTGTTCCAGTAATTCTGCAAAGGAAATATTACCCTCCCAGTTAAATTCCACTACGTAAGCATCAGAAAATTTTTCGACCAACCTAACCCTCAACCCGTAACTTTTTTTTAACCCGCCCACCGGGTCCTGCGGATAACCCATTACCAATTCTTTTTCTTTCCACTTGGATGCACCGCCGATCATACATTTCCATTGGCATTTTTTTGTAGCCGCTAGGGTGCCGGTATAATCTGCACGGTAAGGTTCCAATAAAAATATTTCTATAATGCCACCGGTAGGCTTGGTAAATAATACCCTTGCCTTTATCACTTTGGTATTATTAAAAACCAATAAGCTGTTTGCAGGCAGGTATTGATGAATGTTCTTAAAAGTAGCTTCTTTTACGATACCGTTTTTATAAACTAATAATTTTGAAGCATCTCTAACTTCAAGCGGATGCAGGGCGATCTTTTCATCGGGGAGTTCATAAGTGAAATCTTTTATTGAAATATTTTTAGGTTGCATAGGTGCAATACAGGAATATTAAGTAAATAAGGTTTGCAGTAAAAGCTTTATTTTAAAAAACTACTTACTTCACTAACCCATTTCTCCTTTTCTATTTTACAAAGGCTTTGGTGGCCGCTATTATCGTACACCACTAATTTTTTTTGGCTGCTGATATTGCTGTAAATATCGTCGATCTCCTGTTTTGAAACCCTGGGGTCTTGTAATCCCCATTGCAGCAACACGGGGCAATTAATTTTTTTAACGAACTCTGATGGCTTCATATTAAAAGCCCAGAAGCCATGTTCGGTACCGCCCCAAAATGTGATCAGTGTTGCCAAAGGCTGTGTCGGCAATCCCATGAGCCTTATTCTTCCCTTTGCCGCTTCGAGGATGGAGCCGAAAGGCATTTCTAAAATTATTTTACTGGGTTTTAATTCGTAATCGTTAATCGCCTTGGTGATAGTAGCGGCTCCCATTGAAATACCCCATAACACCACATTTTTCTCTCCCTTATTCTTAATAAAATCATAGGCCAGTTTCACATCTTCGGCTTCGTAATAGCCAATCGTACAGGTATGGCCTTCGCTGTTGCCATGCGCCCTGAAGTCGAGCTGCAAAGTATTATAGCCCATTGCCCTGAATGCAGCAGCTTCGTTACTCACGCCGCTTTTTGTACCACCATGCCCATGAAATAAGCATACGGTGCCTTTGGCGCTGTCAACAGGGCTGTACCAGCCATCTAATTTGATATGGCCTGATGTAGTTAAAATAACTTTTTCTGCTACGGAATCCTGTGCATCATTTTGTTTTTTAGCGGCATTGATGCCAAATAAGATTAATTGTAACTTACTTTGTTTTATAGATTCACCGGCATCATAAAAATGGGTGAATTTATACGCATGAAATGCGGTTATGATATTCAGCAGGATAAATAAAACCAATACTATCCGCAATAAAATTTTTCCAAATTGCTTCATATGCTATAGATAAAAATTTTTCAAATGTAAAGTTAATAATGTTGGGAACGGTATAAATTTAAATTAAAGAATGGATATTTTAGCCCTCTTTTTTAATTTCAAAAAAAGTCTTCTATGCAATCATTCAAGCAGCTGTTTTTTGCACTGCTGCAGGTATCCACCGTAACTTCATTTGTCCAAACCGGCAAATACGAATGAAAAGAGGGCGTTTCCGGTGGGTTTACCTGCAAATACGTAACCAATGGCCCCATTGTTGCGATGAATGAATTGCTTAATGATTGTCCTAACGTAGGTGAATATCAGGTTTGCACGTGCAGGAATAAAAAAGATATCGAAAGAGTACGTATTACAAGGACGGTATCATTTTCAATAATTTGACGGCACAGCAAAAAGGATTGAACAGCGATATCCATACAACCATTTATACTGCGGTTGATAAGCTGGGTTATCCCGAATTAAAAAAATTCCATACTGAATATATTGCCAGCAAGCCTTACACCTATGGTGTTGTTGCTTCAGAAAATAAATTACCTGGAGATGAAATGAAAAAATACGGGGAGTTAAAGAAGCTTAGCCTCGAAGAATTATTTGGTTATTAACTATAAGTGAAATGTATGTAAAAGAGCAACATTTTTGCAGCTCTTTTTTTTCTCAAAAAAATGATTTATGTAAAATAATAATGAGCTGCATCCTGATGATATACCTGAAATAAAACGTAAGACTATGAGAAGTTTAATTCTTGCTGCCGCCATGTTAGTTGCCTCCACATCAAAAGCACAAAACAATACCGCATCAAATATTATTGAAGGCGGGAAAACACTGGTGGAACTGGTACGTGTTTTTAAGACACCTAAACTTTATATAGTACCTCAACAAAACCTTGTTGAAAAAAAGGACAGCTGTTCAATAAAAAACACCACCGACCTGTGTATTAAGAATTCCACCTCAAATCCATTGGTAGTAACATTATACAAACGCAATGGCAATGTTTATGAGACCAATTTTTTATCAATGAAAATACTGCCCAAGAACCAGGAATGGTTATATGAATTAAAATGCGGTATCTATAAAATTAAATTAGAGACTGAAGAAGACGGGGAGAAAAAAATATTTAAAGAAGGCGAAATAAAATTAACTGCATGTGAAAATATGATCAAGGAAATAAAAAAAGAATGAGGCCTTTTTTACAACAGCATTTTTTTTATTATTGCAGCAGGGATCGCTTTTTTATTAACTACGATTGCAGCGGTTTTTATCGCAAAATAATTTTCATCCATCAGCATATAGCCGCTCAGTTCATTACCGCTTCCCCAGGAATTTTTAATGTAATACCATTTGTGACCGTTCTCATCTTTGGTTAATCCTACAATATGCATCATATGGTCCATATAGCTGCTGCTGTCAGCAAATGCAGCCTGCCGGCTGAGCACTTTGTTGCTGAATGTATCCGGCAAAAATGCAACGCCTTTGGCAAAATCAAAACCTTCATCGGTAACGTCTCCATTCCATAAAACGGTATAACCATTTTGTAATGCGCTATCGGTGATTGTTACAAAATCAGCGAAGGGTACATTCATGTATTTATCAAATGAGTAATTGTATTTATTTTCAAAAACAGCAGGCTTATAATAAAGGTGGTGGGTGAACGACATGATCTCTACATAATCATCAGGGCTTATTTTTAAATAATTGCCGGCATAAGTTACAGCAGAATAATTTTTTCCATTCACCACGAATGCTAGAGGCACTTTACCGAGGTAGCGGTCTAAAATATTATTAATGTTTTTCCAGTCTTCCGGGGTTGCTTCTTTCTTATGGTATTTAACCATTATTGCAATATACCTGGAGAGTGCAGTATCCAATAAGCTGTGGTTATGGTTGGTTTCTTTTTGCGGCCTGCCGTTATATTTATCTTCGGGCATCATACCATAATTTTTTATTACCCATTGGATATTGTGGAATTGCCCGCCGGGCGTTAAGCAGTTAAGGCCATTTTTTTCAAGGTGTAATTTAATTTTTTGTAGCCAGGCCATTCTTGCCGTATACATCTCACTAAGGTCGATACCGGTTTGCCCTTTATGTAACAATTCACTTTCAAAAAAAGAATTGCCTGCAAAACTCCAGCAGGTAGACGAAATGTATTGATCTTTTACAGCTGTGCAGGGAATATTGGACGTAAAACGGAGTATATGCTTGGAGGTGGTTATTGATGATTGTGCGGACAGTCCTGTGCAAACCAGGGAAAACAGGATCGGTAATATCAGGCGGGGCATCATAAATGTTTGTTGCAAGTTATGTTGATGCAAACGCTGTGCAATACCGCTTATTGGGTATATAGTTAAAAGATATTGTTAAAACCCATCTTATTGCCTGCCCATGCCTTCTTTGATCTTCACTTCAGTATCCATTGCTACACCGCTGATCATTTCTTTAGTTTGTTTGGCATTGGGCCAGCGGATCTCTATTTCTTCGATGGAAATTGCATTACCAAGCCCGGCTTCTATTCTTAAAGTTTTAGAACCAAAACTCCCACCGGTACAAACCGTATGATAAAAATTTTGTACGGTGCCGTCCGCGAATTTCACTTTTATTCTTACTCTTGCACCAATGGCGCCCCTGTTGGCGCTTACGCCTTCCAGTCTTAATTTCAGCCAGTGGTTACTGTTGGTTGTGGTATTTTCAAAAAGTACATTGCGGAAACGGTCGGCCTCAACTGCGCCACCCATTACTTCATAAATATCCTGGTCGCCATCATTATCAATATCTGCAAAAGCTACCGCGTGACCTTTTTGAATATGTGCAGTGTGGGTAGCGTAACTGATATCTTCAAATTTTTTGCCGCCGATATTATGGTATAACCTGTTAGGGATTATACTTTCAAATTCCGGGGCACCTGTGCCCAGGTAGTAATCCAGCCAGCCATCATTATCAATATCGCCAAAATTCGCTCCCATGGCATAACTCACATGATCAATACCATATTTACTGCTTACATCAGTAAACGTATTATTGCCATTATTGTGGTAAAGATGTGGTTGGTCTCCCAATGTGGGCATGCCCAGCATATCACGTGCAATATCCTGTGCTACCAGGGTAAATTGCCTGGTATCATATCCTGAAACATAGAGGTCGGTAAAACCATCATTATCATAATCGAAAAACCATGCAGGAAAACTGTAGATGGGTTCTTCCACTCCCGCAGTTTTGGTAATGTCTTCAAATATTCTTTCACCTGAAGCAGCGCCGGGTTTATTCAGCCATAATTTATTAGGTGCGCCTAATATTGAAAGAAACAGGTCGGGAAATCCATCATTATTGATATCACCCCATACACAGCCTTTTACATAACTGGTAATGTTCAAACCATATTGCGGCGCTACATCCCTGAACTTTCCTTTTTCATTAATGAATAACTGGCAGGGATAATTTTCGTGCGCAACAAAAAGATCTATCCAACCATCATTATTAAAATCACCCCAGCTTGCAGTCTGCGTCGGGGCGGTAGCATACAATCCTGATGCTATCGTTACATCTTCAAAATTATTATTGCCGTTATTTTTTATTAAGGAGAAAGGGAACCTCGCATTCTTGCCCCACCAGCCACCTCTCAGTATAACAATATCGGCAAGTCCATCATTATTATAATCAGCATGCACCATGTTCAAACCACCGGTAATGCCTACCAGTCCTGAAGAAGGGGTTTCGGTTTTAAAGCTGCCGTCTTTTTGCTGGTGCATATACCTCACCTGGTCGCCAAGCCCATATGATGTTGCCATTATATCCAGGAGGCCGTCATTATCCAGGTCTTCCACTACGCAGCCACCGGAAATGCCATTCATGTCAACAGCTTTTTTTGCGCTCACATCTTTTAATACAATATTACTGCTGTTGTTTTGTGCAAATACGCCTGACGCTATCAGCCATTGTTTGGGGACTTCACCGGGGTACTTTCCCAATGTCATGTAGGCAACATTCAACAAATACCTTGATTGCAGGTCATCAGGAAATTTCGCCAGTATTTTTTTATATATTTCTATCGCCTGTTCCGAACCGGAAGTAAGTTTATGCACACCATTTCCCTGTATGGGTATGATGCAGCTTTGGGGGTTATGATTGGCAGCACAATTTTCCAGTTCACCCTTTCGCATATACGCTATTGCCAGCAGGTCGAAGAATAATTTGTAATTGGAAGTAAAATTATCGCCCGTTATATTCATTGCTGTCATTATTTGACGCATCACGTTAATGGCTTCATCGGTATTGCCGGCATTCAATGATTCCACGCAATAATGAAAATACAGGTCAACACGTTTATTGGGATCTTTCTCTGTATTTAACTTTTTTTTGAAGATCTCGGTGCGCTGGGTATTCATTACCAAAAAATCTTCAGGGTTCGCATGCCTGTTGATGCTGTCCAGTATTCGCACCATCTGCAAAGTGCCTTTGGTTTGCGGCACGGTTGAAAGCAAGGGAATGCTTTCAGGGTCACAGGTACTTTTCATTTGCGCCGTTGCAGGGGAATGTATGCTTATACAAAATAATACAACAAGACCAAGCGTGGGCCAATAATATTTCATATGTTGTTTAACCTGGATGATAAAGCCATAAAATTAGCAAATTATTTAAGACCCGAAAACCGGCATTACAATTTTCCATTCCTGATATCTTCTACTACACCCGGGTCCAGCAGGGTAGAAGTATCACCGAGATTGGCTACTTCCCCTTCGGCGATCTTTCTTAAAATGCGCCTCATGATCTTACCGCTTCTTGTTTTGGGTAAGCCAGTCACAAACTGTATCTTATCAGGTTTGGCAATAGCGCCGATAATTCTTGTTACGGTTTGCAGGATATCCTTACGGGTATGTTCTTCATCGCCATGTTTACTGGCTGCAATTACAAAAGCATAGATGCCCTGGCCTTTGATATCATGCGGGTAACCCACCACGGCACTTTCTACTACACCTGCATGCATATTGATCGCATTCTCTACTTCCGCTGTACCGATGCGGTGGCCACTCACATTCAACACATCATCCACTCTTCCCGTGATCCTGTAAAAACCCTCGTCATCCTTTAATGCGCCATCGCCGGTGAAATACATATTAGGATAGGTCGCAAAATAATTGGTACGGCAACGCTCATGGTCACCATAAGTTGTTCTTAAGATAGCAGGCCAGGGAGCTTTGATGCAAAGATTACCTTTTAACAATCCATGCTCATCTTTCTCGGTTACTTCTTTTCCCTGTTCATCTACCAATACCGGCTGCACACCGGGCATCGGCAATGTAGCCCAGCCCGGCCTGGAGGGTGTAATGCCCGCAAGGTTTGAAATGAGGATGCCGCCATTTTCCGTTTGCCACCAGCTATCTATGATTGGGCATTTCTTTTTACCAATATTTTCATCATACCAATGCCAGGCTTCTTCGTTGATGGGTTCGCCCACTGTGCCTAATACTTTTAAGGAAGAAAGGTCTTTGCCTTTTAACGGATCCAGGCCATAACTCATTAAACTGCGTATAGCCGTAGGTGCTGTATATAAAATATTCACTTTGTGCCTGTCAACAATATCCCAAAATCTCCCGGCATCCGGAAAGGTTGGAATGCCTTCAAACATCACTGAAGTAGCGCCTGCGCTTAGCGGACCGTAAACAATATAGCTGTGGCCGGTGATCCAGCCGATATCCGCTGTACAAAAATGTACCTGCCCGGGTTGGTATTGAAATACGTTTACAAAGGTATAGTTGGTCCATACCATATAACCACCCGAAGTATGCACCACACCTTTTGGTTTGCCTGTACTGCCGGAAGTATATAAAATAAACAAGGGATCTTCCGCATCCATTTCTTCGGCAGGAAATGAAACCACGCCCTGTTTTTCCACCTGTGTTTCGGCATATTCCATTTCATCTTCCCACCATACATCTCTTCCTTTTATCATCGATACCGGTATCCTCGTTCTTGTGTACACGATAACACGCTTAATTGTTTTATTGCCGATCAGTGCATCATCTATTACCGATTTTAACGGTATGTCTTTTCCACCGCGGTAAGCGCCATCGCAGGTAACGATGAATGTGGCCTGTGCGTCTTCCAGCCTGTCGGCAATACTTTGTGCACTAAAGCCACCAAACACCACGCTGTGAATAGCGCCAATTCTTGCGCAACCTAAAATGGCATAGGCGAGTTCAGGCACCATGCCCATGTAGATACATACACGGTCGCCTTTTTTAACACCATTGTTTTTTAATACCTGTGCAAACTGGCAAACTCTTTTATGCAGGCGGGCATAAGTAACGGTACGTACTCTTTCTTCGGGGTTATTAGGTTCCCAAATGATGGCGGGCTTGTCGGCCATAGCAGCCAAATGCCTGTCGATACAATTTTCGGTGATGTTGAGCCTTCCGCCTTTAAACCATGCTACTTTTGGTTCGGTAAAATTCCATTCCAAAACGGTATCCCATTTCTTCCTCCATAAAAAATTTTCCGCTACGTCCGACCAAAAGCCTTCAGGGTCTTCAGCAGCTTTTTTATAAGCAGCTTTATATTCATCAAAAGATTTGATCTGGTAGGGATATGACATGGCAATAATTTTATCTGCTCAAAAGTATACATACGCCATCATTTAATGCATAAATATTTTTTAATTAAGCTGCCTTCATTAAGTTTATAGGCAATTACCAGGTTGGCTTCTATATATAAAGTTCCTTATAGAACTGTAAACCGCTTTGGGATTATCATACCACATAAAAATCCTGGTGTGGGGAACGGTTTGAAACTGGATGAAGTTGTTGTTAGATGCTTCTGCCTTCTGCCATGCTACCTGGTGAAAATATTTAAGGTATTGTTTTGCGGCCACAGTTTTACAGCTTTCTTTATTTGTTGAATCCGGAACAGTGAGCAATTCTTTAAAATCAGGGATGAGAATTAAGGTTGGCACTTTTAATGCTGCGTATTTTTCATTAACATCATATGACATCCATTCAATCAGGTAGCGAATCATTACCTGAACCGGAACAGTCGCTGATGCCTTGAAAAATTTATTGCCGGTGCTGCTGTCTTTACAATAATCGTCAGCCGTCCACATATTGGCATCCCAGGTCTTTTTCGTTACTGTTTTAAACCATATTGGAGCCCAGTAAATGTCCACCAGTTTTGCTCTTTGTTGCGGTGTATAAATTTTTTCATTAATCCAGTCATTATACAATCCATCTTTTTGGCCTGCATAATAACGATAAGGGGAACCGCCGATAATAATTACCTTACCGATCTTATCCGGATGGTTTAAAGCAAGCGTTAACGCTACCTGTGTACCGGTTACAAAATGTGCCACGATTACAGGTTTTTTCAGTTTTTCTTTTTCAATCAGGTGTAACACAACTGTTACAATTCCGTTTGTCCATGTTTGCGCAGCGTACTTTACTGCAGTATCCGGCATTGCTGGTGCTGGCGTTCCACCAAATCCGGCAGGGGTTACTGCATAAATGGTATAATCTTTTTTGAAATGATTAATTAAATTATCATATTCATGTACACTGAAACCCAGCCCTGCAACCAGTATTATACTTTGTTTGGCAGCACCAATCTTCTTTACAGTTCCCCATTTCCCCGGTTTGCAGGTAATATAACCTTCGGGATGGATAAGATTATTTAATGTTGAATCCTGGGCAGGAATTATACTTTGCGCAAATAAATCCTGCCTTAATAAAAAAACGCAAAATAATAACAGGCAATTTTTATAATTCATTTTTTGCTGATTTAGATAAACTGGCGTCTATTTCTTAAAAGTTTTTAATAGTTTTTGAAACGTCCATTCATTACCTTTTTCAAAAAAACTATATGCTTCATCCCATTCTTTTCCCTGCCCCCATCCAACCATTGTTGAAATAATTTTTGTTTTATTTTGTCCAAGAGATTTAAGCTGAATGATATGTTGCAGATTTTTATCTTCTTTTCTGCATTTTTCTGCAAACAGTTCGTTAAGTGTAATTTTATAAGCGATCATTTCGGATGGCATATAGCTGATGATGCCAAGCATTATTGTTCCTTTGTCATCAATTGTTGCAGTTTCATTATAATTTGTTTTTAGCATTCCCCCAATGCTTAAATCAAGGACAGCAACCGGGGCCATCCATTTTTTTATACCTTCTTCCGTTGCGATACTTTTCCATGCAGCTGCAATCGCAGTGTCAACAATTATTTCGAAGCGAAGAAACTTTTCACCGTTAGCTGCAGTAAATGAACTGTTCACAATACCCTGGTGTGAAACATCCGTTTCGCCGGTTACTGATTCCAAACCCTGTTTTAGTTTTGTGTCTTTAATTTGCGTTTGGCCAAAACACGCGAATGCAATAAGAGTGAAGAAGCTGGTGAACATTTTGTACATGGTTGTAAATTTAAAATTGTTATAAAGAATTAATGCCAGGCTCCAAGTATTGCACCCATTACTGTAAATGCAACAGTCATATACCCGCCATTAATAAGTATATATTTAAGTGAACGCTTTTCAAAAAGTGAAATCATGGCAATGGAAAAAAATACCCAGCCGAAGCCTGTAAGAAAGCCAGCTGTCAATCCATAGGAAACGGCTGCTTTTGTGCCAATGAACATGGCAAGATTGAAAGCCATAATTAATGAAAAAAGAAAGGATAAACCAAAAACTATAGGAAGTTTTCGTTGCTGTAGTAGTTCTTTGGTAAAATTATTTTCAGCCATCCAGGGCTTTTCAAAAAGTGAATACCAAACGCCGCCAATTAAAAATGTAGAGGTTGCTGCAACAAGTATCGCCAACCAGTTGAGGTGTGAAAGAGTTTCTTGCATTTCCATTGTTATAATTTTTACAAAGCTATATACATGCTGTAAAGAACTATTGTAAAAAATTTACCTTAACGAAAAATGCGTGGGTTGCTGTCAAAGGCTCGAAGTTTACAAGATTTAAGGCGTTATTCCTGTTAAGTTTTGAAAGAGCGATTGTAAAAAAATTACTTCAACGAATAACACAGTGGTTTTCGTCAAAAGTTCGCAGGGAAAGATAATTATCTGGTGTCATTCCTGTCAACTCTTTAAAGTCATGCACAAAATGTGCGGCATCATAAAATGGAAATTCATAAAAAATATCTGTCCACTTAATATCAGGCTTGGACTTAACAAGTTGAATTACTTTTTGCAACCGAACAATACGTTGAAGGTTTTTAGGTGAAGTGCCGACTTGTTTTTTGAACAGGGTAATAAAATGCTTATGAGAATATCCCGCTTTGCGCACCAATTCACTAATAGGTATTTCAGTATCAGAAAAGAATATTTTATTAGCTACATACATTACAGATTCATTCGTGAGGCAGGAACCATCAAATTTCGTCCATAAATATGCTTCAATTGTTTGGGCTATTTTTTGGTGGTCTGATAAATCATTAATGGTAGTCCGCAATTTTTCAAGTTCTTCCGCCATCCAATCAGCCTCTATAACCATATCAGAAAGCCTGGATACAGGAAATTTAAAAAATGGATATGCTCCCCCCGGAAGAAACCTTATGCCAACAAGATTAGTGTCAGTTAGTGACTGAATAAACAGCGGTTTGCTTTGTATTCCCGCCACCCAATAATTGTTGAAATATTTATCTGTTTTGAGGGTGTCTTGTTTAAGTGTTTTTTGTTTGTTGCCGAAGTTTAGTATCAATTCAATAACACCATTGGGTAAAATCCTTGATTTTGTAATATCATTCTCCCCTTTTGAAATCCACACGAACTGTACCCGTTGGTTAAGCGGGGGTTGAAGTGGACATATATAAAATTCTGTTTTCAATTGTTTGCTAAGGTAGCACTTAATTTATGCTGAAAAAGCATAGGGTAGCGCTGGCAAAGTCTCACAAATTTGAATTGATGTGGGATGTCGTTTTGGGTGAAGGACAACAAACAGATAGTACAGGATAACCGGGTTTAAAAAGAATGTATCTTTCAGCACAATTGTTTACAATATGGCAAACGCGGCTACTACCAAAGGTATTGGTAAAGTTATCTTCTCCTCTTCGCTGGGCACTTTAATTGAATGGTACGATTTTTACATTTTTGGCATGCTGGCGAAAACTATTGCAGCACAATTTTTTCCAGAGGGTAATGAGACCGCTGCACTGCTGAGTACACTGGCCATTTTTGCCGCGGGTTTTTTGGTAAGGCCATTTGGTGCATTGGTATTTGGAAGGCTGGGCGATCTCATCGGGAGAAAATATACTTTCTTACTCACTTTGGTTTTAATGGGCGGCTCCACTTTTTTGATCGGCCTGGTGCCTTCTTATAAAGCGATTGGTATAGCTGCTCCATTGCTGGTGTTATTATTGAGATTAGTGCAGGGTTTAGCATTAGGAGGTGAATATGGTGGTGCCGCTACTTATGTTGCAGAGCATGCGCCTGCGCACCGCCGTGGTTATTTTACAGCATGGATTCAAACCACCGCTACACTGGGGTTATTTGTTGCATTGGGTGTGATCATGGCGGTAAAAAACAATATGACTGACGCTGCATTTAATGCAGAATGGGGCGGGTGGCGCTATCCTTTCTGGATATCTATTTTACTGGTAGGCGTTTCAATCTATATCCGGTTAAAGATGAATGAATCGCCGGTGTTTGCAAAGTTGAAAGCAGAAAAGAAAACATCGGTTAATCCTTTAAAAGAAAGTTTTGGGCATAGAGCAAACTTTAAAATGGTATTGCTGGCATTGTTCGGCGCTGTAATGGGGCAGGGCGTTATCTGGTACACGGGGCAGATCTATGCACAATCCTTTTTAGAAAATACGGTGAAGATCGAGTTCATGCAGAACCGTGAAATATTATTATGGGCCATTGGTTTGGCAACACCTTTCTTTTTAGTGTTTGGTGCATTGAGTGACAGGATCGGCAGGAAATGGATCATGTTGACCGGTATGTTATTGGGCGTAGTTTTTTACCGGCCCATATTCAATCAATTATTACAAAGCGCTGACGCTAAAGAATGGAAGGCCAGGAATGAAGGCATGCATTACGTGGTTATCAAAGGCCAAAAAAATCCTTTGATCAAAATAGATACCATAAAACGCAGTGATGAAATGTTGCAAATCACCCATGTAAAAGAGAAATGGCAACTGACCGAAGGATTGACTTTTACAGCATCCTATTCAGACACCGCCGGGCTGATACCCCACGACACCGCCTACCTGAATATGATGAAAAGAAACCAGCCGGATATCAATGTAAAAGAACTGGATATTTTATGGGTGAGTAAAGATAAAAAACCGGTTTACTCTGATAAGATACTTAGTGCCGGCCTGAAATGGAAATTCATTGGGCTTGTGTGGATCATGATCATCTTTGTGACTATGGTGTATGGGCCGGTTGCTGCATTCCTCGTGGAATTGTTTCCTACTAAAATAAGGTACACTTCTATGAGCTTACCTTACCATATTGGTAATGGCGTGTTTGGAGGATTGGTGCCATTTATCGCAACGCTATTGTCTGCCACTTTTACTTCAGATCCTTTGGTAGGGTTGTGGTATCCTATTGGTGTGGCTGCACTGTGTTTTGCGATCGGAGCTTTGTATTTGAATAATAAAATCGATAAAACTATTAATGATTAAACCTATAAGGTTTTTAAAACCTTATAGGTTTCTTATCCAAAAAATATTTTTTATGAACCAGCTTAAAAGAATAATGGGTTTGTTGTGGATGATCATTGCACCCGTTGTAATTTACTTTTTAGTAACAGGTGCTGTACACAATATCAGCAGTACCGGCACAAAAGATATCAATAAACCCATTCCATGGGTTATCATCATTACGATATTTACGCCCATTGCAATCGGGTTGATGATATTTGGTTATTACGCTTTTAAAGGAGAGTATGATAAATTACCGGAAAGTTCGGAAGAGTTGAATTGACCTTATGTTTTATTCATTAAGTTATTTTTTCACAGCTTCGCTCCGAAAATGTTAGCCACGAAGACACAAAGGCACGAAGTAAAAAAATGCGATGCATTTTCCATTAGCGTCTTAGAGCCTTCCTGGCTAATTCTTCTATGCACATGCTATTAGAATTTTAACGGACACTGTAACAAAAATGCGTACAGTGCGTTTTAAAAATATTATGCGGCGTACTTTGATCTACAGTTTGACCTTGATTACCGTGTGGCAGTTACTGGCGCAGTGTTTTATCATGCGCAACCGTTGGAGCGATAGTAAAGCTTACGGTGTATTCAAAGCAAAACATGTTCCCCTTGTAATTTATGATTCTGTTATCAATGGCAGGCACCTGCATTACGCGGTTGGCGGCAGTGATAGTTTACCTACATTGGTTTTTATTCATGGCAGCCCTGGCAGCTGGATGAACTACATGAAATTTATGTGGGATAGCGCGATGAGAAAAAAATTCAGGATCGTTGCCATCGACCGGCCGGGTTTTGGTTACAGCGATTTTGGTAAAGCCCTGCATTTGCAGGAGCAATGCAAGATCATCCTGCCGGTACTGCAACATCTAAAAAATAAACAACCGATGTTTTTAGCGGGGCATAGCCTCGGTGGTCCTATCGTGGCGAAACTGGCAGCAGACGACCCTGCTTTATTTAAAACCATAGTGATCATTTCAGGCGCACTGGATATTAACGAGGAAGCAAAAGAAACCTGGCGAAAGATCGTTAATGTAAGGCCATTATACTGGGGCTTGCCGGGTGATTTTGGTCCAAGCAATACAGAACTGCTGTATTTAAAAAAAGATTTACGTCCGTTGCAAAAAGATTTTAAAAATATTACCTGCGATGTAATATTTGTGCATGGTGATAAAGACACCTGGGTACCGATAGCAAATATTGCTTTTGGTAAAAAGATGATGATCAATGCCAGGTCAATTACTGCGGACACCCTGCATGGTGCCGATCATCAAATACCCTGGAAAAGACAGGAGGAACTGAAGCAAATCTTACTCGACCTGCAATAAAATTTATTTTACCAACGCCTTGTAAATCGCTTCATGGATCTTCGGGCGGATATTCATGTTCAGTATTTTTTTATTCACGTCGCCGCCATCAGGATTAACGCGGTTGCTTAAAAAAATAAAGATGAGTTTGTTGGCGGGATCTGCCCAAACACAGGTGCCGGTATAACCCGTGTGGCCAAAGGTTTGCGGCGATGCTGATAAACAGGGATAAGGTTCAGGCCTGGTAGCGTTATCTTTTTCAGGTTTATCAAAACCATAACCACGACGGCTGATAGCACTGTGGTATGCAGTAAACAATTGTACGGTTTCGTTATTCAAATATTTTTTTCCGTTAAATGTACCGCCATTCAAAAGCATTTGCATGATCACGGCCAGGTCGTAGGCATTGCTGAATAGTCCTGCATGCCCCGCAACACCGCCAAACATAGCCGCTCCAGGGTCATGCACATCGCCCTGCAATAATTGTAAACGAAATAATTTTTCCTGTTCGGTGGGTATGATACGGTTCAATGCAAATCGTTCTCCTGGCTTAAAACCCGCTGTAGTTAATGCAAGCGGTGTATAGAATTCCCTTTTTACATACTCATCTAAAGTTTGCCCGCTCAATGCTTCCACTACCTTTCCTAAAAAAATAAAATCATTGTCGCTGTAAATATATTTACCTGTTACTCCCAATGGGCTTTGCAGGATTCGTTTGTATAAAGTATCCCGCCAGTCGTTGCGCATAAATAAATTTTCTGCTACCCGTATGCTAAACGAATCAGATTGCCTGGAAGAATAATATTTAGACAAGGGTTTACCGCTGGAGTCGATGGTTTCTTTATAAAAAGGGATATAAGCAATAAGGCCGGCCTGGTGCAGTAAAATATGCTCAATCAATAAATGTTCTTTATCGGTTCCTTTTACCCAGGGAAGATAATCACCCAATGTTTTTTTGAGATCCAGCTTCCCTTCATCATACAATTTCATGACGCTGATGGTGGTGGCACATATCTTTGTGCAGGAAGCCATATCAAAAATAGATTCCAGCTGAACAGGCGCAGCTTTATTATAAGTAGTGTAGCCATATGCTTTATGATAAGCGATCTTTCCATCTTTAACTACCATCACCACGCCACCTGGGAATGCGCCTTTTTCAATACCATCACTAACAATGGAATCAACGGTATTTAACCTAACCGGGTCAAGGCCTGCTTCGCCTGGATTGGACAGGGGCAAAAAAAAACCGGAGCTGGTAATGCCGCTTCCATATTTAAATTCGTCGCAAACTGTTACCGGTAATTTTCCTTTTGCGGGTATCTTTCCCTGCAACAGGTCGATCGCGGTATTCTGAATGATATCATCATCCTCGTAACAGGCAACAATATTTTTTGCCGCACACCAGTTTTTGATAGCATAACAATTTCCAAAAACAAAAGTGATGGCATTGGTTTGTTCCTGTAATTGTGTAGCGAGTTCAACCGCGGCTGTTGATATACCGAAATTATTGAGCGGCGCCCTCGCATAATTATGAATGCCAATGATCACTTTTTTATAACGGTTCTTAATGGATGCTACCATACTTGAAATGGTTGATGCATCCTGTGTATAGGTAAAATAAAAAACGTCTGCGGCATATTCAGCCCGAATTCGGGTTGCAAAGGCATTATCGCTGCTGTTGCCGATACTTACATAAGCCACGTCATCCGCAACAGGTTTGGCCGGCGCAGGCATGGGAAAGAAATCATTGCCTGTCTTTCTCAACACGGTCAACGCATTCTCTGCAATTAATTTTCTCATTGCAGGTACTTTGCTATTGAGGTCATTGGTCAGGTTATCGGTATCGATAGGGGCAAGATGTGTTAACCCATATTGATATTTTGCCAATAATACTTTTTTACAGTGCAGTTCAATCTCGGCCCAACTGATTTTTTTCATTTGTAGGGCATCTTTGATCTTTGCAAGGGCCAATGGCACATCGCCGGGCAAACACAACATATCATTACCGGCCACCAATGATTCTACTGAAGCTTCTCCATTGGGATAGTATTTTTTTACTCCCTGCATTTCCAATGCATCAGTAAAAGTTAAACCCTGGTAACCCAACTGGTTTCTCATTAATCCGGTTACGTTATTTTTTGAGATGGAAGTAGGTTTGTTGGGCGTGCTGTCTATTGCGGGAATAGATAAGTGAGCGATCATAACACTGCCGATACCGGCTTTAAAGATCTCCCTGAAAGGATAGAGTTCCAGTGAATCCAGTTGCGCCAGCGTTTTGGTTATAACGGGCAGGTCATAATGCGAATCCACTGCTACATCACCGTGGCCCGGAAAATGCTTGGCACAGGCCATAACGCCATTATCCTGCATACCCCTCATGTATTGAATTCCGAACAACGCCACTTTGTATTTGTCTTCACCAAAACTCCGGTCATTGATCACCGGGTTATCCGGATTATTATTTACATCCACCACGGGCGCATAATTCACCTGTATGCCTACACGCTTACATTGTTCGGCAACAATCTTGCCATATTGGTAAACGATGCCCGCATCCGGCATTGCGCCCAGCATCATTTGTTTAGGCAGCGGAAGTACACTGTCGATCATGCGCATGCCCACGCCCCACTCGGCATCGATACACATAAGTATCGGCGTTCTGGCTTCTGCCTGCAATGCATTGATAATAGTAGCCTGTTTTACAGGGCTCCCCTGGAAAACACAGATGCCGCCGATATTGTATTGTTTAACCTGGGCAGCTACCAGGCTGTCAAAAAAAGTTACAGTTTTGGTGCGTGCATCATAAGTAGATAACCGAACCACCATTAATTGTGCAATACGTTCGTCTTCCGATAAAGTTTTATAAACACTGTCGGCCCATTTATTTGCAGCAGTACTTTGTGCAACAGAAATTTTAGCAGAAAAAACCATTAAAAGAAATAATATAAAGTGCTTGTTCATATCTATAAAAATACTTAATAAAGGCAAATATCAGTTATTTTTAAACAGTGCCTGTCGGCTAAAATATTTTTAAACTTGATAAGGCATCGTCTGCCCTGTTAAAAATGACCTCTTTATTTTCAATTCAGCTGCCTGTAAAGGGCATAAATAATTTTTTACAAAAATGGAATTTAGCCACGAAGACGCGAAGGCTCAAAGGAAAAATGCGTGGCATTTTTTATGCTCCGTGTCTTTGTGGCAAATTTTCTTATTTGCAGAGAAGCCGGGAAAATTCTTTTTTTTCATTGGCAAAGCGCTTTGACTTTTATTTTATCAGTACTTCAGCCTCATAATTTTTAAAACGGACACATCAGCCCCCATAGTTTAATATCTTTAATCGAAAATTTTTGCGACTTTTGCCAACTAAATAAGGAAGACTTTTGCCTGACATCATCCAATTATTACCCGATAATATTGCCAACCAGATCGCTGCCGGTGAAGTGATCCAGCGCCCTGCAAGTGCTGTAAAAGAATTGTTGGAAAATGCCGTGGATGCGGGGGCAGACGAAATCAAACTATTTATCAGCGATGCCGGCAAATCATTGATACAGGTTATTGATAATGGCAAAGGAATGAGTGAGACTGATGCCCGTATGGCTTTTGAACGACATGCCACATCCAAGATCAGTAATATCGAAGACCTGTTCCGGATAAAAACAATGGGTTTCCGCGGAGAAGCATTAGCCAGTATCGCCGCAGTGGCACAGGTGGAACTAAAAACAAAAAGAGCAGAAGATGATACAGGGGTTTACCTGCAGATAGAAAATAGCGTGGTGATACAGCAGGAACCTGTTGCAGCACCAACGGGTACCAGCGTCGCGATGAAGAATCTTTTTTTCAATGTGCCTGCCAGGAGAAATTTTTTAAAAAGTAACCCGGCCGAACTAAGGCATATCATAGATGAATTCATAAGAGTAGCCATGGCCTTCCCTGAAGTTTTCTTTTCACTCAATAGTAATGGCCAGGAAGTTTTTCATTTAGAGAAAGGTACTTTAAAGCAGCGTATCGTACAGATTTTGGGCAATAGTTATAATGCGAAACTGGTAGCGGTGCAGGAGCATACGGATTATATGAATATCTATGGTTTTGTTGGGAAACCGGAAACGGCCAAAAAATCCAGGGGCGATCAATATTTTTTTGTGAATAACCGTTTTATCAAAAGCGCTTATTTAAATCATGCATTGATGAACGCATTTGACGCAATGATCGCCAAAGATAGCTTCCCGATGTATGCTTTGTTCATCGATCTTGATCCTGCGCAGCTCGATATTAACGTACATCCCACCAAGCAGGAAATAAAATTTGAAGATGAGAAGATCGTGTATGCATTTGTGCAATCGGCGGTAAAACATGCACTGGCACAATTCAGCATTACGCCCACACTGGATTTTGAGCTCGATCTTTCTATCCAGCAACTGGATGCCGTGAGTAAACCTTTTACGGAAGAAAAACAATCATCTGCAGCTGCTTCTTCTTTATACAGTACGTTTACAAAAAAAAATCAATCGCATTTTATTGAAAGCAAAAGTGAATTAAGAGATTGGAAAAGCTTTTATGAGAAGACGACGGACGACAGGCAACAGGCCACAGGCAATGCACAGCAAAACCTGCACAGCGTTAATGAACAACGCCCGGCGACGGATAATTTAATGCAGTTGCACAATAGCTATATTGTTGTACAAACCAACAAAGGTTATTATTTGGTGCACCAGCAAAATGCACATGAACGTATCTTATACGAGCAGTTCATTGCCGCTGTAGATGGTAGCCCTATTGCCACACAACGAAGTTTGTTTCCCACTACTTTAGAACTTACCGTAACTGATGCGGTATTGCTGCATGAATTATTGCCCGACCTGAATCAACTGGGTTATTTATTGGAGCCATTTGGCAATAATACTTTTGTGATACAGGGGTCGCCGGCAGACGTGATTGACGGCAATGAAAAAATGGCTGTAGAAAAAATGCTGGAACAATACAAGCATTTCAGTAATGACCTGAAATATAGCAAGAGAGAAAAATTATTGCGCTCGCTGGCCCTGCAGCAATCCGTTAAAGCAGGCACAGGCCTAACAGGTAAAGAAATGAAAGCATTGGTAGAAGACCTGTTTAATTGCGGGTTACCCAACATTACACCCAATGGTAAACCCACTTATCTTGAATTTAAGAAAGATGAACTGGATAAAATGTTTGGGAGATAGCTCCTTAATGCTGTTCAATAACTGTTTGGGCGATGGTTGGTTTTTTTTCTTCATCAAGGATGTTTAACAGCTTTCCCAGCATTTCTTTGTACTGCGCTGTTTTGCCATGTTGTGTTTCTATGTTGATGTAGCGCCTGTTTAATTCACCATAATATACACTTAGTGAACCATCCCTGTTTACATTGATATTATCCTGCAGGATACTGTTGTAGCCAAATGAAGACATTTTATTAAACAGCATTTCATCCGTGGTGAGGGCAATATCATCTGCATCCTGCCAGTTATCAGCGTATACCATTTTGGCATCGGTTTGCCTTTTACCGCCGGCTTCATATGTTTTAATGGAAAAATCTCCATTGGTATTATTGTGCAAAGCGATAACACAGGAAGCGCTGTCGGGTATCATTTCCAATAAAGCCGTTGCGAATTTTTCTACTTCAACTATTGCTAATGGGTTGATCCTGCCATTGGCCTTGAGCGTACCAGAAATGCCCCTTGCCGAAAATATCCTGTTGGGGTCAAAATAATAGTATAATCCTCTAAACCTAAAACGGATCATGCGCTGGGCATTATTTTCGATCTTGATTATTGTTCCCCCTTTTTGCTCGAGGATAGCACGTGCTGCATTGACTGCCGTCACTTCATCATCGTGCAAATTGATGCAGCAGATATCAGAAGGCGGGCCATACTGTATCACTTTAAAGGAGATCATCCTGTCGCCCAATTTATGGGCAATGGTTTTTTCCGCGGGAGTAAATGCCCTGGTGGGGTTTATTACAGGGTAAACTCCTAATGATTGTTTGTTAAGGCCGGTTGAAGCAACCGACAGGGAAAGAAAAAAAGCTAGCCAGGACATCAGGGAATTATTTCCGATAAATATATTATATATTTTTTAGCTGCCTGTAATAAACAAATCAACATAGTGTTTATAACGTTGCCGCAACCGGCATTTGGCTGCTACCGCCCTGCTTTTACCGAACAAAAAAGATCCTGCTGAAAATAAACAGCAGGATCTTTCCTATTATCATGAAACCAGTACTAAATCTTATAATTTCGTAAACCTTGCATAACACACTTTACCATTATACAAAACTTTAATGGTATATATTCCGGGTGTAAGATCATTTAAAGTTATAGTCACCACATTATTACCCGTTACACCTTGCTGGTGCTTTTCTCTTACCAGTATATTAGTGCTGTTGTATACATAGGCGTCGATCATACCCGGCTGTGTGAGATTTACATTTACATTTACCAGGTTGCCTGCAGGATTAGGGAAGGCCTGTAATTCGCAAACATTACTGGTCACGTGCTCAATATGTATCGTGCTGCAGTATTCCTTTACACAACCACCCAGCGTGATCGCTTTTAAACATACCCTGTAATAACCGGTATCATGGAAAACATACACCGGGTTATTTTGATGTAAGATCACCGGGGGCACTGTTGATGCAGGTGATATCCTTGTTATCGTCCAGGTTTGATCCAGTATCGGCAAGTTGGCATTGGCATAAAAATAAATCTTATTGGGTACCAATGGGTCCCTTTGATAAGTATAGCTGACATGGATACTATCGCAGTTTACCTGTGGCAATACCCTTATTTCCTTACAGGTAGTAGAAGCGCAATTTGGGCCACGCCATGCCGTTAGGCAGGCAACATATACACCCGCCTGTGCATAGCGGTGAGTAGCGATCACATCATGGCTGCCGGTACCGTCACCAAAGGTCCAGGTGTATACAATATCACTGCTGATATGATCAGGCGTGAATTTAAATTTCTGGCTATCGTTAATAAATTTCTCATAAGTAAAATGAGATATCTCCTGGCAGGATGGCGGTGGTGGTGGAATAACCACGGTATCACATGATTCTCTTATACAGTTGGATGATATTTGTATGGTAAGACATACCCTGTATGAACCTGGCTGTGCGTATTCATGCACCGCGTTCCATGTACCTGCAAAAGTTCCATCTCCAAAACTCCATTTCGCAATGGCATTCGTTGTTGGTGTAATGGTACTGTTGGTAAAATAAACTTTACGTGGATTAAGAGAATCCCTGTGCATACTAAAGTGTACCTGTATATTGCAGGGCGATTCTACAATAACTGTTTTACAGATTTCCCTTACACATGCGGCAATACCAGCCGCATTTGCATTTTTCTTTACCCTTAAACATACCGTGTACACGCCACCCTGTGCATAATCGTGCGTGGGGTTGGCAACATTGGGGTCGCTTTGTAAACCATTCACTACTGTGCCGTCACCAAAGGTCCAGCGAACCGAATCAGAACCATTCAACGGGATACTAAGATTGGTAAACTTGATGCGTAATGCATGTGATGGATCTGGTTGAGAACTGAAATAAGCTACCAGGTTACAAGGCATGGTAACCACAACCGTTTTACATATTTCGCTTACACATGGTGCAGTGCCGACAGTATTATTTTTCTTTACACGTATACAAACATTATAAGAACCGGCATTGGGATAAACATGTGTTGGATTGGAAAGCGTACCTGCTAAACCATTGATCGCAGGCGAGCCATCACCAAAATTCCAGCGGATAGAATCACTGGCTTCATAAGGCAATGATTTATTTTCGAAATGAATGGTATTCCAGTTGCTGGAATCCGCATGCCATACAAAATAAGCCTGCAGGTTACAAATTGTAGTTTGCTGTATCAATACAATTTTTGTAACACTGTCGGTACAAACTACCGCGCCATTGGCATTATGCTTAACGATATAATGTTTTACGCTGTAGCTGCCTACAGTAACGTAAGTGTGTGTTGCCGTAACAGCTGAAACTGTATTGCCATCACCAAAACTCCAGTAATGAGTAGTTGTTGCAACTTCGCCTGTCATTACGGGTGTAAACTGAACAGTGAAATTATTGATGGTAAAATTAAAATCGGCATTACAGGTAACTGTTGTTTGGGACTTTGATGAAAAACTAAATGCTGTGAGTACGGTCAGCAGTAGTGTAATAATTTTTTTCATAACAAACATTTTTGGTTAAGGGTATTTTGGTTTTTCCTTTGTATAGGTTAGATACGCGCAGTTTGGGATGCGTTGCCTGAGGGGCCGGAAATTATTAGTATTTTTCGCGGATATGCTCTAAAAACCGCTCTGCCGCCCGCCTTACAGGTGTGGCGTTGCTGATATAATTATTGGCTAAGATAGAAAAAATAAGCAATTTCCCCTTTTTGGTGATCAAATAGCCGCTGACAGCGCAGTTATTACTCAATGTGCCTGTTTTGGCATAGATAAAGCCGGCATCTTTTTTATAATAAGCAGCTAAAGTGCCTTCACCACCGGTTGGTAAAATTACTTTCATACGCTCCAGCCCGAAATCATTCTTCATCTTGTTTAATATATATACAAAATCTTTTGGTGTAAATAAATTATAACGGCTCAGCCCGCTGCCATCTACCCATTTGGGCCTTTGAGGAACATCTTTAAGAGCTGTTTTCAACAACGTATCAATGATCATTTCATCATTCATATAACCCAGGTGTTCGTTGCTGGACATCAATAAAGTTTGCTCCGCGAAAAAATTATCACTGCGGTGCATCATAGGTTTAAAGAGGGAATCGGTGGGTTGGGAATATATCTTGTTAATAAAAATATTTTTTTCAAAATAATTGTACTTAACAGCAGAATCGATACCATTGTTGGTGTTATTTACTAAATCTTTTAAATAAGATAGGTTTTCGATGTCATTAATATTTTTAGGTAAATAAGTTGTAGAAAATTTTGTTGCAGACTCCTTTATTTTTATTACATCATTAATGCTATTGTCTCTTACAATTAAAAAGTTTTTAGGGAGATTGGCCAAATGCAGGTAAGGGTAACTATTGTTATGATATTTTGTGCAATCAAAATCTTTCTTCGCATCTTGCTGGTACGGCGGATCGGATTTTAATAAACTGTCTTTTATATAAAACTTATAAAGATTAGCATAAACAGGAAGTGCACTTCTTTCTACACAATAATTATCTACAAAATCATTCCACGCCCAGCCATTGCCAAAATTTTCTTCTTTCCAGTTGGAATGATCAAGCCAAATCTCCTTTTTCTGCATTTTTAAAAAATCAACGACAGGTTGTTTTTTATATTCATCATTTAGTAGGGTAGGATCACCAGTACCTTGAATAATGATGTTATTGCTGGTAATTTTATATTTAATTCCCACTAAACTATCTCCCAAATATTTCATCCCCGCATACAGTGTAAACAACTTGGTATTACTCGCCGGTATAAAATAATGCGTACTGTTATAGTTGTACCAGTATCTATTGGTAGCAGGTTCATAAATACAAATGCCAATATGGCCCGTACTGATCGCGCTGTCTTTTAATAAACCGATTTCCGCCTGTTTGTTGATTTGCCTGGATACAGAGCAGCTGTAAAAATTAAATAGCGTCAGTGCTACATAAAGTAAATAAGCAGGTTTCATGTTTTTGTATTGTTAAGCACGATAAATTACGGGATTTCTATAAGGCTGACCAATGTCTTTTTTTATCTGGCTTTAAAGTTATAATTTTCAGCTGTTGTTACAAGATAATAAATGAATCGATTATATCTTTTTAAAGGCTTACTGCAACCGGTATTATTATTGGCGGGCTTGATATTGGTGGGTACCACCGGTTATATGGTAATAGAACGGTATAGTTTTTTGGAAAGCCTTTTCATGACAGTGATCACTATTGCATCGGTGGGGTATAATGAAATAAGGCCGTTGAGTGCAGCCGGGCAGGTATTTACAATCTTGCTCATTTTAATTAACCTCGGTTTATTTACTTATTTCATCAGCTTGTTATCCCGCTACTTCTCTGATACGGAATTGATGAAGAAATATAAAATGATCAAAATGGAAAATAAGATCCGGCAACTGCAGGGCCATGTAATTATTTGCGGCTTTGGCCGCAATGGCAAAGAAAGTGCCCATGTATTACACGATAATAAAATACCGTTTGTGGTATTGGAAGAAAAAGCTGACCTGGAAGCCGACCTTCCTTTTGAAGTAAAATACTTTATTAAAGGTGATGCTACCAAAGATGAAGTATTACTGGAAGCCGGTATCGGTAATGCCAAAGCGATTATTATCACCCTGCCGGTTGATGCCGATAATTTATTTGTGGTGTTAACGGCAAAGCAATTGAATCCCGATGTAACCATCATCAGCCGTGCTTCGCAGGATTCTTCCATAAAAAAATTAAAAATTGCAGGGGCAACAAATGTTATTATGCCGGATAAAATTGGGGGTGCTCATATGGCAACCTTAGTGATGTTACCCGATGTAGTGGAATTGATTTCCATCATGAGCACAAGAAACAATACTGATTTTAAAGTGGCAGAATTAAAAACACAACAAACTATTTTATTAAATGATCTTGATCTTTGGAAAAAAACCAACTGTACTATTCTTGGGATAAAAAATGCAGAAGGGCATTATACCATTAATCCGCCTTCTTCATATAGCATCAGTCCAGGACAAAGTATGATCGTTATGGGCAGTGCTATCCAAATTGAAAATGCAAGAAAGCTAGTGTGACCACGGACAACGAACAACAGGCCACAAACTGCAAACTGAAAAAAGAAAACGGACTACCCTCTTTCCTGTGCCCTCAACCATCTTTCCGGTATTTCATTATGGCTGGCCTGTGTATAATCTTTATAACTGCTGCTGATGAATTTTTTGTTGGGAAGCTGCATCCACCAGCGGCCGGTTTTTTTGCTTTGTAAGAAAACAGTTTCCACTTCGGTAAAATGACAATGGTATTCATTAAAATTCGCCCGGTCTTCAATGGCGGCTTCATGTTTCAGCCTGTTCCTGCCATCAATAAAATACCAGAGCATTTGAGCGATCTGTTTGGCAGTAAGCTCATGCAGGTCCTCCTGCGGCAGGTAACCATAGATACCAAAACTGCTCAGGTTATTACTCATGCCGGCATAACGGGTAAGCATGCAGGCTTCTTCACCGGTAAAGCCATTGGGGCTTTGTAATGACGCAGGCGAGTCGCCATACTTGATGGCACTGATATCAAAGCTTAATAAATTCGTATTACGCAGTACCGGTTCCATTTCTTCCATGGCTTCTTTGGCCATGCCCAGACGGAAACAATCAAAACGTAATTTGTCCATCGTCTCCAGCATACGGGGGTGCACAAAATAACTTTGAAAGCCGATATGGTTATAATGTTTTACCAGGTTGGGTTCGCCGGTAAGCATTTCCATTAAAAAATTCTCGCTTCTCTGCGGGCTTTCGCCCCTTAAATTGATATTGGCGTCGATGCAGGTAGCTTCCACTACTTTCTGTAATGCTACATAGGCAAAATATTGCGCCAGCGTGATATCATGTGAACCGCCCAATATCACTATGGTTTTATTCAGGCGCAATAATTCTGCCACCACCGTTTTTATTGCGGCATAGCTGTCATTTAATGTAGCCCCAGTTTTAATATTACCGATATCAGCAATCCTTATTTCCTTGTGCCAAAAGTGTAACTGGTAGAGTTGTTTACGTATAGCATCGGCAGCTGATGGCATGTTATCAAAAACGCCGCATCCCCTGTTTTCATTAACCCCCACCAGCACGATATCGATCCCGCTAAGATCGGGTAATTCGGCCTCGTATAAAGTAATATGTTTGGCAAACTGCCCGTCGTTATAGCCATTATCCCCGTTGATGGTACGCAGTAAAACGGGCTCAAGGAAATCATGCAGGTCGTACATCTAAAAAATTTGGGCAAACCTAATTTAATAATTTCAGATTGTGGAAACGTTGCCGGAAAAAATTGTAAAATATCAGTTTTTTAAAAGGCGTAAAACGTTAACTTCGCTACTATAATTTTTACGAAAATGAACTTAAAAGAAGAAGTACTTAAGGACGTAGTGATAAAATTTGCCGGCGACAGTGGGGACGGTATGCAGCTGACTGGTAACCAGTTTACCAACAATACCGCGATGCTGGGTATTGACCTTGCCACGTTTCCTGATTTTCCTGCCGAGATTCGTGCCCCGATAGGAACGCTTCCGGGCGTGAGTGGTTACCAGCTGCGTTTCAGCAGCGACAGGATATTTACACCCGGTGATGCCTGTGATGTTTTAGTGGCCATGAACGCCGCAGCGTTAAAATCTAATTTAAAAGGATTAAAGGCCGGGGGAAAGATCATTGCAAATACCGATGGCTTTGATGCAAAGAACCTGCGCCTTGCCAATTACCCGGAAGGTGTTAATCCCATTGAAGATAACAGCCTGGGCAATTATGAACTGATCAAAATCGACGTTACTAAATTAACCCGTGAGGCGTTGAAGGATATCACTATGGGGGTTAAAGAAAAAGACCGGGCAAAGAATATGTTTGTGCTGGGTTTTTTATACTGGATGTACAACCGGGATATGGAGAACACCATAGGTTTTATCAAAGATAAATTCGGGAAAAAGCCGGAAATATTTGAAAGCAATGTAAAAGCTTTGCAGGCCGGATTTAATTATGGAGATACCACCGAAACTTTTACTACCCGGTACACCGTTGAAAAAGCAAAGATGGAGCCGGGTACTTACCGTTCCATTATGGGTAACCAGGCAGTAGCTTATGGATTAATTGCAGCATCACAAAAAAGTGGCTTGCCTTTGTTCTTAGGCAGCTATCCTATAACACCTGCGAGTGATATCTTACATGAATTAAGCAAGTATAAAAATTTTGGTGTAAAAACTTTCCAGGCAGAAGACGAGATAGCAGCGATAACTTCGGCTATTGGTGCGAGTTATGGCGGCAGTTTAGGTTTAACTACGAGCAGCGGGCCGGGTATAGCATTGAAAGCAGAAGCGATGGGCCTGGCGGTAATGCTGGAAATTCCTTTGCTCATCATCAATATACAGCGTGGGGGCCCTTCTACGGGTTTGCCTACTAAAACAGAACAGAGCGATTTAATGCAGGCTTACTATGGAAGGAATGGCGAATGCCCAATGCCTGTTATTGCAAGCAGTACGCCCAGTGATTGTTTCAGCGCAGTATATGAAGCCGTGAGGATCGCGGTGCAGCATATGACGCCGGTAATGTTCTTAAGTGATGGCTATATTGCCAATGGTGCCGAACCATGGAAGTTTCCAAAGAGCGATGACCTTCCTGAAATAAAAGTAACTTTTGCTTCAGCAGCAAATCATATGGTGGATGGAAAATTCATGCCGTACCAGCGTGATGAAAAATTAGCAAGGCCGTGGGCAATACCCGGCACTGCAGGTTTGGAACACAGGGTAGGTGGTTTGGAAAAACAGGATATCACCGGTAATATTAGCTATGATAGCGAGAACCACGAACACATGGTAAAGACCAGGCAGGCCAAGGTTGACCTGATCGCTGATTATATTCCTGAACAAACATTAGACAGTGGACCCGGGAAAGGAAAAGTATTGGTATTAGGATGGGGCAGTACTTATGGGTCTATAAAAAGCGCCTGTAAGGATTTGCAGAACGAAGGGCTTGCAGTAAGCCACGCACATTTACGTTACATACGGCCCTTCCCTAAAAATTTAGGAGAGATACTGAAAAATTTCGATACTGTTTTAATTCCCGAAATTAATAACGGGCAATTGATCAGGATCATCCGTGATGTATATTTTGTAGATGCAAAAGGCTATAATAAAATTATGGGCGTGCCGATCACGAAGGGAGAATTGGTGGAGGCAATAAGAAAATTATTGTAAAAAATATCAACCTGTAAAATTTGTAAAAAATCCCGGTATACACACCAGGATTTTTTTGTGTAGCTGATTACCGTTAAACACTTATGTGATACAGGTACGGTTTTCTTACTGAAAATACTCTCTTTATAATTTATTATTATTAAGCTGAAGGGAAGAAAAAAAAATGGGTATTGCAACGCAATACTCATTTTTAGATGATGAATAATTTCTTAATGCCCTCTTACTTTTTCTCTTCCGAATATTAACCCGATCTTAAGGTTAAAAGTAAAATAAGCATCATTATGTTTGGGGTTCCCTCTTTGGTCACCATCAGAAGTGATATGTGTAGGGTCTAATTCATACTGCCGGTCATTCAATAATAAAGCATTGGTTAGTTTGGTACCGGTAAAATGATTAGAGAATACAGTGGGGTCAATATAAGTTGTGCTTACATCATCCAGGTAGTCGGTATTCAATATACGGTAAACAGCTTCTGCCCTGATATTTAACATCGGGGATAATTCGTATTTAACGCCTACTCCAACGGGAATGCATACCTGGTGAAGTGAATAAGTTTTCCTGCCGGGGTATTCAGCAAATCCCTGGCCTTCTGTACTCAATGGCTGAAGGTCTACCCATTTGTTCAATAGTTTTGCCTGTGGGTTGAAGGAAAAAAAACCTATACCACCCAATATGTAAGGAGAATACCTGGGCAGCACATCATTTTCGTCATATTTTTTAAAAATGTATAGCGGATGAAATTCTGCAACAGCCATGATCTCGGTAATATTACTTCTGAAACTCAGGTTGCGTTCGTACCTGCCGGTAGTTGATGCTTTTACATTTTTAAGAATGCTGTCATATGCTTTCACCTGTCCAAAAGTCCCTTCCACACGAAGGGCAACTGCGTTTTTGTAGATGGCACTGAAATATACACTGCCTGCAAGTTGCGTATTACCAAAGTTGAGGTCTTTTATAAATTTTTTACCGTTACCTTTTTTTCCACCCAGGTCGGTAAGGCAATTCATTGCTCCCACAGAAGCGCCTAATTCGTACACCACGGGATTATCGTAATAATTATTATCGTAAAAATAATATTGAGCAGTAGTTTTTTTAGCAGTACAAACCAGAAAAAAAAGAAGTATGGTAATTAATTGCAGTTTTTTCATGTATAAAATAACCTTTTATATTAATAATTAGCCTGGCTGAATGGTGCTTTGATTGAATGGAATACAAATAAAGCGATTATTCCCCAATAAAAATTCAGGTCTGGGCAATTGTTTACAAATTTTAAGATGCCTGGTAACCATGATCTGCTGCACCGAAAGCCTGTTTTAAATCCAGCGATCTACACCTAAAAAATAATCCCCAGTTTAAAATTGAAAGAAAAAAAAGCATCATTTTTTCTGGGGTTACCCCTGATATCACCCGGGGTGGTGACATGAGTTGGGTCAATTTCTTTCTGCCGGTCGCTTAAAGCCAATGCCTTTGCAAGCTGGTCACCACTAAAATAGTTTTGAAATAAAGCACTCGGGATATAATTAGTACTCACATCATCCAAATAATCGGTGTTTAAAATTCTGTAAATAAATTCAGCGCTAAAATTGAACATTTCAGTGAGCTTATATTTTACACCTGCACCCACAGGAAAATTAAACTGTTTTAATTTATATGGTTTTCGGTCCGGGTATTCTTTAAAGCCCTGGCCTTCGGTACTTAATGGCTTCAGGTCTACCCATGCACCCGCCAGTTTTGCTCTTGGGTTAAAAATAAAAAAACCCACACCGCCGGTTAGGTATGGTGAAAGCCTCGGGAATTTATCCGTTTTTGAATAAGTTTTAAAGAACCGGGGGTGGACCTCCGCCAACATTGAAACTTCAAAAATAGTACTCCTGAAACTCAGGTTACGCTCATACCTGCCCGAAGTAGTTTCTTTAACGCTTTTCAGTACTGCATCGTTTGCTTTTACAACGCCCCAGGTAGCTTCCGTCCTTAAGGCAACTGCGTTTTTATAGCTGGCACTATAGTATACAGTTCCCGCTCCCTGGGTATTGCCCAGGTTGATATCCTTTACGAATTTTTTTCCATCGCCTTTGCGCCCGCCAAGGTCAGTCAGGCAGTTCATAACACCCGCAGAAGCGCCTACTTCAAAAATAAATTTGCGGGAAAAATAAGGGTCTTCAGAAAAATCTTTTTGCGAAAAACATGGCGTTGAAGCAGTCGCCAGCAGGATGATTATAGGTAAAGATATTAGTACTCTTTTCATGAAACAGGTTTCCTTTAGTAAAAAATGGGGGTTATTTAAAGGATACCGGAATTTTCAAAATTGAATATCAGATTTTATTTTAATGCGGGCAAAAAATTTACAGGCAGTTTTTAAGCCACATTCGCTGCATTTGGGGTTACGGGCTGTACAAACATAACGGCCGTGGAGTATCAACCAGTGATGCGCCCTGTAAATATACTCTTTTGGCAAATGCTTTATTAATTGTTTTTCGGTTGCCAACGGGGTGGTGGCCTTATTGGTAAGCCCAATCCTTGCACTAACCCTGAAAACATGGGTATCTACTGCCATGTTAGGTTGCTGGTCCACAACCGAAGTAATCACGTTAGCTGTTTTTCTTCCGACGCCTGGCAGCTGAATCAATTCTTCAACACTCATGGGTACTTTGCCGTTGAATTTTTGCTGCAGCATTTTGGCCATCCCGATAAGATGCCTGGTTTTATTGTTAGGATAAGAAATGCTTTTAATGAACGGGAACAGTTCGTCGAAACCTGCCTTGCTTAAAGATTCAGCCGTGGGGTATTTTTGAAAAATAACAGGGGTAGTAAGATTGACTCTTTTATCCGTGCATTGGGCAGAAAGGATCACGGATACCAGTAATTGAAAGGGGTTATCAAAAATTAATTCCGTTTCTGCATTGGGGGCATGTTGTAAAAAATAATCTATTACAAACTGGTAACGTTCTTTCGTAGTCATAAAAAAATCCCCAACAATGCTGTTAGGGATGCTAAATTACGTTAAAAAGAAACGATCTTAAACAGGTGCTGAAAGTTCGCTGACAGCTTTTTCTGCATAATTCAAAATGTTGTCGATCGTTTGCTGGCTAGGTGACATTTTCAGTGCTTCCAGCTTGCTTTGAGCCGAAGTGATCACTTCAAATTTTTCACGAAGACTCCAGTCATTTTCCAAAGCAGCCTTTATTGAGGCTGTTTGTGCTGGGGAAGTTTCGTCATACAAATACTGTAATAGATCTTCCGGGGTAAAATTGTGCATAGCAAAGTGGCTTGTGTTAAAAAATTAAATATCCCTGTCTCGCCGACAGGCAGGCATTATCCGTTTACATAAACGGTATTTTTACGGGGATATTGTATTTTAACGCAAAAATTATTTGCTCTCCGATGGGTTGTTTATGATAAAAAGGTCTTCATTATCTTTTTTCATCATATACTTCTCCCGGGCGTACTTTTCGATGGTTTCCGAATTGGTTTTTAATAAATCACGGTCCTTACTGGTCTCCACTATCAGTTTGGTCATATGCTGCTCATTTTTTTGCAGTTTACTGTAAGTTTCAATGCGGTTAATAGTAGATGGAATATCCTTGGGGTCGAAAAAAAATATCCATACTACAAAAGCTACGCCTGTAAGCAGGTATTTATTTTTTAGCCAGGAGGGTATGTGAGACAGCAATTTCATTTAGTTCATTGTTTACATCTAATAGTTCATGGTTCATAGTTTGGTTAGTATTCACGGCATTGTATTTAGCATGAAATATTAACCATGAATCATCTACCCCAAGTTACTTACCAAATTTAATCTTTCCTTTTGGATAAATACCAGATTCTCCCAATATTTCTTCTATACGCGTGAGCTGGTTGTATTTAGCCATACGGTCGGTCCTTGATGCAGAACCAGTTTTAATCTGCCCGCAATTCAATGCTACGGCCAGGTCGGCAATAGTTGTATCTTCTGTTTCACCACTGCGGTGGCTCATGATAGTATTATAGCCGTTGTTTTGGGCCATGCTTACGGCATTAATGGTTTCGGTGATGGTGCCGATCTGGTTCACTTTAACCAATAAGCCATTGGCAATACCTTCGTTAATACCTCTTTCTAAACGGGTAACGTTGGTTACGAAAAGATCATCGCCTACCAACTGGCATTTGCTGCCAACTGCTTCGGTAAGCATTTTCCAGCCCTTCCAGTCATCTTCGGCCATACCATCTTCAATACTGCAGATAGGATATTGCTTTACCCAACTTGCCCAGTAAGCTACCAATTGCTCACTCGTCATTTTCTTGCCATCGCTCTTATGAAAAATGTATTTTTTTTCTTTGGCATTCCACAATTCGCTGTTGGCAGCATCCATAGCGATCATGATCTGGCTGCCGGTTTTAAAACCTGCTGCCTGTATCGCAGTCAATACGGTTTCAATAGCTTCTTCATTGCTTTGGATATTGGGTGCAAAACCTCCTTCATCACCAACATTGGTACTAAACCCTTTTTTCTTCAATACCGTTTTTAACGCATGAAAGATCTCCACCCCCCAGCGCAACCCTTCGCTAAAAGAAGTAGCGCCTATCGGCATCACCATGAATTCCTGGAAATCTATTTTATTATCCGCATGTGCACCCCCATTTAATATATTCATCATTGGTATAGGAAGGATCTTTGCGTTCGTACCGCCAATATATCTATACAAAGGAAGATTGGCTTCCAGTGCTGCAGCTTTTGCAACAGCCATACTAACAGCAAGCATAGCATTGGCGCCTAATTTGCTTTTATTAGCGGTTGCATCCATGGCTATCAATGCAGCATCGATACCGGTTTGATCTGCAACATCCCAGCCCAATAAATTATCAGCGATAATGGTGTTTACATTTTTTACAGCTTTTAATACGCCTTTACCACCATACAGTTTTTTATTATCATCTCTCAATTCCATCGCTTCATGAATACCGGTGCTGGCACCACTGGGCACCGCTGCACGGCCTAAATGTTCATTCTCTGTTAAAATGTCAACTTCTACTGTTGGGTTGCCGCGGCTGTCTAGTATCTGACGGGCATGAATGGATGCGATGTAGCTCATTTTAGTATTACCCTAAACTTGTTTTGAAGAATTAAAGGGATTTTCTTTTGAGATGATGGAATGATTTTTAGCGAAGATAAAAATTATAACTTATATTATTTCACTAACTGGTTATTTATCAAAAATTGATTATACCCAGTATTGGGTAGTGATAAAATCTCTTAATCAGGTTATTTTTGCGGCAGGAGTAAAAAACTAAAATGAAACTAAAATTACTTTTATTAAGTACAATAATTTTATGCAAAACAGGGGTTGCACAACCTTTTGAAAAAAATAAAGAAACCGGTGAATATTATTCACAAAAGCCCGGTGAGCAATATTATTTTTTAGAAGACTGGAATGAAGATTCCCACATATTAACGAAGAAATTTGGTACACTGGATGATAAAACTGATGGAGCGAATCTTGCCCAGCAATGGATCGATAAACACTATGTAATGATGAAGTACAACGAGGATGAGTTGGGTACCGCTATTAGAATGTTTGGTATTGATAATGCAAAAAACAGTACAGTTTCTTTAGATGTAGAAATACTGAAATCGGATAAAAACTATAATTCTTTCTGCGGACTAACCTTTGGGCGTGGCACAAGCAGCAGTTATTATGAGAAATATATTTTTGCAATAGGAAAAGCTGCAGGTAGTGAGGAATTCCGGTATAAAATTATGCACGTATTTGAAGAGGATGAGACAATAAAATATGATAAATTAGTCGAAGGTGAAATTAGTGAATGGCAGGGCGAGGATGATAAAATAAATAACTTAACTGTAAAATGCGAAGGCAATGCATTTAGTTTTATAATAAATAAAAAGTTACTTACAACATTAGCTATTAACAAAACTGACATTAATACTAAATATAGTGGATTGTGGCTAAGGGGTAAAAACTTAAAAGTGGCATTTGATAATTTAGAAATAACCGGTGTAAATAAATATCCAAATACAAAAATTGGCACACCTGTTTCGGCATGTACCAGTCCGCCATTCTACAAATCTACCCCATCAATTAATGAAGAAGATGTAGCTTTTTTTAAAAGAGTAATAGCCGATGTAGATAATAAGTTTCAAAATATTAAAGAGCAAGAATTTAAGAATCTAGAACGTTCAGGAAATGTAACTTATGAAGCCGACTCCCCCCAAAATGGTAATAGCATTACATTCGACATAAATAAAAGCGAAACCATGGATGATGCAATGAAAGCAGCAAACAACGTTTTATACAATGCAAAACAGGCAAGTGGTAAAAATAGTTGCTGGGAGCTGGATTCGAAAAATAGCAGAAAAGGTATTGACTATCTGCAAAATGTTTATTTAATTACAAATGCTGATGGTGAAAAAGCAAAAATACGGATTTGGATAATTAAATCCACTGAAAAAGAATTTGAAGTTCAGCTGAGTTTTTCAGATAAATAATTACTTATGGGTATTACAACGCTATACTATTTTATTGCCTTCATCCTTTTTATTGCCAGCATGATTGGCCTTAAAAAATGGTTTATAATGCCGCAGCAAAAAAAAGACAAAGTTGGGCTTTTCGTGTTAAGCATTTTTTTAAGTGGTTTGATAGCGTTTGTTTGTGTAGTAATTTTTAAACCAAATTATTTAAGTACTGAAACCGTAATGTCTGCCGGTATTTTGTTTGTTTTTTTACTAATTGTTTTTACTGTATTTTTTATAAAATGGTATAACGATAGGTACCGTAAAAAAATAAATATCGGAACCGTAATAATAGCAATGTCATTAACCATTTTTGCAGGTGCTTATCTGGTTTTAAAATCGCAGGGAAATGATGAAAAAGAAAAGTTGGTAAAAAATATGCAATTAAAAACCGTTGTAACAAATATTACTTTTGATAGCCACAAGCCTTATTTTAAAGATATGACTCTGGCAGATGGCCAATATTTACCCATGCCCGAAACAATGAACACTACATTGCAAATGGGCGATAGCATTTACAAAAATGCGGGTGAAATCTTTTTACACCATAATAAATTTTAATAGAAATATAAAAACGCCATACCCTTTTGCTACTCATTCAAGGGTAAAAAGTAAAATGATAGTTATGAATTATAAAAGTGTATTACAACTGCAGTTTCAACAAATTAGTTTTAAATAGGATTTTTGCCTTTTAATTGCTTTAACATTACAACTTTTTTTGGATGTTAAAATAGCTGGATAAATAATGAAAAAGCTTACCCTCTTTATTATGCTTACAATGATTGCGATATTGGTTTATATGGCTTGCAGCTACTATTATATTCAAATCAGCAATCGTAATCCGAATGATAAAATAAAACTCTTAACAATTGCAGCTGACAATTTTATGGAATATGGTTTTATGATCTGTGCAATTAGCTGGTTGATTGTAAATATTGCTGCTGTTGTAACAAAGCAACTGGCCTGGCTTTTGGTTCCATTTATTTTTACAGTAATTGTAACTTTTCTAATGAGCTATCACGAAGAAGATATGTTTTTATTTAAAAAAACAAATGGCATGTGGAAGGGTGGATTTTCGATGAGTTATTTTGTGGGTGTTGGTATCGTCATTATCACAGCAATAACTATATTGATCAATTATATTATTTTAAGAAGCAGTTTCAAAAAACAAATTAAATAAAACGAAACGCTCTATTGCGTTAAACTCCTGAACACTTCTTCCAGACTATTGCTCTGGCTTTGTAATGAAATAATATTGAGGTTATTTTCAATGGAAAGTTGGAGTAATTGTTTTCTAACGCTTTCGGGGTTTGAAGTGGATAGTTGATAGTTGCCAGTTGATAACAGGTCAACTGATATAACGTCAATTAAGGTATTCAGTAATTCGATTGGTATAGTTTCTTTAAACTTCACCAATACAATATGTTTGTCGGATGTGCTTTTTTGCAGGTCACTCAAACTGTCATCCGCCACGATATTGCCTTTGTTAATTATGATCACCCTGTCGCAGATAGCTTCCACTTCCTGCATGATATGCGACGAGAATAAAACTGTTTTTTCTTTTCCCAGTTCCCTGATCACTTCTCTTATTTCAACAATTTGATTGGGGTCAAGTCCACTGGTGGGTTCGTCCAGTATCAAAACATCCGGCTGGTGTATCAATGCAGCGGCTAAGCCAACACGTTGTTTATACCCTTTACTTAACTGGCCAATTTTTTTATTCGCTTCCAACTGTAAGCCTACTGTTGTTATAACATTTTCTACCTGTTGTTTTAACTGCGTTACCTGATGCACATTGCCTACAAACTCCAGGTATTCTCTCACAAACATATCATGGTACAAAGGATTGGCTTCAGGCAGGTAACCAATTTTCTTTTTGGCAGCATTATTGTTTTCGTCCACCTTTATACCGCACACCATCGCGGTGCCGGCATCCGCTTTAAGATAGCCGGTAATAATTTTCATGGTGGTGGATTTACCTGCACCATTGGGCCCCAAAAAACCAACGATCTCTCCTCTATTGATAGTAAAGGAAATATTATTAACCGCTTTTTGAGTGCCGTAAATTTTAGAAAGATTATTTACTGAGATAGACATGTAGAAAATTATTGTTCGAAAGTAAAAACGCCAGGCTATAAAACCCGACGTTACTTTTAATTAGTTGATTATTTTTTTTCTCCGCTGTTATTATCTGTATTTTGATTGGGCCTTTGTTGTCCGCCCTGACCTCCTGCGTTTGGATTTTGTCCCCCACCCGCAGGGTTCTGCGAACGATTTTGCGGAGACCTTTGTGACCTGTTTTGCTGGTTAGGATTTGGACGTTGCTGATTGGGCCTTTGTTGTCCGCCCTGGCCTCCTGCATTTGGATTTTGTCCTCCACCCGCAGGGTTCTGCGAACGGTTCTGTTGACCTCCAGTTTGCTGCCCCCCGCGATTGGATGGGCCGCCGCCGGCTTGTTGCCTGTTGCCCTGTTGCCTGTTGTCTTGTTGTCTATTGTCTTGTTGTCTATTGTCCTGCCGCCTGCTTCCCGGTTGCTGGTTCCTTTCGTTATCCCTTCTTTTACGGCTGGTTTTTTCCAGGCTTTTTAAACTGATCTGTCCCACCACATCCGCATATACCGGTTCAATATCTTTTGGCTTGTTGGTCACTACTTCAACCGGTTCAAGGTCTGCAGGCCTTATGCCCTGGCGGTTGAGTTCTTTTATCTTCTTTACCCGTTCAATAGTTAGTGGATATTGCTTGTTACTATCGGGCATCGTGTACCACATCAGGTTTTTAAAAATATCTTTCTTCACTAAAAAAGCACGGCTTTTTTCCATTTCAAGCATATCGGCGTCGTCAGGAAAAAACTGGAGTGCATCCATATAAGTATCCAGTTCATAGTTCAAACAGCATTTCAGACGGCCGCATTGCCCGCTTAACTTGGTTTGATTGATACTTAGATTCTGGTAACGCGCTGCGTTAGTGTTCACACTTTTAAAATCAGTGAGCCAGCTGCTGCAACACAATTCGCGGCCGCAACTGCCAATGCCACCAACTTTACCTGCTTCCTGCCTTGCACCGATCTGGCGCATTTCTACCTTTACTTTAAACTCGGCAGCATATAGTTTTATAAGTTCACGAAAATCCACGCGGTCATCAGCGATATAAAAGAAAGTGGCTTTGCGGCCATCGGCCTGTATCTCCACTTCTGCCATTTTTAATTCTAAATTTAACTGGCGGGCCATGGCACGGCTGCGTATCAACACCTGTGCTTCCCTTGCCTTGGTTTCTTTCATTTTGGCAATATCTGCATCAGAGGCACGGCGCAATACTTTTTTTATATCAGGGCTTTTCTCGTCCACATTGCGTTTCTTCATTTGCAAACGTACCAGCTCACCGGTAATATTTACCATACCAACGTCAAAGCCACTGATGCCTTCAACGGCGATCATATCCCCTTTTTCATAATAATGAAGTGTATTATTTTTAAAGAAATCTTTACGGCTGCCATTATTAAAACTCACTTCAATGATCCTGCAATTGCTTTCGGGATCGCTGAAGGGCAGGTTGGCCAGCCAGTCGTGCACATTCATACGGTTGCAACCGCCGGTTGAACAACTCCCATGGCTTTGGCACCCGCCCGGTGCACCGTCTTTTGTTCCGCAAGCTCCACTTCCACATCCCATATTGACAACAATTAAGAGTTAGATAAAAAATAAGGAGGAAGATTTTTGAACCGGGCAGAAAAATCACTACTGGGCTTCATTTGCGTCGCACTCTTCAGCGGTATATTGCTATTCGGCAGGTAAAGCTCCGTATTGGTTTGCCGTACAAGTGAGTGACACAACGATGGTGAATATTGCTGAAAAAGCTGGTATCAAAATTTATAATACGCAAATATCAACTCATGACCAGTAATGCTAACGCTTCGGTTCATTTTCCTCAATTCACCAAAATTACTGATTTGTTACTAATAATGTGGTATAACCTGATGGAAAGGGCATGAAAGAGCATTTTTGCGTTGGCATTTCGCTCAATATAGTAACTGGCTTTATCTAATTCGTTGGTAATGGCCTCCTGTTGACCGATGGAACAGATCTTATTTAAGCGAATTGCAAAATCAGCATCGGTTGAAGGTTGATAGTTGATGGTTGATGGTGAAGCCCTCAATCTCACGGCCTGTTCGAGCAAATGTATAAAGTATTTAAGGAATTGCTTTTGCTTTTCGCGGCCAAGCTTGGCAGTATCTTCTATCCATTTTACCTGAGCCCCAGGCCCGGTCTTTAAGATCGCATTGAGCCAATCCCTCAGCATGGCCTGCCAGTCATCTTCGGCATGTTGTAATAATTGTAGCGCTTCCCGGTAATTACCTTCGGCCAGTGCGGCTATTTGCCCGGCCTTTTGTACGCTAACGCCTTCTTTCAATTCCAGCGCAGCTTCCAGCTCCATATTACTGAGCAAGGGGATCTTAACCAATTGCGTCCTGGATAAAATAGTGGGGAGGATCAGTTCCTCAGTTTCGGCAACAAAAATAAATAAAGTATTAGGTGGCGGCTCTTCTACCAGTTTTAATAATTTATTGCCTTCCTTTCCTAAAAATTCCGGCTTCCACATGATGAGTATCTTGTACTCGCTTTCAAAACTTTTTAAACTCATCGTGTGGTTGATATCATTGCATTCCGTAGCAGTGATATTACCCTGTTTATTTTCTGCACCGATAAATTGCAACCAATCGTACACATTGCCGTAAGGGCTTTGCAGCACAAACTCCCGCCATTCTTTTATAAAATCAGCACTGATGGGTTTTTCGCCTGTTTTTTTTGTTATCACAGGATAGCTAAAATGGATATCGGGATGGATGAGCCCGTTAGCTTTTTTGCAGGCAGGGCATTCGCCGCAACTGTCATTTTGAATTTTGAATTTTGAATTTTGAGTTTCTGTTAATTCTGATTCTCCAAATAGCGAAGGGTCTGTTGTCGGTTGTCTGTTGTCCGTCGCCTGTCGTCCATTCACCTTCTCGCAAACAATATATTGCGCAAAAGCCATAGCCAGTTG
>JBBRCB010000013.1:0-85295 GCA_038205215.1 Chitinophagales bacterium | reverse complement strand
CCAGAATTCTCCCCCAAAACTTGCATCTTAAACTCAAAGTCACTACCTTATGCAGGTATTTAAAAAGCACCAACCTGTCCCCTCAGAAAGCTAACTGTCTTTATTCTTCTCAACATTTTATTATTTAACTCAAAAACCTTTTACATGAAAAGAATCCTTTTAATTGCTTCTATGGCCATTTTTGCATTGGCCTGTAACAACAACGATGCAAAAGATGCTAAAACCGGCGACAGCACTAAGATGGGAGATACCAAGATGTCTGACAGCAAGATGATGCCGGAGATGCCTTTTCCAATGGATCATGCTTACGAAAACTGGCAGCCAGGCGACCCGCAACATGCAGTGACAGTAATGAAAAGCTTAAAAGCCTATCAAAGCGGCGATATCAACGCCTGTATGGAAGGTTTTGGCGATAGCGTTCGTCTTGGCTTTGATAACTTCCAGGCAAAATTGAGTAAAGACAGCCTGAAAGCATCTTTTACCCAATGGCGGGCAGGTTCAGCCAGCATAAATATAAAAATGGATGACTGGGAATCAGAAATTTCTGCTGATAAAAAAACGGAGTGGGTAACACTTTGGTATAAAGAATACCATACCGATAAAAAAGGAGCTGTTGATTCAATGGGTGTGGTGGATGATGCTAAAATTGAAAATGGCAAAATTGTGGTACTCGATGAAAAAAGACAAAAGCTTGGGCCGGCTAAAAAAATGTAACTGGTGTTTTCTCTTAAGTCTCCTGTAGTTTTGCAGGAGACTTTTTTATTAAATAATCTTTACTGCACATGCTTACCATCAACAGGGTTCACCATATCGCTATCATCTGCAGGGATTACGCGGTATCAAAAAATTTTTATACCAAAGTATTGGGCTTTACTATTAAACAGGAAGTGTACCGTGCGGCAAGAGATTCCTATAAACTCGATCTTTCATTGAATGGTAATTATATCATTGAATTATTTTCATTCCCCGATCCGGCGCCGAGGCCCTCCCGCCCCGAAGCAACCGGCTTAAGGCATATTGCATTTGAAGTGGATGCTATTGATGCGGCAATTGAAGCATTGGCAAAGCATGCAATAATTGCAGAGCCGGTGAGGATAGATGAATTCACGGGGAAGAAATTTACATTTATTGCAGACCCGGATGGATTACCGGTTGAGTTTTATGAAAGATGAGGGGAGGTGATACGCAGAGGGGCAGGGGGCGCAGGGAAGGGATTGTAGTTTCCTCCCTTAACTCTGCATCTCTGTGTGCCAGATATAGGAGTATGCAAATTCAATTGGTTTAATTCGTATAATTCGTGGCTAATAATTTATTTTACAGCATGATCATTTTAGAGAACAACCACCTCCGTGCCGCCATTGCAGCCAAAGGCGCAGAACTGCAGGGACTCATTAATAAGCAAACCGGCCTGGAATATATGTGGAACGGTGATGCGACTTATTGGGGTAAACACAGCCCTGTTTTATTTCCAATCGTGGGAGGCTTAAAAAATAATATCTATTTTTATAAAGGTAATTCCTATCACCTGTCACGTCATGGTTTTGCCCGCGACATGGAATTCAGCGCCCAGCAGTTGAGTGCTACCGAAGCGCTGTTTACTTTAACCGACAACGAAGCTTCACAGGAGATCTATCCCTTTGCTTTTATACTGCAATTACGCTATCGCTTAGCCGAAAATATCCTCAGCTGTAGCTATGAAGTGCAGAACCCTGGTGATAAAGACCTGTTTTTTTCTGTTGGTGCCCACCCGGCTTTTGCAGTGCCACTGGTAAAAGATAGTTTGTATGAGGATTACTGGCTGCAGTTTAACGTGCAAGAAAACCTGCAGCGCTGGAAACTGGAAAATGGATTAGTGGCGTCGCATGCCGAACCATTGCCACTACAGAACAACCGCCTTCGGCTACACGCAGACCTGTTTTATGAAGATGCCATCGTGATCAAACATATGCAGAGTAACCAGGTTACGCTGGGTTGCGATCAACATCCGCATGGTATCCATTTCAGGTTTAACGATTTTCCATTCTTTGGCATCTGGGCTGCCAAAGATGCGCCTTTTGTTTGTTTAGAACCCTGGTGTGGTATTGCTGATAGTGTAGAGCATGACCAGGAATTAAAACATAAAGAAGGCATTAATACTTTATCAACGGAAGATAATTGGGAGAGAAGCTGGACTGTGGAATGTTTTTAAATCATGCTTATTGCCCGCTGTTGCGGATAGTAACTAAACATATAAAGTGCCACTTCAATTCTTTTTATGTTCTTTATTGCTTGTCCAAAAAAGAACCAAAAAAAGACCCCGGCAAAGGATTACATCCCCTTTGCCGGTGGGTTCCCTGATAAAGCTTTGGTGCTACTGTAAGCTCAATATTTATAATTCGATGCTGTTAATATCTATTGAACCACACTGCAGGAGGAGGTAGCATTGAGTTTAAGAGTAGGGAACAAATGCTGAAGCTACAGTAGCACATTTGCTCAACATAGCTGCTTGGCAGGAAAGGGCTGTAATCTTTCCTGCCTTGATTTTTTGCTTCTTTTTTATCAAGAAAAAAGAAGGGAAGAAGCTGCAAAGCAGCAGTTGTAAAAAATATTTAATTCAGGTAAATGATTTTTAAAATCATTGCAACTCTTCACAATAATACCCCGCATTCAATAGAATATTTTCTATTTCTTTAGCCTCGATATTCCTGCTGACAATACGCAGCACATTATCGCAATCTTTAAGGTCTACATTCCATTGTATGATATGAGGGTGAACCTCGAGCAATGATTCCACATCACCGATGCGTTTGCTATCAACGAGATTGGTTTTAAAAACAAGAATTTCAACAGCCCTGTTGGCTGGTGGCGAAGGAGCAGTTGCAACGGCAGGCATTTGAAATGTGTTCATTGGATAAGCGGTTTTGATTGATCGATTATGCGTTTATTTTACTTAACCCTTTAAAATATTATTGCAAGATATTACACCGGTTTTTCATGGCATCCTAATACAGAGTGAATTGCCGGTTTTTGTGCATGAACCGGCAATTCAGGGTTTGGGTGGTTAGCCGGCATTGATGGTTTCCGTGTCTTTTTTATCAAACCTTCCCCATCTTCCACCACAGCGGTTCTTCCATTCTGCTTTAAATTTTTCTTTTTCTTCCGGCGTCATGGTATCAAAACGCTGTTTCATCTTTTCTCTCCAGGCGGTGCCGCCCCTCCATTTGCCCCGGCCGCCGAAGCCGCCGAATAATATTTTACTCAATACTAAAATGCCCAGTGCCTGTATAAATGTTATGGCCTTTACACCGATCACTGCGGGTAAGATCGCATTCCATAAACTCATCACTATAAAACCGAATACGGCTATGGCAATGCTGCCAAATACCAGTATCATTATTCCTTTTTTGATCCAGAACTTTTTCATGTTGTTTATTTTTAGCCACGGGTTACACTATCTGGCACTATTTTTTTTGATGCTAACATTCGTGTAATTCGTGTAATTGTTTTTTAATTCGTGTTACTTAATTCGTGTTTAATAATTTAATAATTCATTCTTCAATACTGCCAACCTGTTTCTTAAATGCAATACGGCATACCGCTTCCGGCTGATGAGCGTGGCCACCGCTTCACCGCTTGCTGCTGCCATATCTTTAAAAGCAATACCATCAATTTCATTTTGTATAAAAACATCACGTTGTTCCGCGGGCAGTTCATCCAGGGCTGATTTCAGTTCTTCCCAAAAAAGATTGCGCAGGTATTCTGTTTCGGGGTTACTGTCGTTGCTGAACAGCATTTCTTTCCAGTCGAAGCTATCCTCTTCTGATTCAGCAACGGGTAACACATCATCCGCCAGGGGCAGCTTTTGTTTTCGGTAGCTGTCGGTAATTTTATTGCGGGCAACTTTATACAGCCAGGCTGTTGTTTGCTCAATGGGTTCGGGATTGCCGGCAAACTGATAAAAAACATCCTGCAGGATATCTTCTGCATCCTCGTTGCTGGCCACACGCTGCTTGATAAAACCCAGCAGCCGCTTGCTCATCAATTTAATAGTAGTGGTAATATTTCTGTTGCGTTCAGCAGCCATTGGTATCGCTATGGTCATTGCATCTTTCATCTATATTCATGAAGACGAACGACACGGAGGAATATTTTAGAAAAAGGAAATAATTTTTAAGGTACGATATTTTAGAGGAGCGAAAGGCTTAAAGCATAAGGCAGGAAGCTTTAAGCTTTAAGCTTTTTGCTTTTTTTGGCGTAGCGTAAGTTCTACAAGTTTTTCAATCCAGTGCTATGCCATGAAATGAGGAGCAGCAGTATATTTGGATATTATTTAGCGAGCGCCGTTTTTAATCCTATCCCTGCGAAAACATGCATCCCAACCTGATGAAAACAACTTAACCCAGTCCAAATGAAAAACCCCTGGAACAGGGGTTTTTCATTGTCGTTTGTTGGCAGTTTTTGGTAATTACTTCACTTTCATTAATCCGGTGAGGTCGGCATCCTTATCATACAACACGCTGTTAGCAGTATAAATGCTGTCAATGAATTCCCGCATAGAAGCCGTGGTCGTAAATTGCCGGGACGTGATATCATCGGAAAGCAGTTTAAGGTTTAGTTGTTTATTTGCAACTTCAATTTCCCCGAAGGAATATTTTTTGCTGTCGGTGTCATACAAACTCAGCAATTGCCATTTTTTTATGGTTGAATACCAGGCCGTGTATTGGTGGTGCTCATAATCTTCACCCGATTTAATAAAAGCAGTCAATACATATTGCTTCGCGGTAGCCTTGGTAAAAATCAATTCAGTTGAATCTTCGGGGTAACCGGCTTTATGCCAGGTGCCCAATACCGACTTATCTATTTTTTTACTGGGGCCGTCGTCAATACCAACATCTGATTTATAAGGGCAACCCCACAATACAATCGCCAGTGTAAACAGTAACAGTGCAGAAGAAAATACTTTCATAATAGTAATTTCATCAAATATAACTTATCGTTGAGCGGGTAATAGTACCCGGCAAAGGGTATTTTTTATGTCTCCAACAAAGAATAGTATAACTACTACAGCTTATTACCATGTTTATCTGTTAACTTTCATTTTGGAGCGAGATAACTTTGTGCCGGTTTAGTTGTAAGGTTACTACCAAATATCAACGCTATTGTTCTCCTATCCAAAATCTGTCTCTGAAACCCAATAGTTCCAGTTAGACCTTTAACCCCTAATCAGCATTATTGAAAAACCCCGTCAGGGGTTTTTTAGTTGATAGGATCAACCCCTCTAAAAGCAGGCGAATTACTACCCGGGTTACCAAGGCATTCTATAGCGAAAGCGCAATACCGGTTGTACTTTCACCTCCTGTTAAGAAAAGAATACCTAATCCAATCTATCCTTAAAAAAACAACGGAATAGACCCCTTGAAAACATTTGATCAGTTCCTTTGAAAAACCCACCAGGTGGTTTTTTTATTTCTTTTTCTACTGCGTTTGTGCTTACCCTTTATACATTGGCAGCCATTAGCTAAAAATACTTACCCTTCCCGCCTCCCGCCTCCCGTCTCCCGTCTCCCGCCTCCTGCCTCACACCTCCCGCCTCCCTGTAGTACTACTACTACCTGCATTTAGTATAATACATTATTTCCTGTGGGGTTATGTAGCTTTATCTTTGCGTTGTTCAAGCATAAGAAAATATCCAAACATCCTTTAAAAAGACAAGTAATTTCCCAAAGACCTGAGTCCTCATGAAGAGCCCCGACCCAGGGGTTTTTCAATTTTTTTGGATCATTAAAAGGAATTACACTGGTTGATAATACCGGTAAAAAAATTATCAGCTCCGCAATTTTTTAAAAAGAAAAACCCCTACGATATAAAAATCCTGTGAAGACTTACCCTAATTAAATTTTTAAATGATCATTTAAGCCAGCAGATTTTTGAAGACCCCGTGAGGGGTTTTCTTATGCTATAGCCTTTTGTTGACCCTTACTTTACTGCTGCTTAAAATACTGCACTTCCTGTTCGTGTTTCCTTACGGCCGCAAGTGATGCAAAAGTACCGAGGTTACGGCGCTTATGTGTTTTGGGATCTTTCTTTACCGAATACAACCTGTACTCGCCGGATTTTAGTTTTCGTATCATAACAATAATTTTATAACCTGCTGTTAATGAATCCAGGCACCGGGAAAATTATTCCCTGTGATGGCTGCTTTCTTCCTCATCGCCGTCCTCATCGTCATCTATATCATCTGTCCAGTCTTCATCGGGTAAATTATCCTCGTCTGCCAGCCGGTCGGTTTCGGCTGCTATCAATGCAATGGCTTCATTATCGGGTTCATCTTCCAAAGTTGTTAATTCTTCTGCGGTGATATCCTCCTCTTCATAGGTTGGGTCGTCTCTATCCAGTGCATCGTCACCTTCTGTTGGCGCAGCAAATTCTAAGGTATCGTGTTTAAGATCGGGGTTAACGTCTTTGGTATTTTTGGTTTGTTTTTTCATTTGATGGTTTTAATGAAATGGAAGTAAAACTGTGCCAAACTCTTTTTCTTGATAAATCCTCCGGCTTCATTCAGCAGAATATAAAATCAAAACAGGATAAAGTTGCTTTCTTATATCATCATTGCCGTATGACGGTGGTTTTCTTTTTTGCCTGTCCAAAATAGGTAACCGGGAGAGGAGGTTACGAAAAAGAAGGACCCCCGAAATGCCTGCCTGAACGGGCGGGCAGGGATTACATCCCCATTTCGGGCTGGTTCCCTGATTAGGCTTTGGTGCTACTGTAAACTCAGCATTTATAACTCAATACAGTAGGCATTTATCGAATGAAACCTAAAAGGAAACAGCATTGAATTAAAGAGTAGAGAATCCCGAAAGCGTTCGGGCGGGTTTGCTGCCTTGATTTTTTGTTTCTTTTTTATCAAGTAAAAAGAAAGTCAAAAAACTGCGAAGCAGATTTGAATTAACGAAGAAAAGAATAATGCAAAAAACCTAGTATGTATTCGTCATATCCTCATCCACACAAATAATAAAATCCGCCTTATGTTTATTTTCGGCGAGTAAGTGTTTGATATCTTTCTGGCTTACTGTGGTAACCGTTGCAATTTTAAGATCGGGCCGGCTGTGCAGGAGGTGCCATACAATGCCATCATGATTATCTGAATGATAACTGCCATTATAATGAATGAAGAGCGACCCGGGCGAAAAGTTCTTTAAAATAAAATAAGCCATGGTGGCGTCTTTAATGGCCTGAGCTTTGGGCATATTGGCCGAGCCGTGGCCTGCCATCATCGTCATCATATTTTTATAGCCAGGCAATTCCGCATCATAGGCAATTGGCAAAGGAGCGATCCAGTCTTTTTCATTACCAGGTAGGGTATCCAGTATTTCAAAGCCGGCTTTACTTACCATGGCCGCATAACGCCGCGGAACATTGGTGGCAGCAAAAGGAATTTTATTTTCTTTAGCAAAATTTACCAGTGGTGCATAATCAGTGGGGTAATTTTTCCATAAGCGGGCCATACTGTCTAATCCTTTTGCCGAAAGTTTTCCCTGCAAATATAAATCCAGTGCAGGCTGGTTATCCTGTTCAAACATTTCGGCACCCAATATAAGGTCGCGTTTTGCCTTACAATCTTTGGTGATCTCCAGTTCCATCCAGTGGCTGATGGCATTGTTATGGAATTCGCCGATAAGTACCACATCCTGCTTTGCCAGCAGCTGGATCATTTTATTGTATTTAACTTTTTTGCCCTTGGCATTGTATAAGATATAAGCGGGCTTCTGTTGAGCGGCGGCACCCCATAAAAATAAAAAAGCAGTAAACAGCAGGCTTAATTTTTTCATAACTGAAAGATCGTGAATTTTTAAAAGGTGCGTATAATTTTTTTACAATAGTGCCTGCCATAAAAGCGGGTAAAAATCTATTTTAGCATTAATAAAATACTGGTACAGTTTTAGCAGTTACTACAACACTACGATCTCCCTTTACTTTTATAAAAATACATTATGGCAAAAAAATCAAAGTCGGTTAAAAAAACTGCTCCTGCAAAAAAAACGATTGTAAAGAAAGCCGCTAAAAAAATTGTTGCAAAAAAACCTGCACCAAAAAAACCTGCACCAAAAAAAGCTGCACCAAAAAAAGCGGCCGCCAAAAAAGCAGTGGTAAAAAAGCGTGCTCCTAAAAAAGCAACAGCAAAAAAAAGATTGAAGAAAGCTGCTCCAAAAAAAGCGACAGTTAAAAAAGCCATCATCAGGAGGCTTGCTCCTAAAAAAGTCATTTCAAAAAAAGCAGCCCCTAAAAAAGCCGCTGTAAAAAAACCGGCACCGAAGAAAGCCATTGTAAAAAGAATCGCTCCTAAAGCAGCTCTTAAAGAAACCACTCCGCCAAAAGCAGCCTTCATCAAGCCAACAGTTGCTGCCAAGGCAGCAATAGCGGAAGCGCCAATCGCCATTCCGGTAACTGCAGCATTGCCTGAAATAGCGGTTTTGCCCAATGATGAAATGGTAAGCAAGGCTGCGAATGTAAAAACTTCAGCGCCAACTGTAGAAGAAACAGGAATTCATCACCAGCATACACCGGTTCCGGCAGCAGATCCTATTACCAGTTTTGATCAGCATGTTTTTGAAAAAGCTACCACCAAAGCCGACCCGCAAAGCAGGCTCCAATTATCTTCAATAAGAAAAGGTTCGATAAAGCCATCGGGCAAAAAACCTTTATGGCGTAAATAAGCACAATCCCTCTATATATATGTGCGTTCGGGAGCCTGTTAACAGTTAACAATGATAACAGGCATGATGGAAAAAAGACCGGTTAATATTGACCGGCTTTTTTTTTACCTGTATAGCGTTACCTTTATTAAATGTAGTACAATGCATAAACAATGATCGAACAAACTGAACTGGTGGTGAGCGCATGGAACTATAACCCACCGGCAATACCCATTGCGCCGGAGCAGTTGACCAGCTCCGTTACTTTAGATGTAATGAAGAAAAGGACAGCGGAAAAAAAAGGGATCGCCTGCAGGTTTACCTGCAACTTTGTTTTTGAAGGAGTAACCGTTTTGCAATATGTTGCCGGCGATACTTATGTGATAGATCTTGAAGAGAACATTGACATGAAGGAGCTGCATACCATGATCAATAACTGCTACACTAAATTTAAAGAAACCTTCGACATCCGTAAGCTGGGTACCGTATTGCAACATAAGGCATTACTGCCTTTTAATGAAAAACAGCACGACCTGGAACCTGTGCTGGCATTACTCAGGGAATGAACTGAAATGCCGAAAACCCTGTCCACAGGCTCACCCCCTGCAGTCCTTTCACAACAGCTGTCTCGAAATTTAAAAGGGGAAAACTGCAGCGCCACAGTTTCGGGTTTTAAAAAATGATACAGCCGGTAGCTAACGGTAGCTGCTGAACGAAGCCGGTGATTTACAAGAAAAAAGACGGAGTTAGACATCAATACATATCCATTTCCATACTTAATTCCTCGATGGGGTTTCGTCCGCGCTGCTGCAACATTGCATTACACCGGTACAATAAAGCAGCCGGGATATTGGCCGCATCGGCATTGTTCCAAAAAGTCAATAACAGGTTTTGCTGTACAATGCTTAATGGTTCCTGCAGCCGGAGTATCAAATGGTGCAGCGCTGATATTTCCTCATCTTTTAAATGGTTAAAACCCCCATTGGCCAACAGGTCAATCGTAAGTGATAAAATAGTATTGCTTTGCTGCATAAATAGTTTTTTACAGGTATTGAAGTTATTGGTATAACGTAAAGAAATTGTAAAGCTTGTGTTATGCAATTGGGGAGCTTAGGGAATGTGGAGATACTGTGGATAAGGAAGAAAACTGGGGAAAAATCGCCCTATTATTCATCGGCGCTTTATTAAATGCTGTGGTATGTACTCTTATTAATCTTATTGCAGCACGAAGCCTCATAGTAATAACCACCGCTTAACCAGCATTCCCTGTATTGGCATGCCAATTGTTTTATTAACAGCGGCAATATTGCCGGACCTAATACATTCAACGATGAAAAAAATATTTTTGTTCCTTTTTATGAGTATGGCTATTTGCAGTATCAGTATGGCGCAGACAGAGACCAAGGTAAAGAAAACGTCTACAGTGCCACAGAAAGTACACAATACTTTCAGCAAACACAAACGCCATAATGGCTATGTGGTAAAAACCGAGAACGGTCATCATAAAATCAAACACAGGCATACCAATAAGAAAGACGTAATAAAGAAGGACTAAATTATTTTATACCGTACACGGCCCCTGCATTGCGGGGGCCTTTTATTTGCGGGCTGACCGGAACGGTATTTTGAACCCACACTATAATTGTAAATAACGACCGGTTAACCAGTGCCGCAGTTTGTTGGCATATTCATTGCAAAATATAAGCGGCAGTATTGCCAACAACAAAAACCATCAGCAATGAAAAGAGTAGTATTATTCCTGGCGATAATTTTTACAATGGGCACAGCCAGTTTTGCCCAAACTGTGATTCACCACGATGCACAAAAAATGGAGCAGAAGGGCAAAAAGGAAAAAAAACATGACAAAGCATCAACAAAAAAAAGTAAATACGATAAACACAAAAAAAAGCATAAGCATAAGCATATGCACCATAAAAAAAAGTAAGCAGTATTTTATCTTCTAAATCAATAACCCCGTTAGGGGTTTTTTTTATGCCCGGGCTGCTGTAGCCTGTACTTCGGTTATTGTTGTCGTTTATCCCCGCCCGCCTTGATTTGAGGCTGCTCTTTTTGAATAACGCTTGCAATTCTCCTGTTCTTTTATTTATTTTACCCCCAGATCTTTTATCCATTGTTTTGCCTCGCTTCCTGCGATTACCTGTTTCATAGCCTGTTTTTTAACCTAAATCAAAACATTATGAAAAAATTCATTCTTCTCACCAGCATTATTTTATTGTACGTTCAGGGGTTTGCACAAAAGAAACCTGTAGAAACCCGTACCGCTGCGCCTGTTCAAAACATTTCAAGAGAGGATATTCAACGGTCGCCTTTCAGCAAAGGTATTTGGGAGCTCACAGCCACTATCCCAGATTTGCAATACATCCATAAAAATATTAAGACAAACGGCGTTGACCAAGGTAGCCTAAGCAATTTTGCACTCGACCTGGGTACCAATTATTACGTGGCCGATCATATCGGCATAGGTGTAGAGTTGCTCTCCAGCATAAATGTTTTTAAAAGTCCTAACAACAGCGACCAACACAACAGCAGCTGGATGACCTATGCTAATTTTACTTATGGCACTACCAGCGATAAAACTTTCAATATATATGGACGTGCAGGCATTGGCCTCGGAGGCGGAAAGGAAAAGTATACAGCACCCAATGGTAATACCACTACCGACAAGTCGGACCTGTTTGGTTATAAACTCAGTGTTGGGTTTCCTATCCAACTCAACAGGGGAGTGACCTATTTTACACCCGAATTCGGCTACCGTTACCAGAGAGATAAATTTGGCGGTATTACTGAAACCGATAACCGTTTTGGGTTGAATTTAAAACTCGAAACCTTTATGTTCTGTAAAGAGATGCAATGTGATGCCAAGATGCATCATGCATTCTCTCATGGCGCCTATGAGCAGGGCCGCAGCTTTTTAGGCGTAAGTACAAGAGGCTCGATTGATTTCGGGTCAGTGAAAACTGAATACACTAATAATTTTCCAGGCAGTAAGCAAACCTATTCAAATGGCGACCTCGACTTCTGTTATAAGTATTATGTAGTGCATAACCTGGCATTGGGTGCCGGCCTACAATTTGGAAGCAGCGTATATAAAAATTCTGCTGCCAATGCCAAACAAACCAGCTCCAATTTTCTACTGATGCCGATGGTGGAGTTGAATATGCCGTCAGAAAACCAGGCATTAAATAATTTATTTGTGATGGGCGGTTATGGCTTTGGCTCCCAGCGCACCGAATATAAAACTGGTAACAATACCAGCACAACCAAATACAGCACTACGGATCTTTGCTTCGGGATCGGGTATAATTTCTTTTTTCACCAGGGGCTTTCTTTCACTCCTGCATTTGAATATGATATGGCCACTTCTAAAGATAAAACCACGGATATAGAAACTAAATACAGGGGCCCCGAACTGGAGCTGGGCATCAGGAAGTTTTTTAGATGAAACGGGTAAAAATAAAATTGACTTAAGTCCCTATTTGTAATAGGGACTTTTTTTATTTACAAAAAAAGCATTTTTCATTTACCTGTCTTCAAGTGGCGCTCCTATTCAGGAAGTCGCCGATATTTTTAATTCCTTCTGTGGTGATTTAAAATTACTCCATTCCAAATTAAACACTGACTGTACGGGAAGCTGCATGCCCCCGATAAGTACAAAATGCTGCATCAACCCTGAAAGGAAAATTTTACGCAAAGACATAAAGAATAATAAAGGCGCAAAGAAAACCTTTGCGGCCTTGCATTTCAACTCAGCGTGTTTGCAAGCTGTTGTTCAATAGCTTGATTTTTTCGACGTAGGCGACTAAAGGTTTTCCATAAAAAAACAAAAACTCATTCTGTAAAGCGGCCAAAAAAGGTTGTTTGTATACACAAAATGCCATTTGGGGTAACATTTTTTCAAAGCCTCTGCCGCCGTTATAAGTTTGTGCTATCAAAAAAGTATAACCATAAAAAACAACAACATTATGAGACATTTAATTTTCCTTTTCATTACCGCGCTGTTTGCAACAACCGCCAACGCACAGGTAAGTGGTACCATCAAAGATGAAAAAGGCACTACCATCACCGGCGCCACCGTCAGCCTCCTCGCCGCAAAAGATTCTGCAATTATCAAACTGGCGGTATCAAAAGAAGGTGCTTACAGTTTTGCTGGGATTAAAGAAGGCAGGTACCTGGTTAAAGCAAGTTTTGTAAGTTACCAGCCTGCTTTCTCTGTTCCGTTCGAAGTAAATGGTACAGCAGCAGCAATTCCTGCTCTTACTATTACCAAAGCAGCCAACAGTTTAAAGAACGTGACAGTTACTACCCAAAAACCCATGGTAGAAATGAAAGCTGATAAAATGATCGTGAACGTAGAAGGCACCATCAACGCCGTAGGTAACGATGCGCTTGAACTGTTGCGAAAAAGCCCGGGTGTACTGGTAGATAAAGATGATAACCTCAGCCTCAGCGGCAAGAACGGAGTGCAGGTGTATATCGATGGAAAGCCGAGCCCGCTGGGAGGCCAGGACCTGAGCAATTATTTAAAGAGTTTGAATTCCGCACAAATAGAAGCGATTGAGATCATCAGCAACCCTTCTGCAAAATATGAAGCGGCAGGTAATGCAGGCATTATTAATATCCGGCTGAAGAAAAATAAAGCGATTGGTACCAACGGTTCGGTAAACGCGGGATGGAATATAGGTACCTATGCCAAATACAACGCGGGTATCAATTTAAATTACCGTAACAAAAAAGTAAACCTGTTTGGCAACTATGGTTATAATAAAGGAATCAATGAAAACAATATTTCTATTTACCGTACTGTAGCCGACAGTTTATTCGATCAAAGGAGTACGATCTTCCTGAATAACGAAAGCCATAATTTTAAAGCAGGGATGGATTATTTTGTGAATAAGAAAAATACGGTTGGGGTAATGATCAATGGTAACTTCAGCGATCCGGGCATCAATAATAAAAGCGCTACACCCATTACCTATATTCCAACAAATACGGTGAGCAGGATATTGATGGCAGATAATACTAACCTGCAGAAAAGAAATAATATCAACTTTAATGCTAACTATAGCTATACCGGTACTAACGGTAAAAGCCTCATTGTAAACGCAGATCACGGTGCTTATAATATCAACAGTAACCAGTACCAGCCCAATAATTATTATGATGCTGCAGGGAAGATGTTATTGAGCAGCGTGGTGTACAGGATGATCGCGCCTACCACGATCAATATCAATTCCACGAAAGCAGATTGGGAGCAGCCTTTCAAAAAAGGAAGTTTAGGTATTGGGGGTAAACTGGCTTTTGTAAAAACGGAAAATGATTTCCAGCGCTATAATGTGTACGGTGGTAACGAACAACTTGATAAAGACAGGAGTAACAGTTTTAACTATAAAGAAAATATCAGTGCAGCTTATGTTAACTATAACCGTGCTTTTAAAGGATTTAGTGTACAGGCTGGCGGGAGAGTGGAAAATACAGTATCCGAAGGGACCTCTGATGGACAAAAAGCAACCAATTCGGGTTATGAAGTTTACGGAGAAACATTCAAACGCAGCTACACCGACTTCTTTCCAAGTGCTGCCATTACCTTCAATAAAAAACCTGCTAACCAATACAGTATTTCTTACAGCCGCAGGATCGACCGTCCCAATTACCAGGACCTGAATCCTTTTGAATTTAAACTGGATGAATATACTTTTCAAAAAGGAAATATCAATTTAAGGCCACAGTACACCAATAGTATCGGTATTACCAATACTTACAAATATAAACTCACCACTACCTTAAATTTCAGTCATGTGAAAGACCTCTTTACCCAGGTATTTGACACTGCTGAAAAATCAAAAGCATTTATTTCAAAAAGGAATTTAGCTACCCAGGATATCGCGAGCCTGAATATCAGTTATCCTTACCGTTATAAAGCTTACAGCATGTTTGCCAATGTAAATGGTTTTTATACTAAGTATGATGCCGACTTTGGTGCAGGCAGGAAGATCAATGTGAATGCAGGCGGTTTGAGTGCCTATGTACAGAACAGTATCAAATTCGCAAAAACATTTACGGCTGAGATAACCGGTTTTTATAATGCACCAACCGTATACCAGGGAACAATTAAAGCTGATGCTTTATGGAGTATTGATGCAGGTTTACAAAAACAGGTATTGAAAGGAAAGGGGACATTTAAAACTTCAGTGAGTGATATTTTTCATACACTTAAATTCCATGGCGTTAGCGATTTTGCAGGACAGCGTTCTGATATTGGTGCCAGGTGGGAAAGCAGGCAGTTCAAATTAAATTTTGTTTACCGCTTTGGCAGTAACCTGGTAAAAGCTGCACGCCAGCGTAGTACAGGCGCAGATGATGAAACTAAAAGAGTACAGAGTTCCGTTGGCGCAGCGCCGGGGTTGTAAATACAAGTTTATTAGTTTTTAGTTCTTAGTTGGCGAACAGTTTTTTAGTTTTTTAAATAGAAGTATAGCGATGCAATTGAAGTTGACCAGTCTGCCCGGAGAAATACTTCGGGGAGGCTGGCAGCTTTTAAATTTAATCAGCCCGGAATAAAGGAAGACGAAAAATATTACCGCCTTTTCGCCTTACCGGTAATATTTATATCATAGTTGTTAATTAATATTCCATCAGTTATTTTTACCTTAAATAATAACAGTATCATGCGGGCAAAAAAAAGATATTCTTTATTCAATGTTTTCTGGGTGATATTGGCGATCAATATTTTTTTCTTTATTCTCAGTGTCATTGTGGTAAAGTTCCTGCAATCGCCGGAAACTAAAGCAGCTTCTGAACAGCTGTTTACCAAAAATGCCTGCCTTAGAGAAATAGCCACGGTTATTTTTCATACGTTCTTCTTTTATATTGCGCTTAATCTCTATAATAAATTAATAGTCGAAAAAAGGTCCGCTCTTCCATATATCCTCTATTCTTTATGCTTCTTTGGAGGGGTATTTGGCTATTACTGTGCGGTACATTATTTCCTTCCGGAAAAAATGCCTGTTAGCGGCATAAATGAACAAAAAAGTTTTGGCCTGTTCATTTTTTCTTTCAGTATATCGTCGGTATTTTTTGTCTGTCTGGCTTTATTAATCGCCTATTTAAATAACCTGCGTGACGAAAAGAAGCAGCGCAAAATATTGGAAGCCCAAAAAATGCAGTTGGAAGTAGATAAGTCGCAGGCAAACTTTAAATTCTTAAAATCACAGATCAACCCGCATTTCCTGCATAATACGCTGAATTTTTTATATGCTAAATCTTTACCGTATTCGGCAGAACTATCTGAAGGTATCTTAACCTTATCAGATATCATGCGCTATGCATTGAATGAAGCCGCGGGCAGCGATGATAAAGCGCCTTTGAAAGATGAGATCGAACATGTGCGGAACGTGATCAAGATAAACCAGCTGCGTTTCAGTAATAACCTGAATGTAAATTTTGAAGTGCAGGGCGTGATCAATGGAGCTGAGATCATTCCATTTGTATTAATTACGATCGTGGAGAACGCGTTTAAGCATGGCGACCTGCAAAAACCCGAATACCCTATTGATATCAAATTAAACGTGACTAATAAGCGGTTGTATTTTTATTGCCGCAATAAAAAGAAGACAGGCCCCAAGGAGATTTCTACAGGCCTTGGTTTGGATAATATCCGCAACAGGCTGCAGTTTGCTTATGGCAGTAATTATACACTGCTGATAAAAGACGATACTGATTTTTATACCACCGAATTAACTATTGATACATTATGATCAGATGTTTGGTTGTAGATGACGAACAACATGCCATTGATATCATGGCGCATTATATCGGGCAAACCAATTTTTTGCAATTGGTCAGCAGTACTACTAATCCTGTGACAGCATTACAAACGGTTATCACCGAAAACATTGACCTGGTATTTTTAGATATACAAATGCCGGAATTGTCGGGTATCGATTTTATTAAAGCCATCAATGGAAAAGCAAAAGTTATTCTTACCACGGCCTATAGTGAATTTGCCATTGAGGGTTTTGACCTCGATGTAGTGGATTATTTATTGAAGCCGGTACGTTTTCCCCGCTTTTTAAGTGCGGTGCAAAAAGCAATAAAGCTCATTAATGAAAAGGCCCCTCCCGCTGAAGCTGAAATAAAAACTGAAGAAGATTATATTTTTGTAAAAACAGAATCCAAGGGAAAATTAATGAAGATCAACCTTGCAGATATAGAATATATAGAAGGTATGAAAAATTACGTGGCTATTTATCTTGCCGGAAAAAAAACTTTGGTGTACACCAATCTTAAAGACCTCATAAATCATTTGCCTGCCCGGCAGTTCATCAGGGTACATAAATCTTTTATTATTCCTGTTAACCATATCACCGGTATTGAGGGCAATCGTATCGTATTAAAAAATGTGACCGCAGAGATATTGATAGGCGAGAGTTACAAAGATGAGCTGATGGAACTGATCAGGAACAAGATGATATCCTGATCCCGTTTTTCAACCTTTCGCCGGTTAATACCTGCCATTAAATCATTCCGCTTTTATTGTTTCAAAAAATTAAGGTTGCTTTACTGCCGAATGAAACGTTACTTATTTTTTATTTACGCAGTCTTAATGGCATTTACAATGGAAGCCCAAACTACAACAGCTTCGGTGGTGGGAGCGTATTATTTGAAGGGTGTAATGGAAACTGCCCCGGGTTTTAAATTGAATCCGGATCATAGTTTTAATTTTTTCTTTTCTTATGGTGCACCCGACCGTTCGGGCGAAGGGCAATGGAAGCAGGAAAAGAACACGATCATTTTTAACAGCCCGCTAAATCAATCGAAAGATTACAGCCAGCTGCTTTCAAGAAAACAAGCGAGCCCGGGAATAACCATCCATATCATCGATGATAATGAGTATATAAAAAAGCTGGTACATGCTGTCATCAGGTCAGGTGATAAAGAAGTACAGGCTGATACTGAAGAACAGGACTTTATAAGGGCTGCGGCAGCTACGGCAGACAGTATCGTGTTATTGTTTGAATGGTGCCCCGACAAAAGATTTGTATTTACTGTAAGCGATACCACCCATAATTATTTTGAATTCCGTTTGGAAGCCTCTTTAATGAACGTTTTGTTTAATGATTTCCGTTTAAATTTGACTCAAGATGAAATAAATGGCCCGCATCCAATGGATAAAACAAAATTATTCCATTACAAAAAATCAGTACATTGATCTGTCACCAAATTATCAGCCTTCAACCCCGCAAACTAATTAATTGTACAGTCTGCAATTTTTAAAGATATTCCACAACGTTTAATATTTTTTCAACAGCTTGTAATGATTACCGGGTATCTTTGCCTCAAATAAAATTAAAGTTATGTCATCAACAAGATCTTATGCTGCACAAAGTCCCAGCACACCATTAGCCCCGTGGACGATTAACCGAAGAACTCCAAAGCCACATGATGTGGAGATAGATATTTTATACTGCGGTGTTTGCCATAGCGACCTGCACACTGTTCGCGACGAGTGGGGTGGTACGATGTATCCATGTGTACCCGGCCATGAGATCGTAGGAAAAGTTAGCGCCATTGGAAACGCGGTAACAAAATTTAAAGTGGGCGAACTTGCCGCCATAGGATGCCTGGTAGACAGTTGCAGGGAATGTGATAATTGTAAGGATGGCCTTGAACAGTATTGTAGTAACGGTATGGTGGGTACTTACAATGGACAGGAAAAAGATGGAAGTGGGTATACCCTCGGCGGCTACAGCAAAAGCATATTGGCACATGAAGATTTTGTGTTGCATATTTCCGATAAATTACCATTGGAAGGAGTGGCGCCATTGCTTTGCGCAGGCATTACTACTTACTCACCCCTGCGCCACTGGAAAGTAGGCAAGGGACAAAAAGTAGGTGTATTGGGATTGGGAGGCCTTGGTCATATGGGTGTAAAACTCGCAGCTTCCATGGGTGCCGAAGTAACCATGCTCAGCCATTCACCCTCGAAAGAAAAAGATGCCAAACGGCTGGGTGCAAAACAGTTTGTATTGACCAGTGATCCTGAACAGGTAAAAAAAGTAACGGGTTACTTCGATTTTATTTTAGATACCGTATCGGCAGAACATGACTATAATTTTTACCTGGGGCTGCTGCGAACCAATGGTGTAATGGTATGCGTGGGTGCGCCGCCAACACCTGCACAGATACCTGCTTTCAATTTAATTTTTGGAAGAAAAAGTTTGGCCGGGTCATTGATCGGGGGTATCCCTGAAACGCAGGAAATGCTCGACTACTGCGCCAAACATAATATTGTAAGCGATGTAGAAGTGATCGCAATTAAAGATATCAATGAAGCTTACGAAAGAATGCTTAAAGGCGATGTGCGGTACAGGTTTGTTATTGATATGGCCACGTTGTAATGAACAGGTAACAAGTAATAATTAATAATAGGCTGTCTTCGGGGCAGCTTTTTTTATTGTTCGTAATGCGTGCAGTGTTTTTATAGTAACTTTCCTTTTTAAAAAAATGGTGCATGCGTTACAAAATAATTTTAATGTTGGTTATTGTTGTTGCCGTTAACAGCTGCAGCAATAATAAATATGCAGCCACTAATAAAGCCTATAAAAAACAGGCGAAATTTTTTTCAAAAGAATTACGTAAGCAACCCGGTACTATTGACAGTGCGATGAATGCAGGGCAATGGGTAGGCACTACTAATTTCGGGATGCGTAAACCTAACTTCGTAATTATACATCATACGGCACAAAATGCCTGCGACAGTACACTCCGCACGTTCACGCTTACCCGTACACAGGTGAGTGCTCATTATGTAATTTGTAAAGACGGCACGATACACCATATGCTGAATGATTACCTCAGGGCGTGGCATGCAGGTAACAGTAAATGGGGCAACCTCACCGATGTAAACAGCAGCAGTATTGGGATTGAACTCGATAATAATGGCTTTGAATCTTTTACTGAACCGCAGATCAACAGTTTGCTGCAGTTACTGAAAAAATTAAAGAAGGACAATAATATTCCCACCGCAAATTTTATCGGGCATTCTGATATTGCACCTAAAAGAAAAGTGGATCCCAATAAATATTTCCCCTGGCAATTGCTGGCGCAAAATGGTTTCGGTAACTGGTTTGATACCGCTGCTGTTAAATTGCCGGAGAATTTTAACGCGGTGCAATCTTTACGCATCATTGGTTATGATACCAGGGATTCCATTGCCGCCATTAAAGCATTTAAGTTACATTTTGTGCAGCAGGATAGTATACCTAAGATCAATGAAGGCGATAAAAAGATAATCTATGATCTTAGTAAAAAATATTAATAGGTGACGCACGAATTATAGAACACGGACTATACGGACTATTACAATTCTTTAGATTATTTTTTAATATAGATATAATATAAAGTTATTCCGTTTTAGTTTTTTATTTGCGTAATTCGTACTTTAATTTCATGTCTTAAATTATAGTGCAATGAAAAAAATATACAGCTTTGTGATTTGTTTCCTGTTGTTGTCCCTTGCAATAACGGCCCAGAAACAGCTGACCTTACCCAATGGCTGGTCGCTCTCGCCGGCCGGCCGGAGTATAAAGTTGGGTGACCTTCCCCTAAACATGGCAGTAAGCAGTTCAAAAAAATTAATGGCCGTTACCAATAATGGCCAGGGCAAACAAACGCTGCAGCTCATTAACACAAAGAGCGAGCAAATATTGGATAATATTGAAATTAAAAAAAGCTGGGTCGGCCTTCATTTCAGCAGCGATGAAAAATATTTGTATGCGGGCGGCGGTAATGATAACTGGATATTGCAATATGCAATTGTAAATAATAAACTGGTATTGAAAGACAGTATCATACTGGGTAAAAAGTGGCCGAATAAAATTTCTCCGGCCGGTATCGAGATCGACGATGCAAAACATCTGCTGTATGTAGTTACCAAGGATGACAATTCATTATATATTATTGATCTTATTGAAAAAAATACAGTGCTCCAGGTAAAGCTGGAGGCAGAAGCATATACCTGTTTATTATCCCCCGATAAAAAGCAATTGTATATTTCAATCTGGGGTGAAAAAAAGGTCGTGGTATTTGATACCGAAAAAAGGATACTGGCAGGGTCGGTCAATGTGGGCGATCATCCCAATGAACTATGTTTAAATAAAAAAGGAAATTATTTATTTGTTGCCAATGCATTGGATAATTCGGTTTCGGTTATTGATACGAAGCAACAAAAAATTATTGAAACCCTTACTGCTTCATTATATCCCGATGCCCCCCAGGGCAGCACTACCAACGGCCTTGCATTGAGTAGTGATGAAAAGCAATTATTTATTGCCAATGCCGATAATAATTGCCTCGCAGTTTTTGATGTGAGTAAACCGGGCAGCAGCAGGTCAAAAGGATTTATTCCTGTTGGTTGGTATCCTACCTGCGTAAAAGTAATTGGTAAAAAAATATTTGTCACCAACGGGAAAGGTTTTTCTTCTTTTGCAAATCCAAAAGGCCCTAACCCGGTGAAGCGCCGCGTAAAATACCAGGCGGATGATGAAGATGGCCCGCAATACATTGGCGGTTTGATGAAAGGTACAATGAGTATCATTGACATACCTTCTGAAAGACAATTAAGCAGCTACGCTCAACAGGTATACAAAAACACGCCTTACACTAAGGATAGAGAAAAGGTATCAAAAGGCGAAGCCGGCAATCCTATCCCTCAAAAGATCGGGGAACCTTCACCTATTAAATATGTTTTTTACATTGTTAAAGAAAACCGCACTTACGACCAGGTGCTGGGGGATGTGAAGGAGGGTAACGGTGATACTTCCTTGGTTTTGTTTGGTGAAAAAATTACACCGAATCAACATAAGCTGGTAAAAGATTTTGTGTTGCTGGATAATTTTTACGTAGACGGTGAAGTAAGTGCCGATGGACATAACTGGAGCCTGGGCGCTTATGCAACAGATTATTTAGAAAAGAACTGGGTAACGAGTTATGGCGGACGCGGCGGCGGCTATGATGCGGAAGGAACAAGAAAAATTGCCAATAATAAAGGAGGTTTTATTTGGGATGCCTGTAAAAAAGCCGGGATTAGTTACCGCACTTATGGTGAATTTGCAGATGACTATAAAGCGAATATTCCTGTTTTGGAAAATCATTTTTGTACTTACTTTACCAGCTGGGATCAGAAAGTGAGGGATACTACAAGGGTAAGTCAATGGAAAAGGGATTTTGATAGTTTGGTGGCGATAAATGCTTTACCTAAAATGAATACGTTGCGCCTCATCAATGATCATACAGAAGGTATGGCTAAAAACAGGCCCACGCCATTTGCACATGTGGCCGATAATGACCTGGCTGTAGGTATGTTTATTGAATATTTAAGTAATAGTGCCGTGTGGAAAGAAAGTATTGTATTTATCCTGGAAGATGATGCGCAAAATGGCCCCGACCATGTAGATGCGCACCGCAGCCCTGCATATGTTGTAGGGCCTTATGTAAAGCGGAATTTTGTAGATCATACGCCGTACACCACCAGCGGTATGTTGCGTACGATGGAACTGATATTGGGTATTGCACCGATGAGCCAATACGATGCAGCTGCAACACCGCTCTGGCGCTGCTTTACAGCCCAACCCAATTATACGTCATTTAGCGCACTCCCTGCACAAATAGACCTTACCCAAACCAACCTGGTGTGGAATGAATTATCACAACGTTCGGCAGGATTTGATTTCAGCAAAGAAGACAGGATACCGGATCTTGAATTCAGCGAAGTGATATGGAAGGGCGTAAAAGGATTGCATAGCATGATGCCTGCACCGAGGAGAGCAGCATTTATAAAATTGAATGCAAAGAAAGATGATGATTAGTCATCGCTGAGAAAATGAGCAACAGAGTATACACTGAGTTATCTCTGCGTTAGAAATTAAAACCTGCCACCTCAGTAAAATTGGAAATATTTTTACGGGTATGCATTACCAAATAATTTAATTACAATGGGGAAGATAAATATTGAACAGAAACTTTCTTTATTCAATGATTACTTTAATCCAAGGGTTGTTGGGGAATTAAATGGCCAGCACGTGAAGCTGGTAAAATTCCAGGGCGAATTTGTATGGCATAAACATGATCATGAGGATGAATTATTTTATGTGCTGAAAGGGAAATTTCAAATGCTTTTCCGGGATAGGACGGTAACGATTGGAGCAAACGAATTTTTGATCGTGCCGAGAGGAATAGAACATAAACCTGTTGCAGAAGAGGAAGTGTCGATCATGTTGTTTGAGCCGGCCACTACTTTAAACACCGGCAATGTTGAAAGTGATCTTACACGCCATGATCTTGAAAGAATATAATCTTTTACCGCAACGAAAAGGAGAAGCAGAGTTTACGCTGAGTAAACGCTGCACAGCCTCTTTAACTGTTTTTCTTTGCGGTAATCAATCCAGGTCGTTAAGCACCTCGGATATTTTTTTTTCTTCCAATATCAGCCTCGAGGAAATATTATTCTCCTGGTGCCATTTTATCAAGCGGATATACCCGCCTTCAATTTCTATCCCGGTAATATCGCCGTCATTAAAACAACAGCAGCCGGTATTGAAATAAGAAGGCCTTAATTTTTCATTGGCGGCTACTTCAAATGTATTGGAAGGGTGGTTGGAATATTTACCTGCTGCAAAAACAGGGTGATGCGTATGGCCTGTTACCAGTACCATATTTTTCCTCCTGCTGCTCCATTGGTGCATTAACTGGTTGTGCTTATTGCGTAAAGAAAAATCTTTACTGGGTGTGTTTACATTGATGCGCAGGTAGCGTTGTATCGGCGTCCAAAGATGCGCAACAATCCATGTGCTCAATGCATTGTTGTCGCTCATTTTATCACCCTGGTGGCCATGTGTGCAAAAGATGGTCAGCGGCTGCTCATTACCCGCAGGGCCCTGAGGGATAGTTGCTTTTAAAATGATACCTTCACAAACAGCCAGCGGCATCAGGAAATTATCTTTCAAATAATGCGCTACATCTATTTTATTTTTCCAGATCAGGTCGTGGTTGCCAAATGTTTTAAAATAATTATTTGGTTGAAAGCTGGCTTCTGCGGCAAAAGCTTTTTTGTTATTGGGTAAGATCTGTTCGGGTTTATATTTCCATAACTCTTCGCTATCGCCCAGGTTGATAAAAGAAAAACCTTGCTGGCGGTAATATTCCAGTGCTTTTAAATAATTGAATTCATTATTGGCAAAATCATCGCCCCAGTCGCGGTTGCCTTTGTGCTGGTCGCTGAAGATGATGAATTTATCTTTTGATACATCAATAGTAAGGCTGCAAACCCTTTTGTTGTTTTTCCTGGCACTGTAATACAATTTGGTGAGTGATTTAAATACGGCTTCTTTTTTTGGGTCCGCGCTGAGTTTATTGGCCATCCAGGTGAGCGGGCGTTTGAATAAATATTGTAATAGTTTGCGCATGGTCGTGATACGTGAATCGTGAATCGTGAGACAAGGGTCGTGAATCGGGAGACGTGAGTAGCGAACAGTATGCTGTAAGCCTACGACACAGGTTTCACCACTCACGAAAAATATTTTCCAATAACAGGCAACTTAACCAATTCTTTTTTCTCTACCTGTGCAATAAACCAAACATATATCGCAAGAAGCACTGTAGCTATGGCAAGCCCTGCCGCCCTGCTGTCTATATAAAAAGTAATGCCTTTATGAATAAAGAAAACCATCACCGCAATTACGATATAGGCACATAATTTTTTCCAGGCATAGGGTATCCTGTATTGTTTTTGCCCCCAAACAAATGATATTACCATCATGCTGCCATAGCAAAAAAATGTTGCCCAGGCACAGGCCATAAAACTATATCGAGGAATAAAAAAGTAATTGATACAAATAGTTATGGCTGCACCGGTAAGCGTGATATAGGCGCCCGCGGAGGTTTTATGGCCGAGCTTAAACCAGATCGATAGATTATAATAGATACCTAAAAAAATATTCGCCAACAGCAAAATAGGCACCACGGCAAGGCCGCCCCATAATTTTGAAGCTATAAAACCTCTCCATACAGGAAGATACATTGCTACTACCAGGAACATGATGCTGATAACAATAACGAAAAATTTCATCACCCTTGCATAAGTACGTTGCTGATTATCTGTTCCGGCCTGTTTAAAAAAGAAAGGCTCTGCACCCATTCGGAAAGCCTGTACAAAAAGGGTAATTAAAATGGATAATTTATAGCAGGCACTGTAAATAGCCACCTGTGTTTCTTTAAAACTTTCTGATCCAGGAACCCACCAATTCAACATTATTCTATCCAGTGTTTCATTAATAACACCACCCATTCCAACAATAATCAGGGGCATGGAATATACCATGATCTGCCGCCATAACCTGGTATCAATTTTAAAACGGATGGCTAAAATTTCCCTGTATAAAAAAGCCAATGTAATAATTGATTGTATAAGGTTGGCGATAACAATATAATAAACAGGGTTACGGTTAATATCTACAAAATGACTCCAGAAAGAGGTGGGGTCCTGTTTTACTCTTACAAAACAAAATGATAAAAAGAAAAAGGTAAAAAACAAATAAGCCAGTATGCCCGCCACTTTTATCAATGCATATTTTCTTGGCCGGCCGTCATACCGGAGCTTTGCAAAAGGAATAATCGACAAAGTATCGATCATAATTATGATAATGCTTAACCTGATCAATTCGGGATAATTGCTGATGCCCGCAAAATTCGCCAGTTGCTGGTGAAATAATAAAAGCGTTACTCCCAATAAAAAAGTACTGATGATAATAGAAGTGGCCGTAGTGTTGTAAATAGTTTTTTTATTTTCTTCTTTATTAGAGAATCTGAAAAAAGCCGTTTCCAAACCATAGGTAAACAGCACATTTAAAAAGGGCAACACAGAATACACCAGGCTCATTTTGCCATAGTCTTCCGATTTTAATACGTTGGTGAGATAGGGGGTAACCAGGTAATTTAAAAACCTGGCGGCAATAGAACTTACACCATACCACATCGTTTGCCCGGCTAATTTCCTGATATTACTCAATTCTCTGGTGATTTAGATTCAAATTTACCGGATAATTTCAATTTATTTTAAAATAGTGATGGTAACAGTTTGCCAACAAAATCTATCTTTGTTCAAACAAAAGTAATATGAGATACTTTATCGCGCTGCTATTTTCAATAGTACTGTGTGCAGCAGCAACAGCACAATCCCGCATAGTTACAGTGGCATATCAAAAGATCAACCGCGAGGCTGTAGTAAATGACATTCCTTTCCCCGAAAAAACTATCCGGGATGCCATTGACAATAAAATGGAACAGATGGGCTATAAAGGAAAAGACAGTAAGGGTTTTACAGTGTATAAAGGCGTAAGGCTCTCCGATCTTGGCAACGATAATTATGACCTGTATTTTATGGCCGACAGGAAAAGCAGGAAAGAAAAAGAAAATTCAACGCTTACTTTAATGGTATCAAAAGGCTTTGACGCTTTTGTAAGCGACAGCAGCGATACCCGTGTGATGCAACATGCAAAGGGATACCTCGACAGTATTGTGAACATGATCGCCGCCTACGACCTCGAGCAACAGATCATGGCACAGGAAGATGCGGTAAAAAAAGCCGACAAAAAATATACTAACCTGATCGATGACGGGCAAAGCCTGGAAAAGAAAAGAAAGAATATTGAACAGGATATAGAAAACAATAAAAAAAATCAAACCAGCCAGCAGTCAGAAATAGAAAAACAAAGGCAGATATTAGAAACGCTTAGGAGTAAGCGTAAACAATAATTCCATGCGGGATAATGACAATCAAAGTAAAGAGAACCTTGGGTTTTTAACAAACGCTGTATCTGTAAGCGTGAATAAAAAATAGATCAGCTCAGCCTTTTCCCTTGGGTTCATAGCAATGCGGTTTTTTAACAGGCTATCCAAAGTGGGCTGAGCGGTATTGATACCATTGCGGTAATGATCCAGCACCTGACCAATTGTATAAAAGCGGCCATCGTGCATATAAGGAAAGGTTAAGGTAAGATTCCGTAAACTCGGCACTTTAAATTTCAACGAATCATTTTTATCATTGGTGACCCTCATGCGCCCATAATCATTCAGGTAAGTATTAACGTCGAGCCCGTTGCTGCGAAAAGAATTGTCGGTGAGTAAGGGTTCCTTATGGCAGCCGGTACATTTTAATTTAAAAAATTCGTACCCCTTTTGTTCAGCAGCTGTAAAAACTGCTTCTCCCCTTAATACTTTATCGTATTTACTGTTGCAACTTATCATTGAACCGGTAAACTGCGCCAAAGCTTTCAGCATGCGCTGGCTGTTGATCAGCGTAGTACCAAATGCTGCTTTAAATAATTTAGGATAAGCAGTATCCTTTCTTAATTTTTTTAAAACGCTGTCAATGTTTTCTGCCATTTCATTGTGTGCGGTGAGTGGGGCCAAAGGCTGCACTTCAATATGGTTGATGCCGCCGTCCCAATGCAATAAAGGTACCCATGCTAAATTAAAAAGCGGTGGTGCATTACGGGTAGTAAATAAATTATTAAAACCATGGCTGAAATCATGGTCGTAAGTAGCAAAAGCTGCAAACTGCTGGTGGCAACCGGCGCAGGCAAAATTGCCATCCTTGCTTAAGCGGCCATCATAAAATAATTTTTTACCCAATTGAAAACCCTGTTCGGTCAGGGGATTGCCGGCAAAAATATTTGTGGCGGGTTTGGGCCAGCCTTTTGGAATTTCTAATTTAAGGTAAGTAGGTTTATAGGGATCCTTATCTTTTTCTGACGCTGCTATAAAAATAAATGCAGTGCAGATGAATACGATCAATCCTATGGTGACTTTAATTTTCATTTGTTCATTACCAGGTTTCTTGTAAGGTTTTCAAACTTGTAAATGTATTTTTTATTTTAGGTGTATGGTAAGGTTGGAAACCTTACAATACACCTACTTCTTTAATGGTAAACATCCTGGCGTAATTGCCCGATATTTTTTTTGATAAAATTCCGGGAGTCATTACTGCAGGTGTTTCTGCGATTTTGAGATCATACATACCCTGCCACAATTTATCAAGATCAGCCGTAATTATTATTTCAATATTTTTTCCTGGTTGTACCTGCAATGGTGCTGCGAATGGAAGCGTAATTAATTGCAGTGCATTATTGGGTCCTTCAAAACCACCAATATGGTATTCAATTTTATGATTGATAACTGCGGACGCTGGTGAACTGCCTTCTAATTTAAACATGATATAACCGCTGTTCCATGTCCAGAACATGCCATGTGAAGGGTCGAGTGCACCGCTTTGTGCGCCGCTTACATTTTTTATACTGTCTACACCCAGCATAAAAGAGATACTGCTGTAAGTATTAGCTGCTGCATCCAAATTAAAATGTAAAGACGCAGTATCGCCGGCATCGATCAAATGATAGCTACCCTGTTCCGTGAAAGGTTGTTGGGTATTATTTAAACTTATATTGCTGATATAATATTTCAACCTTGATATGTAGTAGGTCTCATTAAAAGGATTGCTGTATTCACTGCTGTCCAAAACAACCGGTGCTTCTTTCACCCTGTTTAGGAGATTAATCTTTACGGTGCCGCGTTTTACACGCAACGGGCTTGTGTGCTGTGCATTACTGTACAATACGCCTGTAAAAAGCACCAACAACAGCGCCAATTTTTTTCCAGGCGGGCGGTTTACCATTTCTCCGGGCTTATTTTTTTCCTGAAATCTTTCAGCGTACCTATTTTCTTTTTGAATTCAATACGTTTTTCCCTGGCCGCTTTGGATGGCCTGGTGGCTTTTCGTTTTTTAGGAATGATCAGTGCTTTATTAACCAGGTCATTCATCTTTTCTACCACCAATTGTTTATTGGCGAGCTGGCTTCGTTCGGTTTGGTTCTTCACGAGTAAAAACCCTTCCGAATTGATCTTGTTCGCTAATTTTTCCTGTAGCCGTTGTTTTTCTTCGGAGTTAAAGAATGCGGAGCTTTCCAGGTGCCAGTAACCTTCTACCATCGTTTCTACTTTATTCACATTCTGGCCGCCTTTGCCCCCGCTGCGGGCCGTTTTAAATTTTATCTCTGAAGATATATCAGTCATGATTCAAAATTAACCAGATTCCGATTCCCGGAGCCTGTATAGCATAAAGTTACCAATTCATTATAAATTTTAGTGTTAAGTAGTATGCGCTCAAAGTGTGCAAGGAGTTGTATTGAAAGGTAAAATCATCAATTGTAAGTGATTATCACAAATTTACCGATAAAAAGAAGGAAATTGCAGCCATATCCATCTTATTTGAGTCTATTATTTCGGTAAGACGGTTTTTTTTTACATTTTTGCAATCAATCAGACAGGGAATGACCAAAGGCATCTATAATTCATTAACCGAACGAAAACAAACAGGCAAAAGATCTTTTGCTGTATTGATCGACCCTGATAAGGTGAACGATAATAATATGGAGCAATTGATCCGGCTTTCCTCCGAGGCAGGTGTGGATTATTTCTTTGTAGGCGGCAGCCTTGTCATCTCCAGTTATTTAGACGAATGCTTGCAACTGATCAAAAAGTCCTGCACTATTCCCACTATACTTTTCCCAGGCAGTCCAAACCAGTTAAGCAAATACGCCGATGCCTTATTATACTTATCCCTTATCAGTGGGCGAAATGCCGACCTGCTCATTGGCCAGCATGTGATCAGTGCGCCCGTGGTAAAACAAAGCGGCCTCGAGATCATGCCTACCGGTTATATGGTGATCGATGGCGGGGCACCCACTACGGTGTCTTATATAAGTAATGCAGCTCCTATACCTGCTGATAAAAATGAGATTGCCATGTGTACCGCCATGGCCGGCGAAATGCTGGGCATGAAATTAATTTATATGGATGCCGGCAGCGGTGCCAAACTCGCTATCACTGAAGACATGATCGCTAAGGTTTCCAAATCCATTGCTGTCCCTTTAATTATCGGCGGCGGAATCATTGAACCTGAAAAAGCTTACCTCAACTGCAAAGCCGGTGCCGACGTAATAGTAGTGGGCAATGCGATTGAAAAAGATCCAGGTCTTATAAAAGAAATGGCTGCAGCCGTGCATAGTGTGCCGGTAAAATTGTAAAACTCCTTCGGATTTATTTTCGCCATGGTCGGGGTCTTGCCGGACAACAGCAGCAGGTGAATGATGTTGGATCAAAGGATGTATGAAAATTAACCTACAATACGGTTATTCAATAAAGTTTAATCCTGCAGCAGTATACTTTTTTACTCTACGATCACATTTTTTGAAGTGGAGATTATTTTTTGATAAGGATGGTTCATAAACATTTTTACAAAATCTATTCCATCGATTCCAAAGCCTGAACCATGTGCCCGGTTATGAATGATCAGCAACTGGCTGTTGGGTATATAGCGTTTAATCAGCCTGTTGTAAAAGGGACGGCACCAGGGATCTGCATCACCCGAGGATAGTAGTGCAGGAACAGTTGAATATACGGGCGTTTTTACAATGGCAGGCTCAGCCTTTACCTTCCAGCAGCTGCATATACCATGATTAACATTATTAAATGCATAGCCCGAAAGCCAGGGTAACATTGACTCCTGTCTCCTGATCAATGCAGGGTTTGCGTAAGCGATCTGTTCAGAACAATATACCGAGTAACGCATGCCGTGTGATAAATTTATATTGCCGGCAAAATTGTCGTCCAATAATTCAGTGATGTACCGGTAATGATTTCCGTCCATCAGCTCGGCCATTACATAAGGAACAGTTTGCAACTGCGCATTATTTACCCGGTTGATCACCACATCCAGCAGGTCATTTTTTGTATAATGTATTTGTAAAGTATCATGTCCATCCTTTTCAACATAACCTATCGTAAAGATCTTGCCGCTAATGGCACTAAAATATTGGTGGAAACGGGTTCTTAAATTTTGGTATCGTACATCATGGGTCGAATCTTTTTCGCAATTGTCGAATACCTGGTTAAGCGCTTCATTAATATTGAACAATGCATCTTCTTCATAGTTGGCAAAACCGGGGAGGGGCGAGTTTAACAGCAATGATCTTACAGCAGCCGGATGATTTCTTGCTACGGTGAGCATTAAGCCACCACTGTACGATATCCCTAATAAGTTAAGAGAATCAAGATGTAAAACTGCCCTCAGGTCATTAATATCCGCAGCGCTTTCAATAGTATTGTATGCGGAAAGATCAATCCCATCTGCGGCTAACCGTTTCCGGCATTTAGTTACGGCATCTAATTCCAAACTATCAATTGGGAGGTTTTCTCTGTAAGCCCTTTTGACTGCTTCAGTAACTTCATTGCAGGTTAAACAAGGCAACGATAATGAAGTGCCCCGCTGGTCAAACACGATAAACCCGCCAAATTTTAAAAAGTCTGACCGGTACCTGATACTGTCAAAGTTGGCGATGGTGCTGTATCCAGGGCCACCTGTTGTATACAACGTAATATTTTTAACCGGGTCAGCGTCCGGCTTCTGCGCAAATACAAAGGGTATTTTGATCTTTCTGCCGTGGGGCTTTTGCCTGTTTTCAGGAACTACCAGGTAACCACATTTGGAAACCAGGCCCGTATCAATTTTTATCATGCAGGCACAGGGCTCAATGTAGGCTACGTCATTCTGGGCAATATTTTTTTTTGAAAAAGCAAATAACAGCAGCAATAACAGCATACATTTCATGGTAACTTTTTTGAAACACAATTTAAAATTTACCGCCTAAGGAAAAGAGTAAAAACCGGACAAAATCAGGAACCCCATGCCGTTAATTTTTGACCGGTAAATATAACGACCTCTTTACGAAAATGGCTCATGTCATAAAAGCCATAATCATAAGGAGAAAAAGTTGCATTATGGGTAACATATGAAGTAAGGGCAGTTCTTGCTCTTATTATTGAAAAATATTTTTTTGGGGCGATGCCTACCAGGTTTTTAAAATACCGATACAATGTTTTATCTGTTATGAACATTTCATTGGCTAATTTAATATTACTGTATGTCATTGCAGAGAGGGTATACGTACTCACTGCTTGCTTCACTTTTTTGTACAGGTAATTATCTGCAAATTTTACATTTAAAAGGCCCAAAAAATAATGCTGCAGTAAATTCATCCTGTCTTCAAAATAATCCAGCCTTTTAAATTTTAAGAGCAGGCTGGAAGAAAGCAGGCTTTTCACATTAATGATATCCCCGCCTATTTTATTTTGTTGTACGCCAAACACCGCTTCAAACCCGCCGGGATGAAACTTAACGGTAAAGATATTATCACTGCGGAAGTTAGTTCGTTCTACAATAGCATTTCTGAGTAAAAGAATATCCGTACCGGCATTAATATAAAATTGGTTGCTGCCATTTTTTAAAGTATAAGGCAAGCCAAGATTGATCCAGATAGTAGGCGTATAACTGGGGAAAAGCTTTATTGTATATTTTTCTGTAGTAACCAGTTGCCTGCTGGTATCCAAAGAAGTCTCGGAAAAAAATTCAATATAGTCTGTCAACGCCTCACAGGGAGCTTTGAACTGGTATAGTTTTCTGATGTCGTCAAAGATTTCAACCATATTGTTTACAGGTAAAAATAGTGAACGCTGCTATGCAAACAAAGTCAATACCGCATTAATCTTTGGGCTTCTCCACTCTTGACGGGGTATCTTTTCCGCTTACAATAGTTTTGCTGCTGATGGCAACGGCTTTAATGATCTCAGCCATATTGGTCATATCCAATGTACCGATCTCATCACTTTGTTTATGATAATTCGGTTCATCGTTGGGGGCTTCTTCCATTTTAGAAGTAGAGATCGTATGAGCAGGAACGCCCAATGCTGCAAGCGTAGCATTGTCGCTGCGGTAAAATAAATTTTGTTTGGGATAAGGATCGGGTTCAAAATGAAATTTAGAACCGCTGAGATTAGCCTGTAAGATTTTGCCCATATCACTTTTTTCGTAGCCGGTAATGTAGGCGCTGTTGTTACCCCATTTACTGTCGGTACCGATCATCTCAATATTGAACAGGGCCATTACTTTATCTGCATTTAATTGCTTGCTGAAATAACGGCTGCCAAAACCACCGATCTCCTCCGCAGTAAAAGCAACAAAAACTAACGTGCGTTCATTCTTCTCTTTTAATGCACTGAAATATTTTGCCAGCATTATCACTGCAGTTGTACCCGCAGCATCATCGTTGGCCCCGTTGTAAATGCTGTCCATATTCTTATCCGGCTTGCCAATACCCAAATGATCGTAATGGCCTCCAAATACAACGTACTCTTCTTTTTTACTTTTACCTGGCAATACACCTACCACATTTTTAAGGTGCTGCTCTGTCATTTCATTTTTGATATGAAGGTCAATTGAAGCGGGGTTGAGGTTAGCAGTTAAAATAAATATTTGTGAAACAGGAGATTGAAATTTTGCATTACCTGCAAAACGCTGCATGCCTTTAAAACGACGGGTGTGTGCAGTATCTACCAATACGATCACATTTTTCTCCAGGTCAAATACAGGAAAAACTATTTTAGAAAAATCATCTTCTTTTTTTACTACCACTACCTGGTAATCTTTTAAAGAACTGATATTGATTTCAGCGCTGGTAGTATTGGCAGTAACATTAGCAGTACTGAGTGGTTCGCTATCTAGTGCACCGGTTACTAAAATCGGTTTTGCTTTGGTCATGATAAATTCCTGGAAATAAGATTTGTTGTCTCCATAGAACTGCAGCTTACTCTTTGCAAATTCTCCCGAAATAAAATCCGCAGCTTTATCGATACCGGGTGTAAATGTTTTACGTCCCTGCATATCATCCGCACTAAGTATCTTTTCGATACGCTCTACTTCGGTAGCATTAATTATTTTATCAATATCCTGCGCTGTTGCAGAAAAAGTACAGAACGCCATTGCAGACGCAAATAATAATTTGTTCAAAGACATGTTTAACTTTTATTAGACTAAGAAATAATAATGAAGTAACAATCTTAAAAAACTCCAAACCGGAAACAGTAAACCGAAAATTCTTAAAGGCTCATCATTTCCTTAAACTTCACTGCCTGCCTTCTGCTAACTTCCACTTTTTCGCCACCGTGCAATTCCAGTAAAAGTCCGCCGTTGAAATAAGGCTCTATCTTTTCTATCATCCTGAGGTTTACAATATGCTTGCGGTTGGCCCGGAAAAAAACCTTTTCATCCAACCTTTCTTCCAGCGCATTGAGCGATTTTAAGATCAATGGTTTGTTGGAACCGAAAAATACTTTGGCATAATTACCCACGCTTTCGAACAAACGCACTTCACCCAGTTTCACAAACCAGCAGCGTTCCCCATCTTTCACAAAAACCTGGTCGGCTTCTGTAAGCATACCCCGGTTGATGCCGGCCATTGTTGCGGCGAGTTCTTTTTCTTCAGCCTGCTGTAACTTTTGTAATGCATCGGCTAAGCGTTTAGGCTCTACCGGTTTCATCAGGTAATCCAGCGCATTAACTTCAAAAGCTTTTAGTGCATATTCATCGTAGGCGGTGGTGAAAATAACGTGCGGCGCTTTTTCTAACTGCAGCAGCATGTCGAAGCCGGTCTTGCCCGGCATCTGTATATCTAAAAAAACCAGGTCGGGGGAAAGGTTCTCTATCTTTTCCAAACCTTCATTCGCATTGGCCGCTTCGCCCACAACTTCTATCTCCGGGAATTCGAGCAACAGTTTTTTTAATTCATTTCTTGCCAAACGTTCATCATCAATAATTACAGCTTTTTGCATAGTAATGTTTAGTTTATTTAATGTTGAATATTTAAATGCTAACCGGCATGGTGACCTTGCTTTCTACCATATTGCCGTTGAGGTTCTTTATTTCAAAATGTGCTTTGCCCTGGTACATCAGGTTGAGGCGGTCCTGTGTACTTTTAATACCAAAGCCATCACCATTCATATTGCCATTGAGCTGCCCGGTATTCTGTACCAGCAATTCCAGGTTATCACCTTTAAAATCAGCCACGATACGCACCACGCCTCCATTCACCAGTTTACTGATGCCATGTTTAATAGAATTTTCCACCAGGGTTTGCAGCATCATCGGGGGAACCTGCTGGCTTAAAGTATCCTCGTCGATATCCATTTCTACGTTTAATCTTTCTTCAAAACGCATATGTTCCAAAGCAAGATAATCCTTCACGATATCGAGTTCTTTTTGCAAAGAAACCGTCTCCGATTTTTCAGCCTTCATACTGCTGCGTAATATATTGCTGAGTTCGGTAATGGCCGTTCTCGCCCTTTCGGGGTTTTCATCCACCAAAGCCCTTATACTGTTGAGTGAATTAAAAATGAAATGGGGGTTGATATGAGATTTTATGGTTTTTAATTCCAGCTCTTTAACAGTACTTTCCAGCTTCAACCGGTCCAGCTGATCATTACGGTTCTTATCTACATAATGATAAACGATATAGATCAAAAACCATAAAGCAATGAGTAAAAGATTTTGGTAGATGCCCAGCAGGTCGCCCTTATCGTCAAACTTCCATACGCCCTGTGAGTTGCGGTGCCAGCCGGTATTTTTTTTTATGTCGGAAATTGTTTTCAGGCTTAAAGAATCTTTAACAGGAGCAGTACTGTAATATCTAATGGTATCAAGCCCTGCATTGGCCTCTAATTTTTTAGCCCTTTCCAGTTTATTTTTTTGGATGAAATCATCAAAAGAATAGGGGGTATTATGTTCTATTGCATTGCCGCCATAAAACAATAACAAACCGGTAGCGCCGATGCCGATGATGAAAAGGCCCCATATTTTATTCAAAGAAAACCTGAGCCAGTTGGTTTTTTTAATAATGGTTCTTAAAATATGGGTACATACGATGCCTGAAATTAAAAATATACCGAGACTGATCAGGTATTGGTTCTGGCCACCATGTTGAGAAAACATCTCTGCAAATACCACAAGGTTAAAATAGATGTGGATCAATCCAAATACGCCCCAGCCCAGCACCTGGCAGATCCAATATCTTACACTCGTTTTACCCATAAATGCAAATCTAGACTTCAAGATAGGGAAAATACGGTGTGTTTTGATTAATGGTGAAATGATGGTTTGAGAGGTTGTGCATAGAACAGCGTTTGTCTATGGCACCGTTATTCTTTTTTAGCCAAAAGGCAGGGGAGGATTTCAAGCTGCGAAATACTTAATTTTGCCTCCATGCAATTGATCAAAGTAACTGATACCACTACAGCCGCACAGTTTTTGCTGGTGGCGGTAGAGATCTATAAAAATGATCCTAACTGGATAAGGCCGCTTGACAAAGACATTAACGATGTTTTTGATAAAGACAAGAATAAGGCTTTCCGTTTTGGGGAAGCGGACCGATGGCTGTTAACCGATGACTATGGAAAACTGATCGGCCGTATTGCTGCTTTTACCAACAAAAAATATAAAAATAAAGGCGATGATGTACCCGTAGGAGGTATGGGTTTTTTTGAATGTGTTAACGACCAGGAAGCTGCCCACCTGTTATTGGATACTGTAAAAGAATGGCTGCAGCAAAGAGGTATGGAAGCAATGGACGGCCCCATTAATTTTGGCGAACGTGACCGTTGGTGGGGGCTGGTTACCAAAGGCTTTTATGAGCCCATGTATTGTATGAATTATAACCTTCCTTATTACGTTAGTCTCCTGGAAGATTATGGGTTTAAAGTTTTTTTTAACCAGGTCTGCTTCGGTATGGAACCACAGGCACCTCTTGTTGCGAAAGTATGGGAGCGCCACAACGCAGTGGAAAGATTGGGCGGCTTTAGTTCGGCTACTATTAAAAAAAGCCAGTTAGAAAAATTTGCAGGTGATTTTGCCACGGTGTATAACAAAGCATGGGCAGGACACGGGGGTTTAAAACAAATGGAGCAAAAACAGGTGCTTCTTATGTTTAAAAAGATGAAACCCATTATGGACGAAAAGATCATCTGGTTCGCCTATCATCATAGCGACCCGGTAGCCATGTTCATCAACCTTCCCGACCTTAACCAGTGGTTCAAACACCTCGACGGGAAATTTGGTTTATTCCAGAAATTGAAATTTTTGTGGTTGAAAAAATTTATGGCCAATGATAAATTTACGGGGCTGGTGTTTGGCGTGGTTCCCGAATGGCAGGGAAAGGGCGTAGATGCTTACATCATTGCCGAATCTGCCAAAGTTATCCAGACCAGCAACAAGCCGCGGTATGAAAAATATGAAATGCAGTGGATCGGCGATTTTAATCCAAAAATGCTCAACATAGCAAATAGTATTGGGGAGACCTACAGGAGCAGAAACCTGGCCACTTACCGCTATTTATTCGACCATACAAAAGAATTTAAGCGGCACCCGATATTAATTTGATTTGCCCCCATCCGCTGAAGAGGAGAAATGTGCAGAATAAATTTGAAAGAAGTTTAGTTTTATTAATAAGAGTAAACAGTTTATTAACTTGCAGTGTATCTTAAAAAAATAATTCATTAAATAACTCCCCTTTAGGGGATGGGGGTATGGATAAATTCATCGTTTCAGCACGCAAGTACAGGCCGCAAAATTTTTCTACTGTGGTGGGCCAGGCGCATATTACCACTACATTAAAAAATGCCATAAAGAATAACCAGCTCGCTCATGCTTTTTTGTTTTGTGGCCCGAGAGGTGTTGGTAAAACTACCTGTGCAAGGATACTCGCTAAAACCATCAATTGCGAAAATCAAACCAAAGAAGGAGAAGCCTGTAATGTCTGCAATAGTTGTGTTTCATTTGATGCAGGTACTTCTTTGAATATTCATGAACTGGATGCGGCCAGTAACAACTCGGTAGATGATATCAGGAGTTTGGTGGAGCAGGTACGTTTTGCGCCACAGGCCGGTAAATACAAAGTATATATCGTTGACGAGGTGCACATGTTAAGTTCAGCAGCATTCAATGCATTTTTAAAAACGCTGGAAGAGCCGCCGCCCTACGCCATTTTTATTTTGGCGACAACCGAGAAACATAAAATTCTCCCCACCATTTTAAGCCGCTGCCAGATATTTGATTTTAAACGTATCACCAACAGCGATACCGTAGAACACCTGCAGGAGATCTGTGAAAAAGAAGCCATCAAAGCGGATAAAGCGGCGCTGCATATCATTGCCCAAAAAAGCGAAGGTTGTTTAAGGGATGCTTTAAGTATTTTAGATAAGATCGTAAGTTTTACCAACGGCGAATTGAATTATACGAATACTTTAGAGCACCTGAATATTTTAGACGAGGATTATTATTTTAAGTTTTTGGATTTTATGCAGCAGCAGCAGATGAGTGACGCCATGTTGCTGTATGACGAGATCAACCGCAAGGGTTTTGAAGGGGATACGGTACTGGAAGGTTTTGCAGAATTCATCCGCAATATCCTGGTGAGTAAAGATTCCAGGGCCGCCCTATTACTGGAAGTAGCAGAAGATTTTAAGCAGAAGTATTCGCTGGCTGCACAAAATATTGATGCAGGCTGGTTGATCGCCGCATTAAACTTACTTACTGAAGCAGCAATAAATTATAAGCTGGCACGAAACAAAAGATTGCTGGTGGAATTAACGATCATCAAATTGAGTTATTTACATCAGGCCATCGGGTTGGTAAATAATGACGGCGTAGTAAGTAAAAAAAAATTGGTTGAAGTAACAAAGCCGGTAGCATTCCGGGCAGTACCCATAATAAAAGTTAAGGAAGAGCTGCAGTCCGCAAGTCTCAAGCCACAAATAGTTGTACCCGGGGCCGAAGCCAAATTAATGATTGAAGAACCGGAAAGTAAATTCTCTGCTCAATCACCGGCCACCACACAACGACCCTCCACCGGTATCGCTTCATTGGCAAAGATCCGCCAGAAAGTATCTGAACAAAACAAGAATAACGGCAACAATATAAAAGATCTAACCGAAGAGGAATTGTATGTTTCCTGGGGCAATTTTATAGAAAAACTTATTGTTAGAAAGAATCATTCGGCGGTTACTAATTTTAAAATGGCCACACTGAAAGTGGTCGATAATAATACTATTGAAATTGTTACGGAAAATAATATCCAGCAAAAATTTATTGAACAGGAAAGAGCCGACCTGGTAATGCATTTACAAAGCCATTTTTGCAACCGCACTTTGATTTATTCGGTGATAATAGTGGAGAACGAACAGAGTCACCAACCGGTGGAAAGGACCATGAGCAGTAAAGAACAATACCTCAAGATCATAGAACAATACCCCCTGGTAAAAGAATTAAAAGACCGGCTGAAATTAGAACTGGATTATTAAGATAAAAGTTATGGATGGGTTTGTTATGGGTTATTATGCCCGTATTATTTTCAGCATGTTATAAATCGTAAACAATCGAAAAACAAAATAACCCGTAACCCGTAACTTTCCCCTTTTTGCATTAATTTCGAACCTCAATTACTAAAAATCAGAAATAATTAATATATGGCTGAAGTGATACGCATGCCGCTGTTGAGCGATACTATGACGGAAGGAAAGATAGTAACGTGGAATAAAAAAGTAGGCGATAAAGTAAAGAGCGACGATGTACTCGCCGATGTGGAAACGGATAAAGCTACTATGGAAGTGACGGGATATGTGGACGGTACCTTATTATATATCGGTGTACCTGCCGGCGAAGCGGCAAAGATCAACCAGATCATTGCTATTGTGGGTAAAGACGGAGAGGATTATAAAGGCCTTTTAGATACAGAAGCTGGATCAGCTAAATCTTCACCTGCCGCAGCTCCAGCTCCAGAAGCAGCAAAACCGCAAACCGAAAACAGCCCGCAGGGCCCGGCGGGTAAACCCCAAACAGCAAAAGTTGCACTGCCCGAAGGTGCCAAGGAAATACGGATGCCTTTATTGAGCGATACGATGACAGAAGGCAAGATCGTTGCATGGAATAAAAAATTGGGTGATTTTGTAAAAGCTGATGATGTATTGGCTGATGTGGAAACAGATAAAGCAACGATGGAAGTAGTAGGATATGAAGAAGGTACTTTATTATACGTTGGCGTAGAAGCCGGTAAAGCCGCGAAAATAAATGAGATCATTGCCATAGTGGGTAAAGCGGGTACGGATGTTAGTGCTTATGTTGCTGCAGAAAAAGCCGGCGCCAATGCAGCGCAGCCTGCCGCCGTAACGGAACAACCAGCAACAGATAACCAACAACCAACTTCAGCAGCACCATCAACAGGCAACGAAGAACAAATGCCTGCTTCTAACGGAAGAGTGAAAGCATCTCCTTTGGCAAAAAAATTAGCTGCCGATAAAGGTATTGATATCAGTAAAGTAAATGGCAGCGGCGATGGTGGAAGAGTAACAAAGAAAGACGTAGACGGTTATGTACCTTCTGCAACAAAAACTGCAGCGCCACCATCAACCACCAACCTTCAGCCATTAAGCTTTTCTGGTAAGGAAGGATTTACTGATGTACCGGTTACACAAATGCGTAAGGTGATTGCCCGCCGCCTGGGTGAAAGTAAATTCAGTGCGCCGCATTTTTATTTAACCATGGAGATCAACATGGATAATGCCATCACCGCAAGGGTGGCCATGAATGAAGTAAGCCCGGTTAAAATTTCTTTCAACGATATGATCATAAAAGCCAGTGCAATGGCGCTGCGCAAACATCCCGATGTTAACAGCAGCTGGATGCCCGCCCGTGCCGGATCGGATGGGGGAGATTTCATTCGCCAGAATCATCATATTCATATCGGCAGTGCATTGGCATTGCCTGAAGGATTGATCGTACCAGTGATACGTTTTGCTGACCAAAAAACTTTATCGCAGATCGCTGCTGATGCTAAAGAATTATATGGCAAAGCAAAAGATAAAAAATTACAGCCTGCAGAATTCAGTGGCAATACATTCACCATTTCCAATTTAGGCATGATGGACATTGAAGAATTCACCGCCATCATCAATCCACCCGATAGTGCAATTTTAGCAGTAGGTGCAATAAAAGAAAAAGTAGTGAAGAAAGGAGATGGTTTTGCTGTAACCAATATTATGAAGCTGACAATGAGCTGCGATCATAGAAGTGTGGATGGCGCAGTAGGCGCATCATTCCTGCAAACTTTAAAGAAATATTTAGAGAACCCGGTTACGATGCTGGTGTAATGTTGAAGATATAATCGAAAGCGTTAGTTGTAAAAAGCTAACGCTTTTTTTATTATCTTACTCCTATAGATAAATATAAATTATGGAGAATAGTTGCCACTGCTGGTACCTTACTCACCTTGTTTGGTGCCTGGAGAAAATTAATACACTATCCCGTTGCGGATGAATTTTTAATTGTCATTGACGGGGCTCCTGGCTTTCTTGATATTTAAAAGCAGTCCGGGTATAAAACCTGTTTTAAAAAAGCCGGCCAAAAATTGCTAAAAACTAATTTTCAGTAAATTTTGAAAATTCAATAAATGAATTTATCTTTGCCAGAAATAGGTTATCATGAAACTTAGCGAAGCAAAAGCACAGTTCATCAGCAGTTGGGGCGCCTTTGGTACGCATTGGGGTATTAACCGTACCATGGCACAGATCCATGCTCTGCTGCTGATAAGCCCGGATCCTATAACACAGGATGACATCATGGAACAATTAAATATCAGCAGGGGCAACGTAAATATGAATACACGTGACCTGGTAGACTGGGGCCTGGTAGACCGTGTTTTAATTCCGGGAGAGAGAAAAGAATTTTTTAGTGCTGAAAAGGATATCTGGAAAGTAGCCACGCAAATTATCAAGGAAAGAAAAAAAAGAGAACTGGATCCTATGCTTAAATTATTAAGCCAGCTGGAAAAAATTGACGGAGACAAAAAAGATAAAGACACGAAACAATTCATCGATACTGTTGCCGCGATAAGAAAATTTGGCGGTCAGGCAGATAAGATGCTCGACGTGATGATCAAGGCTGATGAGAGCTGGTTTTTGGGAAGTTTATTGAAGTTCTTTAAATAGGTCTTCTGCAAAGAAGACAGTAAGCTGCTTTTGCAGCTTTTCTTTAACTATGTATTTTCAAATATTTCTGAAATTATAAAATATACAGTTTATGCAACAGTTTAAAGTGATCGATTTTTGGGTGAATACAGGGTTGATCATTTCCTTTATCATCATTGGGATACTTGAAGGCACAGATGATTTTCTATCTAATGGTTTTCTTACAGGTTATTTCGTGGTTGGTGGATGGCAGGTCATCAGCATGCTGGTGCATGCTTATAACCGTTGCTTTACCAATAGAAGAGGTGCGAGGTATATTTATCACTGGATAACTTTTATTGCAGTGGGCACAATGCCGGCGGGCTCATTTTGGATATTATTCATAGCCGCACCTTTTATGGCAGTATATTATACTTACCTGTGTTACAAAGAGACTTATATAAAAATGCAAAGGCCTTTAGCTTTATTGAAATAAAATATATTGGTATGCTTAGCTCCTCAATAAATCAAAAAATGGCCAATCAAAAATCAGGCTTAACTTTGCACTAAATGAAACAACAACCTTTGATATTATTTGATGGTGTCTGCAACTTTTGTAATGGTGCCGTAAATTTTACTATTAAAAAAGATAAGCAGGCAGTGATACAATTTGCTCCCCTGCAATCGGAAAAAGGAAGAATGTTCTTACGGCAGTATAATTTACCCCTGGAGGAAATGCGGTCGTTTATTTTTATAGAAGACGGTAAAGTGTACACCCGTTCAACGGCGGCATTAAGGGTATGCAGGTATTTAAAAGGATTATGGCCTTTATGTTATGGCTTGATTATTGTTCCCGGGTTCATAAGAGACGGTATTTATAACTGGATCGCAAAAAACCGCTACAAATGGTTTGGTAAAAAAGAACAATGTATGGTACCAACCCCGGAACTGCGTTCAAGATTTTTAAATTAATAACATGGCGGCAAAAAAAACATTGGTCATTGGTGCTTCAGCAAACCCTGCACGCTACAGTAACCTTGCCGTAAAAAAACTGGAGACTTACAATCATCCGGTGATTGCTTTGGGTAAAAGAGCGGGCACTATTGGAAGCAACAGCATTGAAACTGAAAAAAAGGATTTCGATAATATTGATACCGTAACATTGTATTTAAATCCACAGCATCAGAAAGAATATTACGATTATATTTTGTCGCTCCATCCCAAACGCATCATTTTTAACCCCGGTGCAGAAAATGATGAGCTGGCAGATCTTGCACAAAAAAATAATATTATCACACAGGAAGCCTGCACGCTGGTGTTATTAAGCACCGGCCAATACTAAAGCCAACTACAAACATTGTAGTTGTTTTTCTAAAAAGGAGCGGTTTACGCTCTAAATGAAATAAAAGGAAATAAACCCCGTTTCGGATAGATAGTGAGTTGACCAAACGAATTCATTATAAAATATCCTTAACATGAAATACCCTATCCGCAAACTAACATTAATGCTGTGCCTGTATATTTCCGCAGCAGCACACGCACAAAATCTACCCGCCACAAAACCTTCCTTATTCAATAATTTCCCGGGTAAAATCAATTGTTCCGAGCAGGAATTAAGCAAGGCATTCACTGCAACTGCCAGCCAGGACATCAGTCTTTCTTTCTCTGATAATTTTATATTCAGCGGTAGGGTAAGCAGTAATGTTGTAAAGTACAGCAACCTGCAAACGGTAATAATAAAATCTCCAGTTTTTGGCGACGCCATTTTTGTATTATCAAAGATCATCAATGCCGACAGGAGCACCAGTTATATCGGCCGCATCATCAATCAAAAATATTTTGATGGATATGAACTTAAAAAAGATGCATCCAATAATTATCAACTTATAAAAATAGAAACGGACAAAGTGATACCAGATTGCAGCCATAAGTAGCAGCCAGGTGTCAAAATTATAATAATCTTAAATCCATCCCTATGAAAAAGCTATACTTACTGGCTATGCTGGCTGTATTTGCGCTTGCTGCACCGGCAGTACCAAAACTGAGCAGCTTTCCTTCAGCTGCTGCAACAGTTTTCCTTGATTTTGATGGTCATTATGTTTACAGTACTGTCTGGAACGGCGGTGCACCCATCAATTGCGCAGCATCCGGCATGTCCGACGCCGCTATAACCGAAGTGTTTAACCGAACAGCTGAAGATTTTCGCCCTTTTGATATTGATATCACCACGGATTCAACGGTATTTTTAGCAGCGCCGATGAACAGGCGTATCCGGATTATCGTAACTCCAACAAGTTATTTTTATTTGGGTGTTGGTGGCGTGTCGTATATTGGTTCTTTTACCTGGGGAGATGATACGCCAGGTTTTGTTTTTTGTGACCGCCTTGGGCCCAATAGCCCGAAAATGGTAGGTGAAGCCTGCTCACATGAAAGCGGCCATGCAGTGGGGTTATCCCATCAATCAAAATATGGATCAGATTGTGTTACGCCAATAGAAACTTACAACAGTGGTACCGGCAGTGGTGAGTCAGGCTGGGCACCAATCATGGGTAATAGTTATTACCATAATATGAGTAACTGGAATAATGGCCCAACGCCTTATGGCTGTACCAATTTCCAGGATAATCTTTCCATTATAACTTCTAACAATGGTTTTGGATACAGGGCTGACGACTACACAGAAACGCTAAATGCATTAACCACAGCAATAACTCCTGCCAATTTTTCAATACAGGGTATTATTTCCACCAATACTGATAGGGACGCCTTTAGATTTGTGTTGGCACAAGGCACTTCTTTTTATTTGAGTGCAATCCCGTATAATGTTGGCGCAAATAATATTGGTGCAAACCTTGATATTAAACTCGAGCTGTTCGATGGCGCAGGGGCTTTAATCAGTACCTACGACCCGCAGGTTACAATGAGCGCAGTTATAGACACGATATTAAATGCGGGTACTTATTATGTTAAAATACACGGCACAGGCAATACCAATATCGGTGAATATGGAAGCCTTGGTTCATATACTTTATCCAGTTCAAACCCTTTGCCAATCCATGAAATTGTATTAAGCGGCAACACCAATAACAGCAAACATAATTTGAGCTGGAATATAATTGCTGACGAACGGATACAATCAATAATACTGGAGTCTTCTGCAGACGTTATTAATTTTAAAAGTGTAACTGCAGTAATAACAACAGCTAAAAGTTTTTCTTACAGCCCTTTTCAGAACGAGCCCTTGTATTATCGTTTAAAAGTGACATCGGTAACCGGTCAAACCGCTTATTCCAACACTGTATTTTTAAAGGGAATTAACAGTAACCAGGATAATATTTTCAAGGTATCTACGTTAATAGAAAGCGAAATAACCGTACATGCACCCGTGCCCTATCAGTACCAGTTGAGTGATATCAACGGTAGGATCATACGCAATGGAAATGGCGTAAAAGGTTTTAATAATATCAACGTCAGCAGCCAACCCCGGGGCATATATATTATGCAGTTATTCAGCAACAATCAAAAACAATCAGAACGCATTATAAAGCAGTAAGGTAGATTCATGTGTAAGTTAAGGGTCAGCGTTAGGGGCTGACCCTTTTTATTTGCCCTGCGCCGGTACTGAATTCATTATAACGGATAATGTAATAATGAACCATGAACTATGAACTATGGAACTATCAAACAGCAACGCTATCCTCCCCCCCTTAACCTGAATTTATTGTCTGTAACTTACCACTTATAACATAAAATCAGTAACTTTAAAAAACCCATTTTTATGTTATGGAGAAAATTTAATGGAGATCCTATCCAACTTCCCATCAAGAATGCTGTTGAACAGGCCATCAAAAGAGAAACAGCTGCAGGTTTTCAATTAAAAGTTTGTATTGGTACCGACAGCCAGGTTAAAGGCAAAGAAACAGAGTTTGCAACTGTAATTGTTTTTTTACGTGAAGGCCATGGCGGCTTTATGTTTATTCATAACGAAAAAACATTACACCAGTACAGCATAAAAGAAAGGATGCTGGTGGAAGTGGCCAAAAGTATCGAGATTGCTTATGAATTGTGTGATCTATTTACACTGTATGATGTAGACATGGAAGTACATGCCGACATTAATACCAATCCGCAATTTAAAAGTAACGAGGCTTTGCGCGAAGCAATGGGTTACATACTGGGAATGGGCTTTGCCTTTAAAGCTAAGCCGGAAGCATTCGCCAGCAGCAGTTGTGCCAATAAAGTGGTGAATTAATTCAACCGCTGTTACCTGGTTTGCCTGTAGTTGAAAATTACAGGCCATAGAGCCGACTCCCTTATTTTTTGTTGATCGCTGTATTGGTTTCTTCGATAAAAGCCAGGATCTTATCTTTCCCTAATTTTTTTGTAGCGCTGCTTATAAAATGCTGCGGTAAGAATTGCCAGTTTTTTTTCATGGCGGTAAAAAAACTTTTTATATTCCTGCTTACCGTGCTTTGATTTTCTTTATCAGTTTTGGTAAAGATGATACTGAAAGGAACACTCCAGGTTCTCAGCTGGTCAAGGAATTCAAGATCAATTTTTTGAGGCGAGTGCCGGCTGTCTATCAAAACAAACACCATGGTAAGGTTTTCTCGCTTACGTAAATAATTTTCTATCATTTGTTCCCAACGCCTGCGGCTACGCAGGCTTACTTTGGCAAAACCATAGCCGGGAAGATCTACAATATACCATTCCGTTGGTTTAGCATCATCTTTCCCACTTTGATTGGCAGAAGCCGAAGTAATGAGAAAATGATTCAGCATTTGCGTTTTACCGGGTGCAGAAGATGTTTTAGCCAGCTTAGTATCATTGCAAAGCATATTAATGAGCGAAGATTTACCCACATTACTCCTGCCAATAAACGCATACTCCGGTTTATCAGGAACAGGGCATTGGGTATAATCGGGGCTGCTAATTACATATTTGGCCCATTTTATTTGCATGCCGCAAAGATAGAGTTAGTTTACTGTTAAAAAATTGAACACCCAAACCCCAAACCGTAAACCCTAAACACCTAAACCTGCAAACCTTCAAACCCTTTATCTTTGCATCCTATGACAGAATTTGCACATGATACAGTTGTTCCCTATAAGGAGAGTGAGCGCAGCAAAAAGCAGCAGGTAGCTGCAATGTTTGACGATATAGCCTTTAAATACGATTTCTTAAACCGGTTTTTAAGTGCAGGTATTGATATCCGCTGGAGAAAAAAAGCCATTCAGCAAATTGCAGTGCTGCAGCCTAAAAAAATTCTTGACGTGGCTACCGGTACAGCGGATGTGGCCATCATGGCATCTGCTATATTGAAGCCCGAAAAAATTATTGGCATAGATATTAGTGATGGTATGTTGGAAATGGGGCGAAAGAAAGTTGAAAAAGCTGGTTTGGAAGGAATTATAGAGTTGTTAAATGGCGATAGTGAGACAATAAATTTTGAAGACAATTCGTTTGATGCCGTAACCGTGGCTTTTGGAGTCCGCAACTTTCAGCACCTGGAAAAAGGGTTAAGCGAAATATTCAGGGTCCTTAAGCCCGGTGGAAAATTAGTTGTGCTGGAATTTAGCAGGCCTAAGATGCCCGGAGTTAAAACCCTGTATAATTTATACATGAAGGTAATCTGCCCCAACGTGGGGAAACTATTCTCAAAAAACCGCAACGCCTATAAATATCTCGACGAATCAATTCAAAAATTTCCTGAAGGCAAAAATTTTACACAGATCCTGGACAACCTGGGATATTCAAACACTTATTGCAAACCACTTAGTTTAGGAATATGCAGCATCTATTGCGGTTCAAAATAGTTTATGCTATTGTTGGTATAATGCTTTTGCCCCTGTTGAGTAAATCTCAATTGAGGGATGGGATCAATTTGCCAGAACATGATGAAAAAAATATTCATTTTGGGATCAACCTCGGCTTTAACCGTTCTCATTTTAGTTTTACCCATCACCCGATTTTTTTACAGCGGGATAGTGTAATGGTAGTGGAAAGTATTAACAGTACGGGTTTAAATTTAGCGTGGCTGGTAGATAAAAGGCTGAGCGATCATTTTAATTTCCGGACTTTTCCACTCGACCTTACTTTTACCGAAAAGGCTTTTGAATATACTTTAAAATATCCCGACAGGCCGGGAGGAGAAGATTCAATTACTATAAAAAAAGTGCAGTCCATTTCATTAACCCTGCCACTGCAATTAAAATTCAGCAGCGACAGGATCGGGAATTTTAAAGTGTATATGCTGGGAGGTTTTAAAGCAGAATACGACCTTGCGGCTAACGCCGGCGCAAAAAAAGCAGAGAACTTGATTAAGCTCAATAAACTGGATTATGGTATAGAAGCAGGATTAGGCTTTCATTTTTATTATCCTTACTTCGTGTTAACGCCGGAGTTAAAGATCGGGTGGGGCCTCAATAATTTACACAGTCGTGATGCTGACCTTAAATTTTCCAACGTGATCGATAAGATCAATTCTCGTACGATCACTTTTTCATTAACGGTGGAGTAGGATGCCACGGAGTTTCACAAAGGCTACTCAAAGAAACACAAAGATATATTTCCGTGAATCTCCGTGAAAACTCAGCGTATCGCATTGGAATTAAAAATCGTAATCTCTCTTAAACATATTCAATCTTACACCGAGTGTTACCAAACTCGTATTGGTTTTGCCAGTATTTACGTTCGCAATTTTATAATCCCTGTATTGCGCAGCAAGATCGAAGTATAGATTTTCTTTCCACTCATAAGAAAGCTGGAACATGGCATTTAAACAGGTTGCTTTGCTGCCACTACCTACTTCAAAACCCGTATTCATGCTTCGTGAAGTATAATTCCGGAAAGGATTGGAACCAAAATTTTTTCCAGCACTGTCAAGTCCCTGGTAGTAGTAAATAATTTTTGCCAATACATACCATTTTTTTGCAGGCTGGTAATTCACTACGGCCAAAACTTCCTGGAAATTGGCGCCCAGTGGATGTGCCAGTGGCTGGTTGTAATGCGTATAATTGGCAATAGTATCGTTGTGCGAATACGTAAAAGGCCTTACGCGGTTGGTTTCTACCTGTATGTCAAGATTATTTACGCCAAAGGCATCGATGTATTTTACGCCTGCCTGTATACCAAATTTATTTACCCAGCTGGTAGGGTTATTTTTTACTTCCGATAAAATGAATTCATCCAGTAAGAACTGCCCGTATACCTGCGCCCTGTGTGCAATATTTGCTTTAAAATCAAGGCCGGCCACCGCATTGTCGGGACTACCCACTGTGCCTTCGATATGGCGGTAAAAAATGATCGGGTTCAGGTATTGAAAATCGAAATGATTTTTTCTTCCGAATATAACTCCTTCGAATAGCCCGATATTTAACCACTTGGTCACGTTCATACTCAGGTGATGCATGGCTGCATATTTACGGTCCAGTAAAGTATCACCGCTTTTTTTGAATTGCGGCATCAGTTCCATAAATAAATTCTGGTAATTCAATTTCCAGATCTTGGTATTCAGTTTTAAAAATAAATTACTGTTGCCCCAATCGCTTAAAAATAAACTGCGGTAACCATTGCCGATAAAATTCTTATCGTAACCAAACTGCACATCCACGTAATTCTTTACTGCAGCAAACGTGATGTATCCTCTTGCATCAAAATAGTCGTAGCCATTTGTTTTAAATGGCTTGTAAAAACCTACGCCGGGCACTGCTTTAAATTTATTCACCTGCTGCTGAAAAAATACCGGTCCGCGTTCCTGGTTATCGGTTAGAAAAGTAGAGAAACCCAGTTTTTTGCCAATGAGGCCACGTGCTGTAACGCCGCGGCTATTTAAGAAAATCGGCTTACTGCCGCCTTCTTCAAAACCTTCACTGAATTGTACCACCGGGTTTATGGCTAAGAAGAAATCATTATTCTTTACTTCAATGAAATTCGTTTTTGTTTTATAGAACGCATTGAACAATGGCTTTTTACTCATAAAATCTTCCCTGGGCCCCGTTACCCATTCGGAATTGTTCATTAAAAACCCATGCAGGTCATATTCATCAACCGGGGAAAGGTCCAGGTCGGTCCATTCCCAATATTTATCCCTGCCCGTAGAATCGGCATAACCCAGGCGGGCACTGTCTAAAAACTCCGCCTGCCTTACAATTGCCTTTCGGTTAAATGGCCTCAGTGTAGAAAAATTAAGATCAGTATTGGTTTGCTGTTTAATCTCCAGGCGTTCTACAAAATGGATATCTTTTGAGCCCTGGTTGGAGTAAGTGGATTGTGCTGTTGCAAAAGCAGGACAAATAAAAAATAGCAGTTTGGTAAAGCTTTTAATAATTTGCATTTAAATATTTTGATTTAACGGGTGTCTAATTTCAAGTTATGCAAAAATACCTTTTTAAAAACATCCACGTTGTAAATGAAGGAAAAATTAAAACCCTGGATGTTTTAACCGATGGGAAATACATTGAACGCATCAACAGCACAATTAATGCCAAAGGCAAAATTGAAGAGATCAATGGGGAAGGAAAATATCTTTTTCCCGGTGCGATTGACGACCAGGTGCATTTCAGGGAACCTGGGTTAACATATAAAGCCAGCATTTATACCGAAAGTAAAGCGGCTGTTGCAGGAGGCGTTACCAGTTTTATGGAAATGCCCAATACGGTGCCCAATGCCCTATCTGTGGAGCTTTTAAAAGACAAATATAATATTGCAGCCGCAAGCTCACTGGCTAATTATTCTTTCTTTATGGGCACCAGTAATAAAAATGCTGACGAAGTGCTTAAAATGAATGCGCATAAAAAAGATGTATGCGGTGTAAAGATATTCATGGGTGCAAGTACAGGCAATATGCTGGTAGATAGCCATACCACGCTGGATAAAATTTTCCGGGAAAGTGAAATGCTGATCGCAACGCATTGCGAGGATGAGCGGATCATTAAAATAAATTACGAAAAACTGAAAAAAGAAAAAGATACATTCTCCGCTTCAGATCATCCTTTGATAAGGAATGAAGAAGCCTGCTTCGAAAGTTCGTTGACTGCAATACAGTTTGCAAAAAAATATAATAGCCGTTTACATATACTGCATATCTCTACAGAAAAAGAATTACAGTTGTTCGGCAATATGCTGCCTTTAAAAGAAAAGCGCATTACAGCAGAAGTCTGCGTGCATCATTTGCATTTTACAGCCGATGATTATGAGCAGCTGGGCTATAAAATAAAATGTAATCCCGCTATCAAATCCCCGAACAATAAAGAAGCACTGTGGAAAGCATTACTGGATGACAGGTTAGACGTCATCGCAACCGATCATGCACCGCATACCCTTGAAGAAAAGCAGGGACCTTATGAGCATGCACATGCAGGACTGCCCCTGGTACAGCACCCGTTGCTGTTAATGCTGCACTATAACCGCCTTGGTAAGATCTCTTTAGAAAAAATTGCCGAAAAGATGAGCCATGCCGTTGCTGATTGTTTTGATATTGAAAAACGGGGGTATATACGCGAAGGGTATTTTGCCGACCTGGTGGTAGTAGACACCCATAAAACTTCAACAGTAACCAAAGAAAATATTTTATATAAATGCGGCTGGAGCCCCTTGGAGAATTTTACCTTTCCTGCATCTGTAGAGCAAACATTTGTAAATGGTTTTAGGGTATACAATAATGGTTTGTGGGATGAATCGGAGAATGGCAGCCGGTTATCGTTTGATAGATGATTAGTTCATAGTTCATGGTTCATAGTTAGTACCCTGTAAAATGTTTTATTATTTGTATTAACCATTAACCATCAACCTTGAGCCACACACTATGAACCATATGCCATGAGCCCTAATAAACCAATTAACTAATTAACCAATAATGCAGGCAGATAAAACAACCATTACCGACCTCTCCATTTTTAATATTGACGAAGAACAATCCGTTTTTCATTTTTTAGATTTTACAAGAACTGTAGGCGGTAAGGAATGGCTGCGTTATTATTTGAGTAATCCCTTCGACAGTATTAAAGAGATCAGTGAAACACAGCAAACCATTAAGAAGCTGTTGACGGTACTTACCAAATGGAACAATACTTTGGTGAGCAACGGCACTATAATGGTGGTAGAGAAATTTTATGATACCGGCATCGAAGAGATACCGCATAACCCCGGCCTCGTCAGCAGTTTTTACTACAGCATATTCAGCGCACCTGATTTTTCTTTTATCCGATACTCTATTAAACATTTCATTGATTTCTTTATGGGGATGCAGCTGGTAACGGAATTGCTCGGAAACGATGGTAACCCTGTACTGTTGCAAACCCTCCTCGAACAGGTAAAACTCCGTTTGAACAAACCCGGCCTGAAGCCCTTGCTACAAAAAGAAGAAGGTAAAGATTTTTCAACACAGCAACTATTGCAGCTGGGCTATTTTTTAAAAAGAAGGTATAATCAGGAGGCTTTGGATCTGATCGAAATTTACAGCAGGCTGGATGCTTATTACAGTATGGCACTTGCCTGCGATAAATATAAATTTTGCTTTCCTTCATTTATGGAAAGCGATAAACCTGTATTAAACGCAGAACAATTATTTCATCCCCTGTTGCCAACACCGGTGGCTTATGATGTCAGCTTAAATCAACAGGAGAATTTTTTATTCCTTACCGGCGCCAATATGGGTGGCAAAAGTACTTTCATAAAAGCCGTCGGCGTTTCAGTTTACCTGGCACATACCGGTATGGGTGTGCCTGCAAAGCAAATGGAACTGAGTTTATTTGATGGCTTGTTAAGCAATATCAACGTGGTGGATAATATCGTGCAGGGTGAAAGTTATTTCTTTAACGAAGTACAACGCATCCGCAAAACTATCGACAAAATAAGCGACGGCAAAAAATGGCTCATCTTGATTGATGAATTATTTAAAGGTACCAATGTACAGGATGCCATGAAATGCAGCAGCACGGTGATAGAAGGGTTACTGAAAATAAGAAATTCGTTATTTATACTCTCCACGCATTTATATGAAATTGGTGAAGGCCTGAAAAAATACCCCAACATACAATTCAAATATTTTGAAACGGCTGTTGCTGATGATCAATTGTATTTCAGTTACCAGTTGAAAGAAGGAATAAGCAATGACAGGTTGGGTTACCTGATCTTGAAAAGGGAAGGAGTGGTGGAGATGCTGGAGAAATTGTGATGCTAACAGTTCAAAATAAGCATAAGGAATGGGTGATGATCATTATGAAAAATTTATAATTATTGGGTTGTGCGTCCGCCTAGGTTCGTGTCTCACGAACCTCTTCAAGTATAAAGTTGCTTAAATAAAAAATATTAACTTTAAACATGTAATTCCCCCTGCGAAAACCTTATACCGCTATTGGTAAAATTTACTTTTGGACTGCAACCATTCATAAATAGCTGTCATTATTAGAAACAGACGATAACAAGCAAGTAATCATAAATTCATTAAAATACCTGTCTGATAAGAAATTGATTATAGTGTATGCTTTTGTTATTATGCCCAATCACATTCATCTTATCTGGCAACAAAACGCAACAAATGGAAAAGAAACTGCTAAAGGAAGCCTGTTAAAATATTCAGCGCATGTTATTTTAAAGCAATTGGAAGCGAACAGCAAAGCCGGTTTATACGAGGTAAATGCTGCCAATAAAAAGCACGAGATCTGGCAAAGAGATGCTTTGGGTATTGAAATTTATAGTCGTGCAGTTGCAAAATAAAAGCTGGATTATATACATTTTACCCGGTGCGTGGAAAATGGCAATTGGCAAAAGATGATATCAGTTTTCATTATTCGTCTGCTAAGTTTTATGAAACAGGTGTTGATGATTTTGGCATTTTAAATATCTTGTATACTGTTTTTGACGGAGTATGATTGCGAGAATGGTTCGTGAGACACGCACTAAGGCGGAGCCTTTCAACAGTTTATAAATATCCGGAAAAACAATATTTGTTGACTTGGTTTTATTAGCGTTTTATATACACTACTCAATTAGTTTTTGTGTAATTTTAGATGTTGGAATAAAAGGATAATACTGAACCCTATAACCCACCAAAAAATAGTTACAGGCGGCGGTTACATTTTAAACCGTTGCGTTTACAGATAAATAATAACCATATTGAATGATATTAGTAAAAGATAATAAAGGTTGGCTGCTGTTATTAATCGCCGTTTTTTTAGGAATAACAACTTCATGCCGGAAAGATTCGTCGGCTCCGGCAGGTGGGGGAGGTATAAACCCGGGGGCTTATAAACTTAGCTACCCTGATTCTGTTATTTATCCTTTGGGCGAGCAGGTAAATGTGCAGATCATAAGTCCGGTTACAGCAAAAACCGGAACATACAGCGCTTTTCCTGAAGGATTGGATATGGACCCTGTAACGGGGAATATTAATGTACATGAAAGTGAAACCGGTATTAGGTACCGGGTATATTTTACTTCTACCGATAATAGCATTAAAGATTCAACCCTCCTAACAATGTCGGGATTAAATTATTTAGACGGCGTTTATAAAATCAATGCAGCCGATTCTGTTTTAAACCCGGTTTACAACGCGGTTATCGGTAATGCGGTAGCAGGTGTAAATAACGGTTCTTTATTTGATGAAGGAGGCGGTTGTGGCAGTAACGGTTGCGCAGTAAATGTAAACGATGCAAAAGTGAACCTGGCTCAAACAGTACGTAACGGCACATTTGGAGCAATACCTGTAAACGGTGCCAATAAAGATTTTACCCTTAATTTCAGGATAAACGACCGGAGCCAGAAGGGCGGTAACAAAACCAAGATTAAGATATTTTATTTTAAAACAATAAATGACGTAACGCCCCAGGTATGGGCCTTATTAAACGGGCGTAACGGGACAGTGATAAATTCTTTCAATAACTCTAATAATACAGCCATCCAGGGATCTACTGCAGGTAATATTACCAACAGTGCGCTTACCGGTAAAGGAAGAAGACCACCCTGTATTGTTATTCTTAGCCAATAAACATAAATACTATTTATTGCCAACTAATTTATCTTTGGGGATATTAGTCTGTAATGAATAAAGCTATCAGTGGATTATTATTTTTATTACTGCTTGCATTTTTTATGCTTCCGGGCCAGCAGAAAAAAAATGTGCCTGATTATAAAAAGCTTTACCAAACCGCTAATGATTACTATAATTCCGATAGTCCAACAGATATAACTGACAGCCTTGCGTTGCGTTATTTCCAACAGGTAATTGCAGTAACAGGAAGACAGTCATTAGATGAAAACGTATTAGTGGATTGCTATATCAAAACCGGTATTCTTTACCAGGCAAAAAATATCGACTCTCTTGCGATACAGAATTTTGGGAACGCAATTCATGCAAAAACAGCTGCACAATCCGACTCATTATTATACCAGCCATTTTTATATACCGGGTCGTCCTATTATACCTTAAATAATTTTGACTCTGCTTTATTTTTTTTAAAAAAGGCAGAGGAAATAGTTACACGGTATAACAAAATGCCCGAGGCAGGCAGGGTGTATAATAAAATAGGGGCATTATATTATCAAACCGGTAACTATAAGCAAAGCATTAACTACTTTAATAAATCAATTGATTTATTGAATGTAAATGATGCCGGTTACAGGGATTTTTTAGTTCAGTACAAAACCAATCTGGGGGCAGTATATTTTAAACTTAGGGATTATAAGCAGGCAATGGATATTTATAATGGGCTGCTTGCTTTGAGAACACCGAATCCCACAGCTATTTTGCATAATATCGGGAGTATTTTTTTAGAAACCGGCGATAATAATAAAGCGCTTCAATATTTGCGCCCGCTGCCATACAACCGGCAGTTAAAATTAAATGATATGGCCCGTATCTATATCAATCTTAAAAATGATGATTCGGCAAAATTTTATTTAGACAGCAGCCTGGCCGAAAACAGGAAACAAAATGGCGATAATAAAAATATCACGCAGGGGCTATCGCTTAAATATTATGGAGATTTTTCTATCCGGCACAATGATATTGAACAGGGATTACATTTTTACCAGCAATCCATCATTCAGCTTGACCCTGATTTTTTTGACGGGAATATTTATAAAAATCCTACACAATTTAATGGGCTGCATTCTTCTTTTAATTTATTTGCCGCTTTAACGCAAAAAGCCGCGGCCTTTAATTTACAGTACAAAAAGAATGGCCAATTTCAAAACTTAACCGCTTCATTGCAAACTTATAAAGCCGCGTTTAACCTGGCACATTATGTAGAACGCTTTTTAGATACCGATGAAGCAAGGTTATTTTTACAGCAAAATGTGGAAGAGGCTTATTCGAATGCAATTGAAATAGCTGTTGCATTGTATGAATTAACGGAAGATGAACAATATACAAACGAAGCGTTTGTATTAAGTGAAAGCAGTAAAGCAACTGTATTACAGGTAAACAGGGAGCAATTACAAATTGAGCAAATTACCGGTATGCCGCAACAATTAGTTCATGAGGAAAGAAATTATAAAGCGAATATAGCCAGGTTGACTTTACAGGCGGTTAATGCTTCAGACAGTACCGTATTAGAAAATATACAACGGCAATTAAGTAATAATGAAATACAATTATCTAAAATACAGGAAAAACTGAATGACAACCCGCAGTATAAAAGGCTACGGTATCAATACGATACTATTTCTGTAAAAAAAATCAGGGATGAATTGCTGACGAAGAAAACAGCATTACTGTCTTATTATTTTACCAAAGAACATCTTATCAGTTTTGTTATAAATGCCGATAGTATTGTGTATCGTAAAATACCCATAACTTCAGCCCTCATTGCGAATATAAAATCTTCGAGGGCAGCATTAGAATCTGAAACTGCATATGACAGGGAACGAACGGGTATAATAAATAAATATCTTTATTTGCAATTAGTGCAACCGGTGTATGCGGCCATTCAAAATTACACACGACTTATAATTATTGCACACAATGAGCTTCATTATATTCCTTTTGAAATATTGGAAAACCCTGAATCAGGTAACTATTTAATACAAGATTATGCCATAAGCTATAACTACGCAGCATCTTTTATTACAAACAAAGAGGCTGCATCCGGCGAAAAACAGGTATTGGCAATAGCACCATTCACTGTGGCGATACGTCAATCAGGGGATTCTATCGCAGCAACATTTGCTGTATTGCCTGCTTCACTCGAAGAAGTAAAAGATCTCAAGGGAAAAATATTGACGGATACTTCAGCAACAAAAGATAACTTCATTAAATATGCCCCATATTACGGTATAATTCATTTGGCAACACATGCTACCGCTACCGATGGTAACCCGGCGGAATCTTTTATAAGCTTTTATCCGAAAGCCAATAGCCCCGACCTTGCATACAAATTATACGAACCGGAAATTTATAATTTAAATCTCAGTAACTCCTCGCTGGTTATATTAAGTGCATGCGAAACAGGTAAGGGTAAATTAATTAGCGGGGAGGGAGTTATGAGTTTATCCAGGGCTTTTTCGTACGCCGGGTGCCCAAGTATAATTACTTCTTTATGGAAAGCCGAAGATCATGCCACCGCCTTTATTACACAGCAGCTGCATGGCTTTTTACAACAGGGCTATTCTAAAGATGTGGCTTTGCAAAAAGCAAAACTTGCCTATCTGGCAAACGAAAAAATTGAACCGGGATTTAAAACTCCTAATTTTTGGGCACACCTGGTTTTAACCGGGAACACCATTGCAATAACCCAGTCGCCCACAAATTGGTGGCTTTGGTCATTATTAGCCCTGGTGTCAATAATTGCTGTGCTTTTTTTTATTAAAAAGAAAAAAAAAGACAAGCAGTTTATGTAATGCTGGATATTAAAACGGGTTGTTGCATTAGGATTTCCAGGAAAGTAACTGGAGCTTTTTAATAAACCAACCGCTTACCCTGGTATTATACAAATGATTTTTATCATCGTGTATCTGCTTAAAAATTGGTAATGCTGAAGTGGGCTGGTTGGCCTTTAAATAAGTTAAAGCAAGATAATAGCTGGCATCCTCAGAAAGTAAACTTGTATTAGCCACTTTATTTTTTTCAATTATCGTTGTAAAACATTTTACAGCTGCGGGATAATTCTCGTTTAATAAAAAAGCCTGTCCCGCGAGGAATATTTCTCTGATACCGGGTACAGGTAATTGTTCGTATGTTGTAATTACCTGGGAATAATTTTTTTCATTGTAAGCTTTTTCAAGAGTTGAAACTGCCCCGCTTCCCCTGAAAGTGCTTACACTGTATTCAGTATATTGACCAGCATATAGTGTACCCGATGTTACGGTTGTGTATTGATACAGCAAAAACAGGCCAGCTATTAAAATAATACCGGCGGCTATTTTCATCGTATTGTTGATAATAAGTTTAACTATACCGGTTTTTTTAGCGGGTGAGTGTATCATACCCGGTAACATGGCCACACGTATAGCCGCTATTTTTTTAGTTAAGCCGTAATGTTTTACTACATCTTTTGCAAGCAATAGATTTTCCAGTTCCTCCCGCAAAGCTAAGTCTACCGTTAATTCATGCTCCAGTTCGGCAGTTGCTTCAGTATCGGTTTCACCGTCAATATACCTGATCAGTTTTTCGGTGTTGGTATCGTTATTGTTCATATTTTAATGCTGTTTTTAATTTTTTAACCAATGCAGGATTGCCGGATAACAGTTGTTCAAGATTTTTCATGCATTTGTATTTTTTATTTCTCAGCACCTGCTCGTTTTCGTAATTCATGTTTTTTACTATTTCTTTCATAGAAAAGTTATCAAAATAAAATGCCAGTAGAATACTTTTACACAACTCCCCCAGCTTATCCATAATCCCGAGCATTTCCAACCTTGCTTCCCGGCCGGCAATTATATCATCAACCCCGGTATCGGCAATTTGTTTACCTGTTTCAAAATTTGTTTCTCTCGCCAGCGCCCTTCCTTTTCTTTTCAGTTCATTCAGCCACATATTTTTATTGATGGAATATAAAAATGTATTTATACTGGCTTCGCCCCTGAATTTATTTTTTTGAACCAGTTCTATAAAAGCAACTATTACTTCCTGGAATATATCTTCGGCATCCTGTAGGCTTCCCTGGTTTTGCTGAATGTACAGGCGCAGGTTTTCAAAATGATGCATGTACAAAAATACAATGGCATTATCCGTGGTTGCGTCATCTTTTATCATTGCTATAAGCTCCTCATCTGAGTAATTTTTAACTACTTCCATTCCGTAATACAATTAATAGTAAATAATAGCTTCGGTTTTGTAACCATTTTTATAAAAAATTTATTTAGCCTTGCTAATTTAAACATAAAATAAGAATAACAGGCATTTATGTGGGCTGTACTAAACAGGTTGTTTAGCATTGCTTCAATTTAAAAATGGCTATAGCGCAAAAAAATATTTAGTTACGGTTACATTTTTGACTTGTGCGGTTACCAATAGTTGTAAGTAACATTTATAATCTAAAAAAAGAAACATGAAAAAAACATTTGTATCAGTAATAGTTATCCTTGCTGTAACATTATTGACTTCCTGCAGTAAAAAAGACTCGTTACCACAAACACCCCCCGAAGCAATCACGATAGTTGCACAAAGTACAGTACCTGCAGCCGTGGTGGCCGCTTTTACAAGTAATTTTAGCGGAGCTACCGAAGTGGAGTGGCATAAAAGCGGTAATTCTTTTGAAGTGGAATTCAACCATCAGAGCCAGCGTCATTCGGTAGGGTTTGATGATAGTGGTCATCAAAATAAACACAATATCACCTGTACAGGTGCTACTGTGCCCGCAGCCGTTTTAAATGCATTCAGGACAAGGAACCCTAATGATAATGTATATGAGTGGAAATTAGCCAGCGATGGTAACTGGAAAGCGCACTTTATCCGTAATGGAGTAAAATGGGAAACTACCTTTACACCGGCGGGAGTTTTTGTTAAGGAAGAGCATGAGTAATAAATTTATCTGTGAAAAACCATACTGCATTAACCGGGTTCGTTATAAACGAACCCGGTTTTGTTTGTATCAGCAATTGCCGGCGTATCTTTTTTCAAACCTCGATGCAGGGTATAAAGAGCATGCTGGGTATGTAATGACGATAATTTCTAAAAATTGGTTGCATAAATTTTTGCAATACACAAAAGAAATAACGGGTAGTTAGCAAAGTAGTTATTCCAAAAGCTTTGCCGTACATTAGCCAAAATTTGTACCCCATGTTAGTCAAAACTTTTGGCAGCGCCGTTTACGGTGTGGAAGCTATTACCATCACGGTAGAAGTAAGCGTAAACAACCAGGGTAAAGATTATTTTATTGTAGGCCTGCCCGACAGCGCCATTAAAGAAAGTTTGCAAAGAGTGGAGAGTGCTATCAAAAGTAATCACTACTATATGCCCCGCACGAAGTTAATAGTGAACCTTGCGCCGGCGGATATACGAAAAACCGGTACCGCATTCGACCTCCCGATTGCGATTGGTACACTGGCTGCAACAGAACAAATAGAAAACCCCGAAAAATTAACTGCGTATGTGATCATGGGTGAGTTAAGCCTTGATGGTGCAATACGTCCTATCAAAGGGGCATTGCCTATTGCCATACAGGCACGTAAAGAAGGGTTTAAGGGTTTAATCGTACCTCAACAAAATGCAAGGGAAGCCGCGATGGTGACCGGCTTAAATGTATATGGTGTTGGTCATATCAATGACGTAATCAGTTTTTTTAAAGATCAAAATTCTATTGAGCCCACCCTCGTAAATACAAAAGAAGAATTTGCCCATGCCCAAAGCGATTTTGACATAGATTTTTGTGATGTAAAAGGACAGGAAAATATTAAGCGGGCTTTGGAGATTGCTGCAGCGGGCGGACATAACGCCATTCTTATTGGGCCACCAGGCGCAGGCAAAACGATGCTGGCTAAACGCTTACCCACCATATTACCACCACTAAGTTTACAGGAAGCACTGGAAACAACTAAGATCCATTCTGTTGCAGGCAAGTTACCGGAGAATGCTACTATAATTTCCAAACGCCCTTATCGGTCACCGCACCATACCATTTCAGACGTAGCTTTGGTAGGAGGAGGCGGCAACCCCCAACCGGGAGAAATTTCACTGGCGCATAACGGTGTGTTGTTTTTAGATGAATTACCGGAATTTAAAAGAACCGTTTTAGAAGTGATGCGGCAACCAATGGAAGAAAGAAAAGTTACCATCAGCCGTGCAAAAATAGCATTGGATTTTCCCGCAAGCTTTATGCTGATCGCTTCAATGAATCCCTGTTAAAGCGTTGACTTTTTCCAGGATTTGGAGAAATGGTAGGTTGGGGGAGGTAGGCAAGTGATATATCTATTGAATCAGAATGGATTACGATCTTATTTGTTATCTCTTCTATAATAGAACGCTTCTCTTCAAAAGGAAACGTTTCCCATTTACTGTGCAATTCCTTTCCATCTTCTATGATGACATCTAAGGAAAGTGATTGTATTTTTTGAAAGTCTATTTCGGCTTCGATCTCAGGTATCTGCTTTTCTATTTGACGTAATCGTTCCTCAGAAGGTTTATAAAATTTGGCAAACTCTTCTTTTGATAATTCACCATTCACCCGAAGATTAGTTTGTATTTCAACTTGCTTATAAAGTTTTTCATATTCAGATTGTAGCCCTTTGAGTAGTTTTTCTTTCTCCGAGATATTTTTTTGCGCCATGCCAAAGAAAGAGTTCTGATCATTGTTTGTTAGAAAGAATGATTTGAGTTGCTCATGGTAGATTGTGTCAATATCGGCAACATCGATTTTCCTTTTACATTTCTTGCATTTATAGGAATGTCTCTCTGTAAATACATACATCTTGCTTCCGCAAGAGCAATGAACAAAGCCGGAAAGCAGATGAGAAACTTGTGGCCCTTTTACTGCTCTTTTTGTATGTTGAGCGGAGAGTATGCCAGCACATTGATTCCACACTTCTTCATCCACTATTTGCGGACATTCTATTTCAATCCACTCCTCCTTTGGTTTCAGTTTCCAATTTTTCTTCTCTCCAAGGCTCTTAGTGTAATTGGCAATTCGTTTCCCTTTTGCAGTGGAGTCTTTTAATAATCGATCAATGGTAGTATCAGTAAATAGAGAACCACCTCGTGTTCTATAGCCTTTTTCATTAAGTGCCTGTGCAGTTGTTTTCTTTCGCCTGGTTTGAAGAAATGTCTCATAGATAAGCTTTCTGATCGGAGCCTCGATCTCGTCAATGACTAATTTACCGTCCTCCCATTTATAACCATATGAGGCGGAGCCTCCGGTTGATTTACCAAGCTTTGCTCTGATTGGAACAGATGCAGCGACACGTTCCGCTATTTCCTCTCGCTCCCATTGCGCCATTGCGGCGATCATTGTATAGAATAGTCGGCCAGCAGGTGTTGAGGTATCAATACTTTCTGCTAATGAAATTAAATCGGCATTATACTGTCGGAATATTTCTGCGAATTCTAATAGTTCTTTTGTATTGCGAGCTAACCTCGCTAGTTTCGAAAATATTAATCCAGTTATAGTTCCATCAGCTATATCTTTCAACATACGCTTAGTCTCACTGTAATCCATAACTGATTTTCCAGATAATGCGTCCAATCTATAGATAGTAACTATATTCCATTCTTTAGCTTCGGCGTATAACTTAGCTCTTTTCTCGTGGTGTTCTGGACTGTCTCCTTGAACCTGAAAGTCAGTCGATACGCGCACCCATATGCCTATATTTTTCTTAATATTCATAGCAATAAATCTTTACTTAAAGGTACAAAAAGTACTAAATAAATTAGCTAAAAAGGGTCTAAAATAAAATTGTTAATCTTAACGATGCTTGTAGATAATATAAACTAGTAATTATTTTTTCTAAAAGTCGACAATATTGATTCAAATCTAAAATAATAATGCAGCAATTTTTTTGCTTAAACAATTCCATAGGGTATACTAGTAAACACGAAATAGATAATGCTAGTTATCCACATTTTTAAGTAATTGTGACAAGTTTCAAATAAATTGACTTTATTTTAATCCCTAATTTCGAAATAAGATCACTATAATGAATGATATTCCTTTTGTCCTTACAACTATAAAATTATTAGAAAATAATGGAATAGACACCATTCTTTTTGGCGGCTGGGCAGAGGAAATAATGGAGGTGATCAAACCTAGGGAGCATAAAGATATTGATCTGATTTACATCGGAAATGATTTTTCTTTAGTAGACTCATTTATTGATAGTTGTACTGAATTTCAAATTATCGAAAGAAAACGCTTTACTCATAAAAGAGCATTTTTCTTTAAAGGGGTAATGATAGAAATAATATTAATTAAACCTGATGATAACAACTTTGTAACCAATTTTTGGGATTTATATTCATTAACTTGGCCACTCATACTTTTTCACTCGCAAGTTTTTTCAAACGGTCAAATTGTTAAAGTAGCCTCTCCGCAAATAATAGAATTCTATCGTAGCATGCAAACAACAATAGCTATTTTTAGAAATAAAGCCATTCCAAGAGACATTGCGGCATAAGTATGCATTTATCGGTTGATATTAACTTGCTCATTATTTTCATAATATAATTTTGATGAGCTATAAGTACTACACGGATTATACAAGACATCCACAGTATTTGAATTCCCAAAATGTCCACTCTTTTAAGAAATGGCGCTTAAATTATTATTTACAAAGGGATGGTACGGACAATCAGTCTATTTTGAAGCTTTATCAAAATGATTATAAATTTAACCTCTTAGCTAGTAATTTTAATTTCCAAAAAGTACTTAAAAAAATTATTGAATTTAATCCAGATGTTTTTATAATCACCTCATCATATAACAGAATTGAACATCTTAAAAGATTATTTAACAGTATAACTTCACAAAAATTCCCCCAGAAATATTTTTGGATTATAGTCGAAAACGGTTCACACGATGGCTCAAAGGAATTATTAGTACAATGGGAAAAATGTGAAAAATGGGTTTCTAATTTAAATTATCTCCAACCGCTAGGCTATGCTACACCCGCAAGAAATAGAGGATTGGCTTTGATTCAATCGGCTTTGCAATATTGCTCGGGGCAAAAATATTACTGGGTTATTGATTCAGATGACATGATTTACAATGAATACTCACTTTATGAACTATATAAAACAGCGAAGAAATATCAGGCATTAATGACTCATGGTTTTACTGAATGTAATTATAAAGATAAAAATGGTGAAATTATAGTAACGAATTCTATTCCCCGAAATTTAGGCCACAATTTCCCAGTCGTAAAAACCTTAAAAGATGAATTTGAAGCCGGACCTCAAAATCTATCCTCGTTGATTTGTTGTCAGAGTCTAAGTTATTTTTATTACCCAAATGAATTTACCATGGAAGATGACACGTTAAATCAGAAGATAATGCTTTGGGCTTTAAGATATAAGAAAAAAATTTGTGGAACTGCCTTTCCCTGTTTGCTAAAAACTTTTCATGAAAAAAGCATGTCAGGAAGAAATAATCAAATCGGAGATAAGAATTTAAAAGTTAAGTTAGGACCATCTTATGTTTCAGGAATTAGGGCGCAGGTAGTCCTTGGCCTATTGCACCTAAGAGATTATTATACTAGAGAGTGTCTATAGCATTGTACGAATATTTAATTGAGAATAATTATGGTTACAAAAAATTCTAATCCTAATTGGGCTATTATTATTTGCACTTTTGGGCGACGAGACAGGTTCTTTCAATGCCTTACAAATTTGGTTTGGGCTGTAAAAAAAAACGGAGAGCCAATTCAGTTAATAGTAATGGATAACAATCCCTTAAAGGGATTAAAAAAAATGGTTGAAATATATCTTGAGGAATCAAGACTTATTAGATTTAGATATATACATGATGCAATTTCTAACCAGTCAGAACTAAGGAATAAATCTCTTAAGTTTATCTTATCCTCTGTAAATTTTTTATTTTTTTTGGATTCGGATATTTACGTAGCTAAATTAACTATTTTAAAAATAAATACTTATTTGAAATATAATAAAGAAGTGAAAGCAGTCGCTCCACCCTTGTTATCATATGTTGGAGGCAGGCAAGAAATTTACAGAAATAAAAATAAAAAAAATATTCAAAATGGCGGCGACTGCTTTATTATGCCTGATCGAAGCAATTATTTAATAAGTAAAAAAAATGGACAATTACTTCAGACCAATATGTTACGTGGCGCATTTGTGGTCCGAAAAAATATTTTGAAAAGATTTTTTGGGAAAAATCCTTGGCACCCAGTTTTTAAAGTTTGGCAAAATGTTCCTTTTTTTCTTACATTAAAAGAGAAAAATGTTTCATTTGGATATTTATTAGATGATGATATAATTGCTCTTCATGATGATAGGCCACATAGGGATGCTATTAAGTCAAGTATGGAGTTGTGGCATTCCGAAACAATTAAATCGATAATTCTTTTGTTTTACAGAAATGAATTGTGGAAACATAAACATCAAAAGAATAATGGTCGGTTTATTAATGTTATGAAAGCGGTATTATCAAATCATTCCACGCTTGCTCCTAATAAAAACATTTATTATTCATTTCAAGTGGCGAAAATACTTTCTAAAAGAGATTTGATTGTTAAAAAGCTAACTAGGCTATCAGATGAAATCGAAGATGCGGTATTTAAAACTGCGATTAAGCTTCTTTTAAATTGCAACCAAAGCGAAATGAGGGTAGTTAGGAGCCGAGATTACGAAAGACCGGTTTAATGGATAATTTTATGAAAATTCTTTTTGCTACAGGTAGAATGCTATGGCCTTTTTTTCGAGGTGGAGACGGCACAACTGTTAATCAATTGCTGTGCGGCTTCCGGCAATTAGGAGACGACTGTCTTGCCGTTGGGAAGCTTATTCCGACAACTCAAACTTATACAATTGATAAGGTTGAAGAAATTTTAAATGAAAAAAAAATTGCTTTTACAAATAATAAAAATTATCTGAAATACGAAACAAATTTTACTAATTATTTGATTAAAAATAGCAAATTCGAAAAATCTCTTTCAACAATAATTCAACAATACAATCCTAATGTTATAATAACTCAGCTTGAGGACTCTGATAAAGTTATAGGTGTTTCAAAAAATATGGGAATCCCCGTCGTTCTATATGTGCATGATAATAGTGAAGAAAACCTTCTTTCCTTAAAGGAAAAAGGGTTGCGATTTATCTTTTATAACTCAAATTTCATAGCACAAAAATTTACGAAGTTTTCTTTTATACCTTCTGAAATTGTTTTCCCTGTGTTTGATTCAGATTTATATTATTCTGAAAAAACAAATCCAACCTATGTTACAATGATAAATCCGACTGAAAGAAAGGGAGGTAAAATTTTTTATGAGGTATGTAAAAAATTAACGACGATTTCCTTTCAAGTTGTTAAAGGCTGGACAGGAGAAACTTTTAATACTGAAGCTTTTTCTAATGTTAAACAAGTCGAATTTGGAGCCGATATGAAAAATGTTTACACTGAGTCAAAATTTATTCTTGTCCCTTCGCAATGGGATGAAGCTTTCTGTAGAATACCAATTGAAGCAGGGTTTAGTAAGATCCCTACTATTGCAAGTAAGGTAGGTGGTTTACCAGAATCGGTAGGTAATTCTGGTATTTTGATTTCTGATTATGCTAACCCATTGGCTTGGATAGCTGCAATAAAAAAGTTAAATAATGATACAGAACTTATTAATATATTAGGGAGAAAAGCTTTTGAGAATTCTCAGAAATTCACAATAGAAAAGAATGTCTCTGAAATTAGAAGAGTTTTGTATAGCCTCTTTTGAGAATATATATCATTTCCGTTTTTTAAAATCATCTGTGCAAAGAAAATCGGAAAATTTGTCCTTGAAATTTTAAATTAAATAGCTTAATGTTAATAAATTTAAAAAGCCTGCTGCATTGCTGCAAACAGGCTTTATTGTTCTAACTAACCATAGATTCATCTATTGTTTCGTCCACTTCATCTTTTGATTCATTATCCTTCCTACCCAGTATAAAGTCGACTGCCTTCTGAGCTTGGCCGGAAGCGGTAATTAAAAAGCGTTTATCTTTTTTAAATACTTCAAGCCATCCATCCAAATAAGCAACAGTGTTCTTGATTTCATTTGGTAGAATACCGGAAAATCTGCTAAGAAAAGCTGCTCCCATTTCAGCTATTAGCTCCTCCATTGCATAACTTTCAGAGCCAAATGGGACCATGTCAGTAAGTGTCTTGCGATTCAACCTTTTTTCAGCACCAGTGGCATGAACTAATTCATGAAAAACAGTACTGTAATATGCAGGAGATGTTCTAAAGCTTTTCATTTTTGGCAATACAATTTCATCCCTTTTAATGTCATAATAGGCATGTTTACCAATAAAGCTAATTGCAGGAATGTCAGCAATTGAATTAAGAATAGCTTCGCATTCCATGATTGGATCAATGTCGACAGTGGGGTCAATTTTTGGAACTAAATGTCCAGGAATATCACGGCATTGGGCAATATTAAATACTTTGTAATACCGTAGCACTGGAACATTTTTTTGTTTTTCATCTTTTTGTTCTTCTGCTTTTTTCTGAACTGGTTTCCAGTACACGATAATGTGCCCATGTTCTCCATGATTAACTGACCCGCCAATTGATTTGATCTGATCCCACGTGAGAAACAAGTTGTGCTGATAGTCCAGTGAAAGCAACAGCCAAAGGTTAATACCCCTGTACTGTCGTTTACTCAACAGGTTCATCGGAATACCTGAATCATTCCATGGCTTTTGCCAGGGAATTACTCCTTTTTCCATAAGTACAATGATTTGGTTAGTGACTAACCCGTAAACATCTATCTTAGTAGATGCGTTGTTTTGTGAATCCATAATTCAATAATTTAATTGTGAAAGAATAATATTTCTTTCATTGTAAGTGAAACTTGACAGACAAATAAGAGAGGAAGATTTGCAAATAAAGCAAATCAAGTTCATGCTAAAAGCCACTTGAGGCTCATTTCCTTGGAAATTCAGAGTTGATAATATAAAGGCTCTTTGGTTTTAATAAATAAATTATTATATTTATTATATATTTTATATTTTTGAGAGGTTTCAAATATCAGACTGGCACTTAGATAAATAAAATCACCACCATTTATAAACCCTTTAATATGGGAGAACCAGCCCTTAAACCAAAGCCACAAATTGCTAAGGAACCTAAATCTATACCTAAAATTGAAGACAATCTTCTCTCCACGCATACGGAAGAATTAATAATTGGACTTTGTGGTCCGATTGGTACTGATATTTCTTTTGTTGCAACAGTATTGGAAGATGTAATAAAACGAGACTTTAATTATGCATGTCGAAGAATTACGCTTAGTGATTTTATTAAAAAACTTAACCCAGCTATCGATTTCGAAAAATTTAGAAAAAAGCCAGTAACCTATTACGAACAATTAATTGATCATGGAAATGAATTAAGACATAAAAATAATAATAGTGTATTATCGGGACTTGCTATCAATGATATTACTATACAAAGAGAGATAAAAAGAAAGCCGGAGGAGAATTTCGAATCGCAACGCGTTTGTTATATTATTGATTCGATAAAGAACATAGAAGAATTGGAACTTTTTAAGCTTGTTTACAGAGATATATTTTATTTTATTGGCGTCTTTTCATCAGTTGAGAGCCGGAAGACTAATTTACAAAGTAAGGGCATGAAAGCTGAAGATGTATACCATTTATTCGACAGGGATTCAGGAGAAGAAATTACATTTGGCCAAAAGGTGTCACAGACATTTATGGAAGCTGATCTATTTATAAGAATGGATAAAAGCACCGCAAAATCGATCGAACCTAAAATCAAAAGATTTCTGAATTTGATTTTTGAAACAGATATAGTTACACCGTCTCCCCATGAGACAGCCATGTATTTGGCCGCTGCTGCTGCTGGTAATTCTGCTTGCTTGAGCAGGCAAGTTGGGGCTTCAATTACAGATGATAAAGGAGAGATTATTTCTGTCGGTTGGAATGATGTTCCGAAATTTGGAGGAAGCGTGTATCAATATAGCGAAAAAGATCCGACAAGTATAAAAGATCATCGTTGTATGAATATGGAAGGCGGAATATGTTTTAATGACAGGGAAAAACAATTTATAACTAAACTACTAGTTGATGATTTGATTGAAAAAGGAATAGTTGACGAATCCAAAACTTTAGAATTAATTAAAGCAGTACGATCTTCTAAAATCAGTGAGATAATAGAATTTTCCAGGGCAATACATGCAGAAATGCTTGCTATTATTCATGGGTGCCAGAAAGCCGGGCAAAAGATGAAAAACGGTATTTTGTATTGTACAACTTACCCTTGTCACAATTGCGCTAGACATATTGTAGCGGCTGGTATAAGGGAAGTCTATTATATTGAACCCTATCGGAAAAGTCTGGCCTTAAAATTACATTATGATAGTATTACCGAAGATGAAGGGAAGGAGAATATGGTTAAAATATTAATGTATGAAGGAGTGGCTCCGGGCCGGTATCTTGAATTGTTTAGGATGTCATCAAATTCCAGAAAGAAAAATGGGAAAAAAATACCCCATATAACTACATCTCAGAAGCCTAGGAACACTTTATCTTTGCAGGCGATTCCAATTTTGGAGAAAGAAATTACAAAGGATTTAAGAAATAGAAAATTAATTTAGTTGTTATTAAAACGTTACATGTTATACTAAGGTTAAACTCTTTTATGATGAAAAAAAATAAAAATGAAAAGCAGTTAAATCTATTTTCTAAAGTTTCAGAATCAGAAAATGTAATTAGACACAAGGTAACAATTTCAGATGATAGTACTCATTGTTCAAAAGAAACTGTTAGCTATAATGGAAAGGTGATTCATATGAAAGGTCATCTAGATGAGATTTATGAAAGAATATTGAATAGAACAATGTCCTGATTTTGACTCAAAAAGATTTTAGCATTCGAAAGAATGCTTTTTTTCTGATTTTCAGTATTCAGTTAACAGTGAAACCCTGATATCTAAAATAAAAGAAGGAGCTAGAGAGCCCCTTCTTCAGCAAACGAATAATAGCCTTCAACGGATACGATAATGTGATCAATCACCTTCAGTTCAAGAATATTCCCTGCGGCCATCATTCTTCGTGTTAGTTCTTCATCACTTTTGCTGGGCACTAAGTTTCCCGAGGGATGATTGTGTGCAATCATGATCTCAACAGCGTTTGCTTTGAGTGCAACCCCAAACACTTGCCTTGGATCAGCGACCGTGTTACATACGCCTCCAGAAGTCAATGTGCATATACCAAGTACTCTTTTGCTTCGATTCAACAATAGCACTTTGAATTGTTCAACTAATTCAATTTTACTCTTGTCCCATGTATGCAGCAAAAGTTTGTACGCATCTTCAGGGTTTTTTATTCTGGGTCGTTGCGAAGGCTTTATCTTCGGCGTATAGCTAATTTCAATTTCAGCAACGATAATCTCTGAAATGATTTCATTCTCCATGATATATGTTTAATTGTGAAAGAATAATATCTTGAAGAAGTGTAGGGAAATACTAACCGTTACATAAGAGAGGGTAATTTGCTACATCTGCAACTACTCAATCAAACAAAAAACAGGATACCGTATCCTGTTTTTTTTATCTCTTTTATTCCTCTTGATACAGCACTGCTGCAGCCACCGCCTCAAAGAGTTTGAAATAATACCTATTCTTATTCCGTACTTCTTTGTTATAACAGTAGGTGAGTTGAGGGAACTGTAACGTAAGAAATTTCATACGTTCTTTTTTGGTTTTCTTTTGTTCCGGCGGGTATAGACTATGGAACGCTTCAGGTGTTTCCGCGTATACCGGTATGTGTTTGTGTTCAAAGTACTCCCGGATGCGATAGATGAGCTGCCGGAACGCTTCTGTTTGATGATGGGCATAAGGGATTGACAAAACAACGCTTTTAATACAGTATTGCCGGACACACGGCTCCAGCTTGGAAAGTATCAGGTTAGCTTTAGAAGGCGACCAGGAAGACTTGTGCAGATGAATTGAGTATTCTGCTAAGACCCCTTTATTGATAACTGCCAGGCCAAGGAGCCGTGTGTTCGTACTAATGCCCAAAGTCACCATTGCGGGCATTTTGGTTGATAAGATAGGTGTACAGTGCAGCACGGTTTCGTTTGATCTTAGACTGGTCAATAGACATCACTTTAGCCAATGTCTTTCGGAGGAATGCTTCCTGGTACTTTCTGACATATTGCTGATGTAGTGCCAGGGAATCCATGTCATTGAGTGTATAGGCAATCTCCTTTGCTAACTCTAAGTCATAAGGATCGATTTCCATTTTCATAAATTGATATGTTTAATAAACTAATAATGATTCTCACTTAATTGAATCGCTGACGTTAAACGATACGTCTTTTTAATCATTCGTTATCGTTAATCGTTCGTTTTTATATAGCAGTTTTTGATTTTCAGATTACAAGAGCTATAGAACAAGAAGGGAGAAAAGAAAAGGACAAAAAAATGTCCTTTTCAAACTGATGTCGCATAGCAACATCAAAATAAATCTAGGTACTCATAAAAAAAATGATGGGTTACTATTAAGAGGCTCGCCACCTTGAGCCAACAATTGTTCTTCAGTGCCGGTATATGCCCAACACCCTTCAAATAACTGATGTGGAAGGGTGTTATAAATCCGTGAAAGACGGAAGACCTGCACAAGGCTTGGAATACTGTTACCATGCTCCCATCGGGAGAGTACGCTGGTATCAGGAATGCCAAGGAGCCGTGCCACTTTCTTTTGAGAATATCCGTTACAGTGCCTGAAAAATTTTAATTTGTTGGGAAATCGACTACTTTCCATGCATTAAAGTGTATGAAAATATAGAGCGAGAGATAAGGGAGGGATAGTTGTTTCTAATGCAAATCTGGGGATAACTACTATAGGAAGATTTGTAAGGCAGAAAAGATTCATAACTTATTAAAAGTTTAAACGCTTCTATTTACCTAAATAAAGTACCCTTCACACATCATCAAAAAGGTATATTTTCCCTTCCCATTTTCCTAAAATTCTTTTTGTTTATAAATTAGAAAAATATGGAAGACATTTAATTTCTCACGTAAATGGCAATTAAAGTTAAAAATTTTTCAAACGTTTGATTACAAAGTCCGAACCGAATATGGGATAATTGGAAATGATTTGAAGAATTTGAAGAATTTGAAACACAATTAAGAAAAGAATATGATAAGGGTTCTACTCCCCAGGAAGCTTACAACAATATTTTTAATTGCGAATCAAGCGAATTTGGAAGTGCTATTAAATAAATCAAAGTAATGAAAAAACAAAAATTAGAAGACAAGTTTGTAGATAAAATTGCAAAAGAATTTAATGGCTTTCCTCTTTGGGTTATTGAAGAACTATCATTCCGGTTAAGAAATAAATTAACAAATAATGCAGTCTATATTAATGAGAAGAAATAATTTGTTGTAAAAGCTTATTTTGTTTATCCATTCTTTTAGATAATTCATTAATTGCTAAAACTATCACTTCATTAGTTATAGCTTTTGGGGGTATTTTACCTTTGTTGATAGCTTTTCCAAGTCCAGCTAACATTTGTTTGTGTTCTTCAGTTAATTTAGGCATAAAAATAATTTCCTCCAATTTACTAAATAATCATGGATTCAAAAAACAATATAGTTACAAATAGTCCTAGAAGAAAAGTGTTGTATATTAGTACCCAATACTACTTTTATGGAAGAAAATAAAACAGCTAAAATTCTTTGGAATAATATTCGTTTTTTTCAAAGAAATCTAGCAATCTTAATAAAATTAAGACCTAAGATCAAGGTTGTTTTCAGTCCACAGCAAAAGAATAGTGTAGGACTCCACTTAGAGGGAGAGCTTTGCCATAATGATGGAGTAACAGATTATATTGAAAATCATTATAGACTACACGCATTTAATACATCAATTATCCTAAATTGTTTTAGCCTTTTTGAGGCAAGTTTCGAGAGACTATTACTTGAAAATTTGAATACAAAAAACTTATCTGGAATTCAGGAGAAGGTTATGCTTAAATACATTGAAAACGTTTTAAAACTAAGTAGTCACAGTAATTATGCAAAAGAATACAAGTTCATTACTGGAAAAAATATTAAAGACCTATTTACACCAGAGGAAAAGTACTTTTACCAAGTAATTGATAAGTTTTATACACTTCGCCACATTTTGATTCATGGATCTTCTTCAAAAAACATTATCGTAGCGCAAAAACATGGAGGAGCTGTTGAATTAGATACTGATGATTTGGAGTATCAAGAATTGGTTGAATTTATTAAAGAAAAATTCGGGATTCAAGTACCTTCAAACCGTTTTTCACTAGATATTTTATTAATGCTAAATGAAGTCACTGATTTATTAGCAATGGCAACTTTGAATATATCACATAAACTTTTTGATAATAGTAAGTTTAAATTACAGTATATAAAAGCAGATATCTTCGAAGATATGTGAGCCTGTATAAAATTGAATTTGTAATTTTGTGTTGGACATTTTGACAATGTTTTGTAAAAAAAGCTATCCAAGACGTGAGTATTGTGTAATTAGCTGCGGTTTTATCCATCTTTCCAAAAACTCGCTTTGCGTCCAGAATCGAGTAGGGGGTACACTAAAGCACCCGGGGAATTTCGAAGAAAACAAGTATATATCGGAAAGCCTGGAGCTACGATAGAAGAAGCTACTTATGTGCCTCCTCTTCCAATGTATATACCTGAGTTGTTTAGCAATTTAGAAAAGTATATTCACGGTGAAGAAAAGGATGTTTTGGTACAGATTGGAATAATGCATTATCAAATTGAAGCAATTCATCCATTTGAAGATGGGAATGGCCGTATTGGTAGATTACTTATTTCCCTTATGTTGTATGAAAAGAAATTACTTTCTTATCCTTTCATTTATCTCAGTGAATTTTTTGAAGAATATCGAAGGGATTATTATGATTTACTTGATGGTGTAACTAAAAAAAGAGATTGGGAGAGTTGGTTAAAATTCTTTTTGAAGGGAATTGAAGTTGAGGCACAAAAAGCGCAGGCAACATCAAGGAAAATTCTTGATCTGCATGAAGAATTGAGGCATGGTCTTGTTCGATTTAGTTCTCGCTATTCTAACGAATTACTCAATGCATTATTTATAAATCCCTTTTTTATCCCTTAATCCCTTAATCGCTTCTCTGGGATTAAGAATACTCAAACTCTCTTTAGTCTCATCTTAAAGTTCAAAGAGGCAAATATTATTGCCGATGCTACTCCAAATAAAAAAAGAAATAAGGTGTATAGGTTTAATCGTCTTTTAGATATTCTGGAATAATTCTCCTTACCGATAAAAAGATATAATTTAACAAAATGAAAATTATAGATCATAATCATAACGTAAAACAGATATTCAAAACTCTTGACCTTATAACATTCAGATTACTATCCCGAGAAACAAATGTAGTGGAATTTAAAGAATCGTTTAATTGGGGTAGTAAAGACAAGTATGCCAGGACTATGGCTGCTTTTGCAAATAATAAAGGCGGATACTTAATATTTGGAGTTTCAAATAAACCAAAGAATTTTGTTGGATTACAAAGTAATAATTTTGAAGATTTAGATGAAGCTGAAATTACAGCGTATCTAAGCGGTTTATTCTCACCTGAAATTAGCTATGAAAAATTTACTAATGAAATACAAGGTAGAAAGGTGGGTATTTTATATACTTCCGAATTAGAGAATAAACCAATTATAGCGATAAAGAATGATGGGAACAGTATAAAAGAAGCTGAAATTTATTATCGTTATAACGCACGGAATGACAAAATTAAATATCCAGAATTAAAACATCTTTTTGATCAAACACGGGCATCAGAAAGAAAAAGTTGGATGAGTTTATTTGAAAAAGTATCAAAAATTGGTCCCTCAAATGCTGCTATTATGGATATGGTAAATGGGACTATTGAAGGAGAAAATAATTCATTGTTGATTGATAGAAAATTAATTTCAAAACTTAAATTTATTAAAGAGGGGAATTTCTCTGAGAAAGGAAAACCTACTTTAAAATTAATTGGTGACATTCGACCAATTACTGTTTCTGATTCTGGAACAAATAAAGCAGATATTAGGATCACTGACGATCCAACCGCACCTGCAGTTAGAGAAGAAACTGTTCTCAAGAATTACCCATTGGAATATTCAGAGTTGATTAAAGAATTAAAAAACAGATATTCTGATTTTAAAATGAACTCTCAGTTTAACAAGGTTAAACAGGAATTAGTCAAAAATATCAAGTTTTGTCATCCTCGTTATCTAGATCCTAAAAATCCTAAAAGCTCAAAAAAAGATTTTTATAGTAGAAGTATTATCAAAGAATTTGATAATCACTACACTAAAAAATAATAAAAGAATATCAGAATTTTTTTCGTAAATTTAGAATAGGCAACGATAACTAATTTATAGTTATAAGGTAAGCCTAAAAAGGAGGATATCAATATGGGATTTATTAGTGATCTACTTGATTCAATTATGGGCGATGGTCATTCTGGTTCATCTGACCCTAAAGTGACTACAAATACTAACAATGGTGACGAAGTGAGGGTTAGAAATTCTGATGTTGTCGTAAATCATGATACTGGAAAACATGACACAATTTGGTCGAGTACTACAGTAAATGTGAATACTGGAGAAGCAAAGTCGAGTGAAGGTGGACATGGCCCTAATTTTAAATGATTAGTTGTTGCACGCATTAAATAAGCCTATAATTGGGCTATGAGTCACTTTGTGCCTATACAACAGGAAGCGCTTGAAAAACTTCATAATATCTATGAATTAATAAAAGCTAATAAGGTATTGGAAGCTGCGGCTGTTTTTAATAAGATGTCTTCTTTTGTTGATTCTAAAGAACATTTAGCCTTATCTCAGGACTATCGTCATCTTATTTGGGACTTACATGAATTTTTAATTCTAGGAAATATTGCTGCTGACAAAGAAGTCGTTATAAACGACTTTGAAAAAGTGTTTGGAAGGTAATAGTAGATCCTTTTTTACACAATACTCATCCTCGGATCATTCAAGGGGTGCTTCATCATCTGCGCTCTCAGATGTTCTGAACTCGCGGAAAGATAAATAGTGGTCGTAGTGATCTGACTATGGCCCATCATTTTAGAAAGGCTATAAATATCACATCCACCCTCAATCATCAGTGTAGCAAAAGTATGTCGCAATTTATGCACTGAGAACTTCCATCCAACCATTTTCCTCACTCTTTCCACTAAGTGCTTTAAACCATCATCAGTAAGGCCGGTGTTCTGCTGGGATGAAGTGAAGAAAGCAGGACATGTTCTATTTAATATCTGTCTCTCCTGAATATACTTATTCAATATTTCAGCCAAAACAATGGAAATAGGAACAAACCGATCTTTCTTGCCCTTGCCCTGGCGTATAAAAATGGTCATATTCTGCAAATCGACATCAGCAAATCCTAATTGCAATAGTTCACTCCTACGAAGACCAGCAAAGACAAACATAGCAAAGAGAGCATGATTCCTATATCGCAGGAACTTTAATTTATAAGGATAATTATGGACAACTTCCAAAAGATATAGAGCATCTTGCTTTGTAAGTCTCTTGGGAAGACTTCGCTCAAGCCTTGGTCTCTCTATGCCCTCAATTGGATTGATGGTCATATATCCTTTCCCGATACACCACTTGAAGAATACAAATAATGATTTATGAAAAACATGAAAGGTATTGACAGACCATTTGCGTTTTGTCCTTCCGTGATAGAAAAGAGTTCTAATATTTTCTTGGGTGACTTGCTTGATATCAGTTATCTCGCAATATTTGCAATATAAGTTGATAACATACTTGTGCCTGCGAATTGTCTCAGGTGAATGACCTTTAAAGTGTGTGCAGTGCTCATAAAAAAGCTCTGCAATGAATTTGATGTCCATGGTATAAAGATTGCTTTTGAAACAACCTCGATTATATTGATAAGGACCTGTTCTTATAGGGAAGTGGTCGCCAAACCCTCTTTTTATCACCCTTTTTTCCAATCCAACCTTATTCTATAATCGTTTTGTGCGCTTAGCTGGATTCGAACCAGCGACCGTCTCCTTAAAAGGTATCTACCTGCTAAAAAGGGATACACTAATTGAAGAAAAGGCTTGCAGCATAAGGATATTATAGGAATATAGGGGAATTGAATATCACTTTTTAGGCGACCGGTTCCGTGATAAAATCACGAAACAATTTCTCTATACTTACTGCTTGGAAGAGATAAAATTTATAATAACAGGCTTGAAAGTAGTATACACAACTACATCAATTTATCAATGCTCATCGATTCAATATCACTTCGAAATTCATCCACCGGGAGGCAGCGCAAATAAGTAAGTGTCATGACAATACTTTTGTGACCAAGTAGCTGTTTAAGTTTTGCAATATTATTTGAAGTCTTCAGAAAATTTACAGCGAAGGTGTGACGAAGCTGGTGCAAATGAAATGAAACACCTGAGCATTTCTTTATTTTTTCTACAAGATGCTTAAGCCCGTCTCCTGTTAACTTTTCATCCCTTTCACTTGATACGATCAAATATTGAGTGGTGTATGATTTCCTGATGGCCATATAGTCTTTAAAATGTAATAAGACCGATGAGTGGAGAGGAATTTGCCTTGTAATGCCTGTTTTACAAATATCACCCCGAACAGTTAGCAACTTTTTTTCTACATCAATATCGCGAACCTGTAATTGCAAAAGTTCTTCCCTTCGTAAACCGCAAAATAAAAAAAGGTGAAATACTAACAAATTTCTTTTAAGCAATAGAAGGTTATTATCATGATGGGTGTATAGAGCGGTAAGGAGTTTTTCTATTTCAGTTTTCTGAAGGAATTTACGATCTTCATAGGAGGGTGTTGGGCATGTTACAGAGGCAAGAGGGTTCACCTTAATATAATCTTTTGTAGCCAGCCATTCAAAAAAGCAATTAAGCTTTCTCCAATAGGTAGAAACCGTTGATTTCTTTACTCCCGTTTTGATAATACCTTTCCCTGCAATCCTTTGCCTATCCTGTAGTTTTTTAAAAAAATCAATTACTGAAGCCGTATTTAATGTTTCTAATATAATCTCGGGCTGTAATTTGATAAATAGGCCAAATGTATTAGAATAATATCTGAGTGTTGAAGGACGAAGCTTTTTGACAAACTCGGCTTCAAATAGAAATTCTGAAAATAAATGGGAGAGATTTTTACGCATATACACATCCTAGTATTGCAGAATTAAATCAAACCATAAGGGGGAAGAGTTTGCTTTGTGAACTAATTGCCCTGTCTTATTTAGCTCCTTTGAGGTTTATATAATTTTTGCATGTCCGGCATCACTCCCATCGGCAATACCAATTTCCGCAATGATAAAAAGCCCTTTGGCATCAAAGACACAGATCGCCTAAACCACATCTATGTTATAGGAAAAACTGGTACCGGTAAAAGTACTTTGTTATTAAACATGGCTATTTCTGACATCCAGCGGGGCAACGGCATCTGTCTGATAGATCCTCACGGAGATATTTCAGAAAGGATATTGGACTATGTACCCAAAGAAAGAATCAATGATGTTATCTATTTTGACCCAGCAGATGAAAATTTTGTTATTGCGTTTAATCCGTTACAACATGTACAATCAAATCAAAAACATTTAGTTGTGGCTGGATTAATTGCAACGTTTAAAAAAATATGGAAAGATTCCTGGGGACCAAGGCTGGAATATATTTTGCGCTTCGCACTTTTGACCCTTTGTAATTATCCCAACGCAACATTGCTTGATATCCAATCACTGCTGACAGACTATGATTTCAGAAGGAAAATATTAGCATACTGTACTGATCAATATCTGTTATCATTTTGGTATAATGAATTCGATAAGTACTCGCCGCAACTAAGGGCAGAAGCGATTAGCCCGATTTTAAATAAGACGGGCTTGTTTGTAGCAATAACTCAGTTAAGAAATATCATTGGACAGCCAGAAAGTACTTTCCACGTATCGGAAGTAATGGATAAGGGAAAGATCCTTATCTGTAATCTATCAAAAGGGAAACTGGGCGAAGATGCCACAACTATACTTGGGAGTATGATTGTGAATGCAATCCAGTTGGCAGCACTAGCAAGGGCATCCCAGGAAGAAGAATGCCGAAAGCCATTCTATCTGTATGTTGATGAAATGCATTCTTTCATATCGATGTCTTTTATAGACATACTAGCAGAAGCCAGGAAGTACAAGCTTTCCTTGTTTCTAGCACACCAATATATTGAACAGATTGATGAAAAAATTCGCTTTGCTATTTTTGGAAATGTCGGTTCTATGATCATATTCCGGGTAGGTGCAGAAGATGCTAAATATTTAAAACAGGAAGTCTATCCGCCGTTTATCGAAGAAGATTTGATAAACCTTCCAAGATATTCAATGTATTTAAAACTGATGATTGATGGCGCTACATCCAAGCCCTTCAGTGCAACTACAGTACCCGTTACTGAAGTAAGTACTTCTTTTAAAAATACAATAATTAAGCTATCACAACATAAGTATTGTAAAGAAGGGAAGCTAGTAGAGGAAATGATATTGGGAAAGTATAAAAAACTGGTGCTGCATGAGAAGACCCCCAGATTGTTTGATTAGAAGTACAAGAAAGCTTATGAGATTGGTTTGTAACTACACCTGTAAACATTCCAGTATTGTCATCCGTGTAAACACGGGATTTTTCCGGTATTTATACCATTGCAAAAATATCAATGAGTAAATATTTTTATTAAATAATCCTTTTTCAATAATTAGATTTGCAACTTCATCCCTAATTATCATTTTTTAACCTAAACCTTCATGTATGGAAAATGTTGGAATTGTCATTGCAGTGATACTACTCCTGTATTTATTTATCAATTTTGTCAATAGCTCAGGTAGTACACTGATTGGCGGGCATACCCCAGTTAGTAATGTCCTGTCTCATTGGTCGCATTTCTTTCAATCCTTTGCGCTTTCATCAAATAGTTTCTATGCAGAGTTGGAACAAACACTCAAAGGTCATGAGATGCCTAATGCAGCCATTACACGGACACAGCATAAAGAAGGAGGCATATTATCAGCTGCACGAGAGTACTTGCGCATAAAACACGGTGATATTGTTTTTGATGTCTGTGCTGCGCCTTTTGGAAAAGATTTTTTTATTTCCTGGTGGCTCTATGAAAGCGCCGGTACTATGCGGACATTATTAAAACAAACTAAAGTCGGTAACTTCTTAAATGAGCGGGCTGCAAAGCGAACCTTCTTTCAGGTTGATGAAGAAGATATGTTTCGCTCCTGTGTCCATGAATGTATTTTGGAAACAATTGCTAAGGTGGGTGAAGGCAAAGGGATATCGCTCACAGAAGCTGATAAGGTTTTTAAGATGGGAGGAGTGTAATCTATTGTTATGACAGCAGCCCAATATTACACCACACAATTCTATACCTGGGAATACCGGGGTAGGGGATGGCATGTGGCTGAATCAGCTATTCAGTTGGAACCGCCCTTTATGCCTTTTTTCAGGCATGGATACTCACAGCAACAAATAGACGATGGTAAGCGTCATACACTGCTCAGCGGGGCTATAGCCCTTTTTAAAGGACATAAAGAGCCAATACTGATTCAATCTCCGGGATTGGACTATGATTGCCTGGAGGGGTTTGTAGATGAATCGGAACATGCTTTACATGCTCTACAGGTGAGGTTTCCTAAAGACAGGAAAATCACGCCAGAAAAAATGAAAGCATTGCTGTTAATGATATCGCAGGGTACTGCATGCATATCCTTTGAAATCATCGGTACTGCAAAAGAGATTATTATTCAGTTCGTGTCCGAAGAGTTACAATCTGATATCATCACCACCTATATTCATGCATATTTTCCTCAATGCTCTATCATAGCAACTGAGGAATTTCTCAGTGGCATTATACACGATGACCATGCTGTGGCAGTTGTTGATTTTGGGCTAAAGAATGAATTCGTGCGGCCTCTACAATCTGGAAAAGGATTTTCGATTGACCCTCTCATTGGGATCTTAGGGATACTGGAGAGGCTGGAGGAAGGAGAGCAAGCAGGCATCCAGATTTTATTCCAACCAGTCATCAACCGGTGGAGTGAAAGCATCCTTCGGTCAGTGACCATGCATGACGGTACGTCCTTTTTTGCTGACGTGCCCGAAGCACCTAAAATGGCAATGGAAAAGGTACAAAGTCCGCTCTATGCAGTCACTGTCCGCGCATTTGCACAGTCCCAGACATTAGATGATTCGTTTTACCTATTGGAGAAGATAAGCTTTGCCGTCATACAGGCCACTAAGGGAAATTGCAACGAACTGATTCATTTATCGAATCCGGATTATGATATTGCAACTAGGCTTTCTGATATTGTATGCAGGCAGTCACACCGGATGGGCATGCTGTTAAATATTGATGAATTAATAACGCTTGTCCATGTTCCATCAGAAAGTATTGTTTCAAAAAAACTATATGCAACAACAAGAAAAACAAAAGAAACGCCCTCTAATGCAAAGGGCAAAGCATTTATCATTGGAGAAAACACTCACAATGGGATTGAAGATAAGGTAACCTTCAGTCTCGAAGATCGCTTAAAGCACACCCATATTATTGGTGCCACGGGCACCGGGAAATCCACTTTGATTGCTAACCTCATTGCACAGGACATTGAAAAAGGAATGGGCATTGTGCTTTTTGACCCTCATGGCGATTTGGTCGAGGATATCATCGCTCTTATTCCTGAAAAGCGATTAGGAGATGTGATTTTAGTTGATCCATCAGATATCGAATATCCAGTAGGATTGAATATCCTTCAAGCTACTTCTGATATTGAAAAGGAAATGTTGTCATCAGATTTGGTAGCATCATTTCGAAGGTTTGCCACTTCGTGGGGTGACCAGATGAATGCAGTGTTTGGTAATGCAATACTTGCCATATTAGAAAGCACACAAGGCGGGACATTGCATGACCTGCGAAGATTTTTAATAGAGCGGGAGTATCGGTATACATTTTTAAAAACTGTTACTGATCCCTCAGTTATCTATTACTGGCAAAAGGAATTTCCGTTATTAAAGTCCACCTCCATTGGCCCCATACTCACAAGGCTTGATACTTTTCTTCGACCTAGGAGTATTCGGAATATGGTAGCACAGCAAAAAGGGTTAGATTTCGAAGCGTTATTAAATGAAAATAAAATTGTTCTTTTAAAACTCTCGCAGGGCCTCATAGGTATTGAGAACAGTTTTCTTTTAGGCGCTCTCATTCTTTCTAAAATACACCAGGCAATACTTCGGAGACAGCAACAAGCCAATCGCAATCCTGTTTTTCTGTATTTGGATGAATTTCAAAATTTCATTACGCCATCGATTAAAGAAATGCTAAGTGGCATACGAAAATATAATGTCGGCCTCACCGTATCACACCAGGACTTGCAGCAACTCCAAAGGGAAGACGGAGAACTTTTAAATAGCGTGTTAGGAAATGTGAATACCAGGATCGTTTTTCGTGTAGGGGAACCAGATGCCAAAAAATTACAGGAAGGGTTTAGTGGATTCGATTATACAGACCTGCAGAATTTGGGAAGAGGGGAAGCGGTTATCCGTATAGAACAACCACAATATGATTGTTCACTGAATACTATACCACTACAACCAATTCCCGAACATCAAAAAGAAGCAAATAAAGAAGTAGTAATTGCTACTACGAGAAAACTATATACCAAATCGAAAGAACAAGTGGAAGCCTTGCTATTGGAAAGTATGCAGTTGCCAGACAATTCCGATCACATACAACCGGAACCAAAAGAAAAGCCACCCAAGAAAGAAGGCCAACCAATTACGAAAACTGAACCAATACCTACACAAGCTTCGCCTATTGAAGCAAAGCTACCTGAAAAAGTACAAAAGCTAGAAGTTGTAAAAGACGAAAAAAATATTTCCACTCATCGGTATCTGCAAACACTAGTTAAAAAGATGGCGGAAGCACAAGGGTACACTGCGGTGATAGAAATGCAGTTACCAGATGGCAGTGGAAGTGTAGACGTACTACTGACAAAAAATAGTAAGACTATTGCTGTTGAGGTATGTATTACCACTGATGCCGACTGGGAAATGCATAATATTGAAAAATGCCTGGCTGCACAATATGATACGGTGATCTCGCTCTCGGGTGACCCCAAACAATTGGGAAACATTAAAAAGAAATGTATAGCCGGTATTCCCGATTTTGACAACAAACCGGTATTGTTTTTAACCCCCGATGCTTTATTCCAGCATTTATACCAATCAAGCAATAAGGAACAGCAACCGACCGAACAGGTTATTAAAGGATATAGGGTGAATGTGTCGTATGAAAATATCACTCAGGAAGAAATGGAAAGGAAAAGAAAGAGCGTTGCAGAAGTGGTAATGAATTCGTTGAGGCGAATAAAGAAGTGATGCTGAACACGCATATAAAAAAATAAAATACTTAATCAGAAACAGTATATTTATGAAACACTATTTGCCTAACTAATTTAAATGTAATTATTATGCCAACTATTAAATGCCTGAGCCTTGCTAACCAAGCTTCTGAACAGTATTGGACTAAAGAACGGATGGCCAATGTAATAATGGAATCACCCATTTACCCTGAATCAGTTGATAGTGTGCCAATGAGCGGGAATATTATCCAAAAAGGCACCACAAATTTTTCTCTTCCATCAGGCTACCCAGATACTATGCCAGAACAAAACAAGGATACTCCTGTTATAACTGAATCTCTCATTGACCCTGGCGTACCTATAGCGGCACCCAATCCCCCAGAATACAATCTACCTTTTTGGAACTGCGGCATGTGGTACTATACAAATATTGATGACGGGCTGCAGTATGGCTGTACGGCAGCTTTTGTCGGCAGTAAAAATGTTCTGACGACAGCCGCACATTGTGTGATCAGTTTAAAAACGGGCAGGTGGCATTCGAACTTCAAGTTTGTCCGGGCCTACCACAATGGTGGTAATCCCCAGGTAGTATACCCCTCAGAAATTTGTATTTATGAGGAAACATTTACAAATCGGTTCAATCCTGAATACGATTATGCTTTCATGAGCACATACCAGGCTAGTGGAGCGGGATGGCTTGGCTTTGATACCGACATAAGTTATCGAGTAGTATCAATTGGATACCCTACCTGTTTTGGAGGCAATCCAATAATTCCTAATTGTGCTGCTGGCGGTGGTACAGTCCCTACAAGTGTTGGTAACATGTATTATGATCAAGGGGAAATAACCTCTGCGAGTAATGGGATAGCCACCATGATTGACAATCCCATGCAGCGAGGTATCAGCGGAGGTCCAATGATAAAGAATTTTAATACAGGCACTTCAAGTGGAGGGAATAATTTAGCTGTAGGACTAAATTCTTTCGGGTCTAAAATAAAGAACAGTGTTTCCAGCCCTGTTTTTACAGAAGATACCTATAATCTGTTAATACATTCTATTAATCAAAACAAATAGTAATAAAACAGCGATGAATCGTTTCCGGAAAATGAAGAAGAAAAATAATAGGGCATTACTCAAAATCAAATAACTCTTTCACAGACACATTCAACTCCTTGGCTATAAGGTAAAGTGTTTTACTTGTAGGGTTTCCATGTCCTTTTTCGATATAATTCATCCACTGCCTGTCTTTATCTATCTGTAAGGCTAGCTCCGTTTGACTCAATCCTTTCCGTTTGCGGATAGTTTCAATCTGCTTCCCCAATTTTTTTTGAAAAATATCTATACCCATACCCCGTGTTGAGGTACACAAGGTTGACTATTTCAAAAAAAATATTGTAAAGATATATCTTTACAATATTTTTACCCTACTTTTGATTTGCCGGTAACGTTTTCATGTATTTGAGCTGGTACATTTATCAAACTCAAAACATAGTAATTATGAAATTCAGTAGCACATTGTTGTTTTTTACAGTGTACAGCAATTACATTTTCTCAAAATAGCGCAGTACATACACATCAAGCCAGAATTGACCAGTAACTAGCAGAGACAGATAAATAGGGTATAAAATCTGAGATTCAATCAGCTGACGCCCTTATAAATCTGAAAAATGCCAGTGTTCATAATGACACCATTTCCACAAATTCAGGAATTTATTATTTTTCAATTAAATAAAACCCACACTTTCCATGAAACATATTCAGATAGCATTTATCATTGCTTTGACAGCATTTTTTATTTCCTGTAATTCTAACTCTAAGCTCACCAGAGAAGAAGCGGAAAAAATCATTAGACAGGCTGAACACTTTCCAAAGCCACAGGCACAGGATATAGCTAAAGAGTTTTATTTTAAGCCATGGGTACTACCAAATAATGCCAACATCCGAAACACCGTTGATTTTCTTAAGGAATTAGAAAGTAAAGGTATTATTTCAATTGAGGAGGGAACCGATGAAGATATGACCGGAACTAATACAAAGTATACTATTACATTCACGGATGATGGAAAAAAATTCTTAATTGGTGACGGAGGAAATTTTTATAGCATTCGGGTATGCGACCAAGATATTAAAGAAGTT
>JBBRCB010000012.1:0-90732 GCA_038205215.1 Chitinophagales bacterium | reverse complement strand
AGCTTTTGCTCAAAATCCTTATCAATCTTTTTACGAAGAAAATTTATATACACTTCGATCACATTTGTCCTGGTATCAAAATTAATATCCCACACTTTTTCAGCTATATCTGCTTTGGATATCACCCTGTTCCTGTTGCGCATAAAATATTCAAGTAGCTGAAATTCCTTTGCTGTAAGATAAATTTTTTTTGCAGCACGCATCACCTGTTTTGAATCAACATTTAATTCCAGGTCAGCCACTCTTAAAATATTGCCTGTGGGTAATTGTTGATTCATGGTGCGCTTGAGCAATGCACGTATACGCACCAGTAACTCCTTAAAAGCAAAAGGCTTCACCAGGTAGTCATCTGCTCCGGAATCAAAACCTTCTATTTTATCATCTGTTGCATTTAATGCTGTTAACATGATAATAGGAATATGCTGGTTACGGTTTCTTATAGCTTTGCACAGATCGTAACCGTTAATACCGGGCAGGTTGATATCCGTTATAATTAAATTAAAAGTACCGGCCTCAAAAAGGCGCAGGCCTATCTTTCCATCATAAGCTGTTTCCACATGATAGTCCAATTCCCTTAATCCCGCAGCAATTGCATCTGCAATTTTTTTTTCATCCTCTACCAACAGTATCTTTCTTTCTTCCATATTTTCGGATATTATAATTTCAAAAATAGTTTCGCTTATTTCCTCTTTTGCTGTTCTGTTTGCTGTAACCATCCCGTATCAGTCTTCAGTCTTTTTTTAAGAAAGCGCTGAATATTCTCTGCCGCTTACTGCTTATCTATTTTCCCGGAAGCTGTGTCCCATTGAAGATAGGCGATCCATACCGTATCCGTTCGGGATGCAGTTTTCATTTCCATCGTGTTTACACCCATCGCCGAGATATTAGGATAAAATACTTTCACTTCCCCGTATAAAAGGCCTTCGTCAATAATGCTGTGTACCTGCTGGAGGGAGTCAAATAAACGGCCGTTTTGTAGCTCGATGGTTTTCATAATGTTATCAGTCATTTCTGTGCTCATCTTATCCATCTCGGTTTTAGAAAGATTCATCCGGAAAAACTGGGCATGATAATTTTCAAGGCCCAGCTTTTTTAATTTATCGTTATAAAAATTTATCAGCATCAGAAACAGTGCGGCCCGAAAAAAAAGTTTTTATCAGGATTACTGAATCCTGGTTTTCCATTTCCCACTTCAGGATTTCATTGTTATGCCGGTGAAATTCATTAATTATTTCGGCCTGGATAATTCTTTTAGTATGGTTCTGTTGATACACTGAAAATAAAAACCAAAAGCTTGGGATACTGATGAACAGCAACATAACAAAAGCTGCCCTCGCCACTCTTTTCTGTTTTACTTTATCAACGTAAGCCTTAAAAGGAAACTGCAGCAATTTTACGATCAGGTAAGTAGATAATGCAATAAACACAGCATTTATAAAGAATAAATAAAATGCGCCTCCAAAGATATCCCATCGTCCGGTAGCTAACCCAAAGCCGGATGCGCATACCGGCGGCATCAGCGCAGTAGCAATAGCTACGCCTGGCAATGCATGGCTCTTTTCCTTTCTTGATCCCGAAACTATGCCAGCCACACCTCCAAAAAAAGCCACGCCAATATCTAATAACGTCGGCCGGGTTCTTGCCAGAATTTCAGCAGTAGGTTCGCCCAATGGTGTTATTGCAAAATAAATAACAGCAGTAAGAAGGCTGAAAAAAGTTGCATAGGCAAGATTACGAATGGAGCGGAGAAATAGCTCTCTGTCATGAACCCCAACCGAAAAGCCCACACCCAATATTGGTGACATCAAAGGTGAAATAAGCATTGCCCCAATAATAACAGCTGTTGAATTGGTATCAAGGCCAATAGACGCAAGCAAAGCAGAGCAGATCAATAACCATAAATTAGTGCCTTTTATACTGATTCCTTCGCCGATAGTATTAGCCATCTCCGCATAGCCGTTACCTTCCTTTATATTAAAAACCTGCTGAAACCAGTTCATAATTTTTTATAAATGTAACTTTTTACAACCGCTTGATAAGCTGAATGTTTATATGCATATTTAGTAACAGATAATACAATTAGTTTATTTCATTATCGATTAAACCCCGGGGTACTCAATATGAAAATATTTACTACAGGCCACGTACAGTGTTCATCGTAAGTTCAAACGCTTCAGCCTTTTCTTTCCTGGTTAAACCTGTTACATTGATATGGTTACAGAAATTTAATACAGGAACTTACGCCCGGTAAATGATCTGTTGCATGTAGCAGTCAATAAAAAATTGCGAACAGTTATAGTCCAGCGAGGCATTAATTACAATTAAGTCTGCCTCGTGTATTTCAGCAAGTTCTAAAGCCTTTTCCGCAAAATTTTTACAGTTATACATTTTCTCCGTGTTCCTCACCTGTTCATTTTCCATACAAGTATTGATCGCATCAAGTTCCTTTTCATTTTCAAAATCCGTTATTGCTTCGCCATCGAGGCTTAAAACTGCTAAATGATTGGAGGCTTCCGTTTTTAAAAAAAAAGGCAGCAGGAATTTAAACTTGGTTTTAATCCCCTGTTGCGGCCTCGCGGGAAAAAGTATTTTTCTACATTTCTCCACTCCAAAGTCTCCAGGTATCGTCAGTACCGGTTTGATTGTATTTTTAACAACAGTATAAGCAGTGGTACCAATAAAAAGTTCACGTAAACCCGATGTGCCGTGTGTTCCAATCACCACCAGGTCAATAGGCATTGCTTCGGCGGCCTTACCTATTTCATCATAGGGAATACCAGCAGGCATATGGATCTTTACTGCTATTGCATGTTCCCTGATAATTGAGTCGTATACATTATTTAAACTGGTTCTGGCCTGGTCGTCCATTTCGTTGATAATTTCAGAAAATGTACTGCCAATTTCAGGACGGGGTTAATATACCTGCTCTTCACCACATGCAGCAAATGTAATACCGCTTTATGTTGTTTACATAGTTGAATAGCTATTCTAATGGCATTATTACACAAGGAAGAAAAATCAGTTGCTGCGAGTATATTTTGAATCAAAATTTCCTTTTATATTTACAAATTAGCCTCAAAAGCTTACGGGCTGCTTAAAAGAAACTTAAAATAGAATTAAAATCCTGCAACAGTCCACTGCAATTCAGGTAGATACTATCAAAATTAACAGGTAACTCTATAACAACTTCAACAGCGAACCTATTAAACAATATATTTGTAGTAGCAACAATACATCTCGGTATTTATAAAATGGAATTGCATTGTGGAATTGGCAACATATTTAAAACCGTATTTGTGATAGAAATCAAACTGCCTTCAAATTTTGATAAAATCAAAGAGCAAGACTTAGGCGAATTTATCTGGTGGGTAAATCACCTGGGTATTGGTCCGGAAGAACTGTTGTCAATGATCCACAAAGTGGGTAATGACGTGATAAAAATAAGGGAATACAATACGTTGAACAGGAATACGCGGGCGGTGACAAAAACAAGTAAACAATTGAGTTGAAAAAACAATAATTTCCGTGCAGATAATACCAAATATTTAAAGACCCTTCTGCAACACTTTACCTGAATGTGGACTACTTTAAAATAATAGCTTTATAAATAATTAAAAATAAATTACCTATAAAGCTATGGGGTGACCCCTCAGGGGCTCGAACCCTGGACCTACTGATTAAGAGTCAGTAGCTCTAACCAGCTGAGCTAAGGAGTCTGCTTTTGGGCATGTAATCTACAAACTTTACCGCAATTTATTTAGCGGCGAGATGCGCTTCGGGGTCTTTTAAAAAATCTGCTTTGCATTCAGCAGAACAGAAGCCATATAATTTTCCTTTGTAAGTTGCGGTATCTGACAGGCCTGCAGAAATGGGCATACCGCAGGACAGGTCTTTTTTTGAAGCATAGTTTAGTCCGACCAGGTTATTTTTTTTGGTTTCATTTACAGGAGACATCGTTTCCATTTTCTTTTCAGCAACCCCTGTTTTGGGTTGGTTACAGCTTATTGCAACTGCAATCATTATAATGCCGGTAACTTTTTTCATGATCATTAATTTTTGCTGTTTCACTTGCAAAAATACAGTTTAGTTTAGCACAACCCTTGATAGCACTGTTTTTTTTATTACCGGCTATAATTTCTTAACTGCTTTCTGTATCTTCAAAGCATGACAGTAAAAACCAATAAGCTTAACCTTTTTGATTTCACTATGATTGTGGTAAGCCTTGTTATTGGCATGGGCATTTTTAGAACTCCCGCTAATGTAGCCAAGGCTTCACCAGATACTTTTTTATTTTTTGCTGCCTGGATCGCTGGAGGCCTGGTAGCCCTTTGCGGCGCATTAACTTATGCAGAGATCGGCAGCCGCTTACCCGTTACCGGTGGGTACTATAAAGTTTTTTCCTATGCTTATCACCCCTCTATAGCCTTTGCCATTAACTGCGTGATCCTGGTTTCCAACGCTGCATCACTTGCTGCGGTTGCCCTGGTGGGTGGAGAATATATTACCGGGATCTTTATTCCATTGTCGAAAGATGCTGCATGGATAAAGGTTGCAGCCAATGCCAGTTATATTCAAACCATTCATATCATTATTGCCATTGCTGCGATCGTTATTTTTTACGGGGTAAATTTAGCCGGGTTGAAAATGAGTGCTAAAACACAAAATGTTTTAACGGTGATCAAGATCATTTTAATATTATTGCTCATTACGCCTTTATTTTTTGCAGATAACAGCGCTGTAGCTAGCCACATCACCCATGCTACCCTCTCTCCAACGTTTAGAGAATACATTAAAGCATTTGGTATTGGATTGGTTGCTGTAAGTTTTACTTATGGCGGCTACCAGCAAACGATAAATTTTGGCGCAGAGGTAGAGCAGGCGCCAAAGAATGTTCCCCGCGGTATTTTCCTCGGTATCGCTATTATTGTTTCTCTCTATCTTACCATTAACTATGCTTATATTAAAGTGATCGGTTTTGAAACTTTGCACCTGCCGGAAACAAAGAACATTGCTGCTATAATGGCATCAAAGATCTTTGGCATAAATGCAGAAAGGGTTTTATCAGGTTTTTTATTCTTAAGTGTACTGGCTTATGTGAATGTATTGCTGATGAGTAACCCCCGCGTGATGTATGCGATGAGCGAGGATAATATATTGCCGCCGGTATTTAAAAAAAGAAACTCTACAACTGAAGTACTTACTGTGTCCCTTTCTGTGTTTGCATTGATCTGCATCATCATCATTTTCTGGGCAAAAGAATTTGACAAGATATTAAGTTTTACTATTTTTTTAGATTGCTTTGGTATGATATTATCAGCCGCTACCATTTTTATTTTAAGAAAGAAAACCAAACACCTGGATGGAACGGGCATTTATAAAATGAAACTATTTCCTTTACTGCCACTGGTATTTATCACCGCTTATACTTTTGTTGCCATCAGCATAACACTGGATTATGCCAACAACGATTATGCAGCTTTAACAGGGCTTATCGTGATGGCAGCTTTTACCGGTTTATATTTTTTGCTGGCGCAATTAAAGAAAAACAACAATCACCCTGTATAAAATTTTACAAATGGATATCTCTTACATCATTAACGAACTCGCCGAAGACCGGGAAAATTATTTCAATGCTGTTTCGCCACCGATCATGCAGACCAGCAATTTTGTTTTTAATACGGTCGATGAAATGCGCAAGGCTTTTGCTGATGAATACAGTACGTACCTTTACAGCCGGGGAAAAAACCCTACCGTTGATATCTTAAGAAAAAAACTCGCGGCACTGGATGGCGCGGAAGATTGCCTTGTTTTTAATAACGGTGCTGCGGCAACGTTTGCTGCCGTGCTGGCTAATGTAAAAGCAGGCGACCATATTGTTTGTGTTGATAAGCCGTATACCTGGACGCAAAAACTCTGCAACGATATCCTGCCAAGGTTCAATGTAAGTACAACATATATTGATGGCACAGCTATTGAAAATTTTGAGCGGGCCATCTTACCCAACACTACTTTAATTTACCTGGAAAGCCCCAATAGCTGGGACTATAAACTGCAGGACCTGAAAGCGGTTGCAGAACTGGCAAAAGCAGAAGGAATTGTTACTATCATCGACAACAGCTATTGCACGCCTGTTTATCAACGGCCGATCGAATATGGTATTGACCTCAGTATGCAGACGGCAACCAAGTATATCGGTGGCCACAGTGATGTGTTAGGTGGCGTACTGAGTGGAAAAAAAGAAATGATAGAACGCATTTTCAATAGTGAGTACATGAATATCGGTAGTGGTATCCAGCCCTTCAATGCCTGGTTACTGATAAGGGGATTGAGAACACTACCGGCGCGGCTGGATCGCATTACCGCCTCAACAAATAAAGTAGTCGCTTATTTAAAACAACATTCCAAAGTTGAAAGTATTATTTTCCCTTTTGATGAAAGTTTCCCGCAATATGCATTGGCCAAACAACAGATGGGCGGCGCTTGTGGCCTGCTGACATTTATCATCAAAGCGGAAACCATAACTGCAATAGAAAAATTTTGTGAAGACCTTCAACATTTTTTTATGGCAGTAAGCTGGGGTGGCCACGAAAGTTTGATCATCCCGAAATGTTCCGGCATTCAGCGGGCTGATTTTAATGCAAATAACAGGGAGCATCGCATGTTACGTCTCTATGTTGGTTTGGAAGACCCTGATTATTTAATAAAAGATTTGGAGCAGGCTTTTGAAAAATTGTAACACACCTGTTCTTATTAAAAGCAAAAGTTAACCGGTTTACAACAATGGCACGATTGCCCTAAAGTTTTATTACTTTGTATGTCTGACGGCTTCCCTCGAATATTTCATAATACCAGGTGACCTTGATAGAAGGGAGCTTTTAAGCTTCCCTTGCAATTTATTCTTACAGCCGTTGACCGGCTTTATCCCCTCAATGATATAAAGAAAGAACGCTTAATCTATTATTTTAAAGCTGGGTATACCTCTATAACAGACAACGAAAAGGCTGGTATGTTGCACTTTGCACCGGATTAGGCTAAATAACAGTTAATTGATTGGCGCCGTCTATAAAAATGTAACACCCAGTTCTCAACAGATGTTATATTTTTGTCGTATGCGCTATAAAGTTTACTCCTTTTTATTCTTTGTCATAATTGGTATGCAGTTGAGCGCCCAGCAAAAATGGGACCTGCGTAAATGTATCGATTATGCCTTAGCCAACAATATCAGTATCAAGCAAACCGACCTGCAGGCCAGGCTTGCAAAGATCAATGCATATCAAAGTAAACTTAGCCAGTATCCCAATGGCAGTTTTAGTGCCAATACCAGTTATAACAGCGGCCGCAACCAGGATCCCACTTCCTTCAGCCTTATCACCCAAAGTTATTTGTCGGCGAATATGCAGTTACAAAGCAGTGCTGAAATTTTTAATTGGTATAGTAAGCGCAATACCATCTCTGCCAATGCATGGGAATTGCAGGCCTCATTAGCCAGTTCAGAAAAAATAAGGAATGATATTGCACTTGCAATTGCGAATGTTTATTTACAGGTATTGCTTTCTAACGAACAGGAAAAAATTGCTGACGTACAATTAAAACAATCGCAATCACAATTGGAAAATACACGTAAGCTGGTTGATGCTGGATCACTGCCCGAATTAAACGCGGCTGAATTGGAAGCTCAGGTAGCAAGAGACAGCGCAACACTTATCAGCGCTAAAGGCAGTACAGTATTAAATACATTAAGCCTGAAAGCCTATATGGCATTGGATGCCGCCACTCCATTCGAAATAGAAACCCCGCCTGTTGAAAAAATACCTGTGGATCCTATCAGCGAATTGCAACCCGATGCCGTTTATGCTTCTGCCATTGCCAATTTGCCGCAGCAAAAATTTAATGACTTTAAAATAAAAGCGGCAGAAAGAAATGCTGCCGCTGCAAAAGCAAACATGTACCCTACTCTCTCCATATTTGGAAGCCTTGGAAGCGGCTTTAACAGCAGGGCACAGGAAATAGTAAGTTCAACAAAAGTTGTAGCGCCCTTTGGTAATGTAACTGTAGGGGGTACCAGCTATAATGTTTTTCCACTTAATCCATTTACGGATTACACTTATGGGAAACCAGCTTTTTTCAGCCAGTTAAATCAAAACTTCCGCCAGTCGATAGGCTTAAGTTTAAGCGTACCTATTTTTAATGGCGCCAGTTTACGCAGCGCGTACGAACGCAGTAAAGTAAATGTTGACAATTTAGAACTGCAGCAGCAGGCCGATAACCAAAAATTAAAGCAGGACATTTACCAGGCCTATACCAGTGCTATGGTTGCATTGGAAAAATTCAATGCCGGAAAAAAAGCGGTAGAAGCCGCAGAACGCAGTTATGGTTTTTCACAAAAAAGATATGCTGTAGGTATGCTTACAACGCTGGAACTGGTAACGAACCAGAATAATTTATTTAACCAGCGCCTGCAAAATTCATTGAACCGGTACGATTATGTTTTTAAAATGAAAGTGCTGGAATTTTATAAAGGGATGGGATTAAAATTATAAACTATCCCTTTCGTTTCCTAATGGGGAAACCCTATTAAATAAATGTTGTCGCTTTTACAGCAGTGAAAGATGTAACATTGTAAAGAAGCTGAATAAAGAAACATAGTACAAGAGTGATTATTTCAATTTTTTACTAAAAAAGTAAAATAACAAACGGTCGTTGCTAATGAAGATGAACAAAGAACTTTGGCCCGGCTCACAAAAAAATAAACATGAGTAAAACCCTTAAATGGATATTGATTTCGCTGGGTGCGTTATTAGTAGTATTGGTCGTGCTTGCTAAATCAGGTGCTTTCGGCAAGGCTGCAGGCATTACCGTTACCTCGGAAAAAGTACAAAGAAAAAATATTACCGAAGTGGTAAATGCCAGTGGAAAAATTTATCCCGAGATCGAAGTAAAAGTAAGTCCTGATATCAGTGGGGAGATCACAGAGCTGAATGTGCAGGAAGGCGATACCGTTAAAAAAGGGCAGGTGCTGGCGCGTATTTATGCCGACATCTATGATATCCAACGCAACCAGGCAGCGAGCGGTGTGGCACAAACGCAGGCACAGGTCAATAATTCGCAGGCTGCCTTAGATGCATTGAAAGCACAAGCAGAGCAAGCCGAAAAAACCTACAATATGCAAAAGCAATTGTTTGATGATAAAGTGATCAGCCGGAATGAATTCAATATCGCGGAAGCCAATTATAAAACCAGCAAAGCCAATTATAATGCCGCGGTACAGGGTATTCGTGGCGGACAGGCAAGTGTACAAAGTGCGCAGGCTAATTTACAAAAAGCCAATAAAGACCTGGGCAGAACGGTGATCGTAGCACCTACTGATGGCGTGATCTCTTTATTAAATGTAAAAAAAGGTGAAAAAGTTGCAGGTAATAGTTTTAATGTGGGTACCGAAATGATGCGTATCGCTGATATGCAGAAAATAGAAGTAAGGGTTGACGTAGGAGAAAATGATATCCCTAAAGTTAAACTGGGTGACAGCACTGTAATAAAAGTAGATGCTTATGGTGACCGAAAATTCAAAGGCATTGTAACGCAAATTGCCAGCAGCAATAATGGCGCTGCTACGCAAAGCGCCCTGAGCAACACCAGCACAGATGTTACCCAATACAAAGTATACATCAGGCTGTTAGCTGAAAGTTATATGGACCTTATTGGCAAAGGTAGTTTTCCTTTCAGGCCCGGTATGAGCGCCAGTGCCGATATACAAACCAAAACACATAATGATGTATTGAGTGTACCAATTAACGCGGTAACACCCCGCGACAAAAACGACAGCAGTAAAACCGGTAAGAGCAAACCTGTCGACGTAAATAATGCAGCTACTGTTACTGCAACTTCGTATGATGACCTTGAAGTGGTAGTTTTTGTTTTAGACAAGGAAGGAAAGGTAAAAAAAGTGAAAGTAACCTCAGCTATACAGGACATCAACAACATTGAAATTACCAGCGGCCTTAAAGAGGGCGATGAAGTAATTACCGGACCTTACGATGTGGTGAGTAAAACTTTAAAGGACGGTGACAAAGTTAAAGTGGTCAATAAAAAAGAGTTGTTTGATAAAAAGTAGGATACCCTTTCCGAACGGTACTGTTGGGAGAACCTGAAGATAGTTTAAAAGTAAGCCTGATATTGAAAACAAAAATTATTAGTATGTTGCTGTTATTGCTATGCATGCAGTACAGCAATGCGCAGGATAAAACCACTGCACTTAAAATTAACCTGCAGGCTGCAAAAAATGATTCCATCAACCATACCAGCCTGCAATTATTCCTTCTCCCTGATACAGTTTTAATAAAAGCACAACTCTTTAATAAAACAGGCAATAGTTTTACTGTCGGTCTATTCTCCAAATATATTATCAAAGCTTCCTGTATTGGCTTTGAAACTATTTCCAGAACGGTAAACATCACAGATAAACCTGTTGCAGTAACATTGCTGCTTAAACGAAATACAGCAAGCCTCCAGGCTGTAACGGTGGTTTCGAAGAAGCCGCTTATAAAACAGGAAGATGATAAGACCATTGTTGATGCTTCTGTTTTGGCCAACAGCAGTACCAACGCTTATGAAGTATTGGAAAAAACACCGGGCGCTATTGTTGACCAGGACGGTAATGTTTATCTCAGCAGTATGAGTGCCGCTACGATATTCATCAATGGAAGGGAAATGAAACTGAGTAGTGCAGATCTAGCTTCGCTGTTGAAAAGTTTGCCGGCGGGGGCTGTCAGTAAGATTGAGATACTACGTAATCCTTCTGCAAAATATGATGCAGCCAGTAGTGGGGGCATTGTAAATATCGTTTTGAAAAAAGGCGTAAAACTGGGCAGCAGCGGAAGTGCCAACTTTGGTTACTTCCAGGGTGTGTACAGTACACTGACCGGTGGTATTAATATCAATAAAAGTTTTGGCAGGGCCAATAGTTATTTCAGTTACCAATATACCGACAGGAAAAATTTCGAGGAATTGAATTCTACCCGGTTCATTGCAAAAGATACTTCTTCATTGGCACAAAAGTCTTACACTACTTATCCTTCTGTAAATAATTATTTTGGTGGCGGCATCGATTTCGCTTTCAGCAAAAAATTCAATGTGGGATATGATGGCAGGCTGAGCAGCAGCAACAACGAAAGCAATGCACTGAACGATATTGACATTATCAAAACTGCTACGCAATCTTTATCCAACAGGAACCAGTCTGCGATATTCAATGGAACCAGTTCATTTTTCTTCAGTAACAGCATCACTTCAAAATATAAAATAGATTCTGCAGGCAGCGAATGGACGGCTGAAATGGATTATAATTATTTTAAAAACAATAACAACCAGGACTATACCAATGGGTATTTTTTCCCTGTAAAACCTTCTATACTGGGCGATGGTAAAAATAATAACAGTAAGCATATTTTTGCTGCTCAAACAGACCTGGTATTGAAGCTGTCCAAAAAGTTCAACCTGGAAACCGGTTTTAAATTAACTGCCAGTAACAGTGATAACAGCGCCGCTTATTTTTATGACAGCGCCAATACCGGTAGAAAAGTTGACCGCTATCAAACCAATACTTTCAAATATAAAGAAACGATCACTGCTGCGTACTTACAATTATCTAAAACATTCCTGGGTTTTACATTAAAGCCCGGGTTACGACTTGAAACAACTAATATTAACGGGAGGCAGGTCATTCCTAAGGATACAACTTTGTCTATTAAGCGTACAGACCTGTTCCCCTATGTTTTTTTGCGCCACAAATTATTCACGCTTTTCAAAACTGATCTTATCGCCAGTGCAATTTACCGCCGCAGTACAAAACGACCCTATTACGAGATACTGAATCCTTTTCCAAAATATGTTGACCAGTATTTGTTTGATGTGGGTAATCCCCGTTTGCAGCCACAGTTTACAACGAATTACGAATTGAATGTGCTATTCGAGGATTTTCCTGTATTTGCGATTGGTATCAACCAAACCAAAAATATTTTCAGCAATGTTACTTACCAGGATGATGTTACAAAGATCGCTTACCGCACTTATGATAATTTAGGCAAAAATAAAGAATTGTATTTCCGTATTATTGCCGGCATTCCGCCCGGAGGAAAATATTTTTTTTACATGGGTGCACAATATAATTACAATGAGTATAACGGTATTTATCAAAACTTACCATTCAATTATAACCGCGGCAGCTGGTTATTTTTTATGTACCAGGAATTTAAAGCAACATCTACCATCAGCTTCAGCGCACAAGGGTTTATGCGTACCAAAGCGTTGCAGAATTTTTATGAGCTTAATACATTTGGGGGCTTATTCCTTTCTGTAAATAAAAGTATTTTAAAGAAGAAAGCCAATATCATTCTTTCGCTGAACGATGCGCTGCAAACTAACCATGTTGAGTTCAGTTTAAACCAGGGCAATGTAAATACAACCGGCTCAAGGGCAAATGATACCCGCAGGCTGGGACTTACGTTACGGTATAATTTTGGATTGAGCAAGCCGAAAGAGAATAAGGAGTTTGGTACGGCACCCGCAGAGAGTAATTGATCTAAGGAAATAATTTTTCAGCAACGGCCACGCTTTCCGGTTTACCTACATCAACTAAATTGTCGCCGCTATGATCGTAACCCAAAATAACGTGTTCGGCAGCTAAATCCAAATAGCTATCCATGATAGAAAATTTGCCTTGCCGCTTTATAAAAGAAAATATTTCGGGCTGATAAATTACCACGCAACTATAGGCTTTTTCTGTAAGGCCGGGCTTGTTGAGCGGTAGCTTCTCCTGGCCTGTCTGCAAATTTCTCCACCCACATAAACGGTTAACGGAATCAAACAATAATACCCTCGATGATTTTCGATCCGTAACTCCAAAGCTTACCAATGGCCGGTGCTGTTGGTGAAAAGCCATGAGCTTATTGAGATCCAGGTCTGTGAGGATATCTACATTCAAAGAAAAAAATGGTTGACCATTATCTAAAAGATGTTTTGCTTTCATCAAGCCGCCACCGGTTTCCAATACTTCGTCAGTTTCATCGCTGATCATTACGTTACTTCCCCACCCGTTATTTTCTTTTATCGCATTGATGACCTGTCCAGGAAAATGATGCACATTAACTACCACATCGGTAATATTGTATTGCTGTAAATATTCGATGTTGCGTTGCAATAAAGATTTACCATTAACTAATGCCAATGCTTTAGGGTGTTCATTGGTCCAGGGTTTGAAGCGGGTGCCCAGGCCTGCTGAAAAAATTATTGCTTTATAATTCATACCACATTTCAAGTATTAGTTTGGAATAACTCCTTAATCTTTTACAGTTCTTATAAATTTTACTTTTTTGCTTCGCCAAAAATCTAACAAAAAAGGAGCCCCGATTTAGCTTTAATACTACTGTACACTCAACTTCAGTTCCCTGAAATGAAGAGTTCAATACCAGCAAATATTTTTATTTCACAGAGCGGGAGGCAGTTTCCAATTTTCTTTATTATTATGGTTCAATACAATTTTTACTTTGAACTTATTTCTTAAATGCCTGGCGATAGCTTCAGCTGCATAAACGCTCCTGTGCTGGCCGCCGGTACAACCAAAATTAATCATGAGACTTTCAAAACCACGTTTGATGTAATCTTCAACTGCAATATCCACGATACTGTATACACTATTTAAAAATTCAGGCATCTTGGTTTGCTGCTCTAAAAAATCTTTCACAGGTTTATCCAGCCCGGATAAATGTTTGTACTCTTCAAATCTACCCGGATTTAAGAGCCCACGCATATCAAAAACAAAACCACCGCCATTGCTGCTGTCATCTTTAGGATAACCAGTCTTGATAAAAGAAAAACTATTTATCGTAACTACAAGCGGGGTATCGTCATTGGCTTGTAACGGCGTAAATTCCCGGATCACTTCATCGCTGATGCAAAGTTCAAGTACTTTTTTAAATTCGGGTACGGCAATACCAATGCTTTGATTATTGATGAACCATTTTAAATTTTGCAGTGCCAATGGTATACTGGTTAAGAAATGTGCTTTTCGTTCAAACAAACCCCGAAAACCATAAGCGCCTAAAACCTGGAGCAAACGTATCAATACATACCCATTATACTGGCTGCGGAAAACGTCCCGGTCCACGGTTTCTTCCACGATGGTTTCAAAAGAATTAATATAATCTTCCAGCAAACTTAATTTCCAGTTGTCAGGTAAATTGGCTTTAGCCTGCCAGAGCAAAGAAGCGACATCATATTGGGGCGCACCTTTCATGCCACCCTGGTAATCTATGAAGTGAACAGCCTCCCCATGCCCTTCAGAAGGAGGAGTTATCATGATATTCCTGCTTTGAAAATCACGGAACATAAAAAATTTATACTCGGTATGTGCCAGGTAATTGCTCAGTGCCTCAAAATCATCAATAAGTTTTTGTTTGTCATAAGGACGGCGCAGGGCATCTAAAAAATAATATTTAAAGTATAGCAGATCAGCCATGATGGCCTGCTTGCCGAAAGCGGTATTGGTAAGGCATTTTTTATAGTTCAGTTCTTCATGGCCTTTTACCTGCAGCAAAGCCAGTTGCTGTAAACTTTCTTTATACAGGTCGTATACAGATGGCACATAACCCTGCTCTTCCAGTTTATTCAACAGCGATACATCTCCAAAATCTTCCTGTATATAAATGTCTTTTTCTTTATTAATAGCAAGGATATGGGCAGTAGGGAGACGCTTCTTTTTGAAATGCTCCGAAAAATAAATGAAAGAATCATTCTCTTTTATATTGGCGCCGTAAGTGGCAATATAACTTTTGCCGGCAGTGTGAATACGGAAATAGTGGCGCTCACTCCCAGCCTGCGGCAGTTTGTCAAAAGCAGTGATCGGGTCTTTAAAAAAGGCAGTAAAGAGTTCTTTTATTTTGTCGGCTGTGGTTTGCATCAATAAATTTTATACGGGTAAAAATAGTTTAAAATCAAACAGCGCCCAAAAGGCTGTTGTGGGGTTTTTTCATCTTATTACTATATATTCGTTTAACTTAAACTAACAACCAATCATGGAAACACCTGACAAATTAAACAGCCAGACTCCCATTCCTGTATTTAAAGTTGATCCGATCATGGTATTGGTATTCGCTTTTCTTTCCTGCGGATTATACCTTATTTACTGGAACATTAAAATGGCCGAAGTACTTAATGCCGTTGCAGAAAGAGAAATCATCTCTCAACCCATTGCTATATTTGCAGGTTGCTGTATGCCGGTGAATGTATATTTCTATTACCTGGCCGGTAAAGAGGGTTTGCCAAAAGTTTATGAAAAATCAGGTGAACCACAAAAAGACCAGGCTACACTGTTATTGGTATTAGGATTTTTCATTCCGATGGTGGCAGCAATGATCGTACAAGGTGATGTTAACAAGCTATATAATTAATACCAGGTCCAAACGCAAAATATACGGGATCACCGGCGCAATCATTACGCTGGCAATCCCGTATTTCTTAATGTTGACTAACAGCAATCATCATTTAGAGACCGACCAGTCGCTGTGCCCTTTTAAAATGCTGACCGGTTTTCCCTGCCCCGGTTGCGGAATCACTAAATCGCTCGTGTACTTTTACGAAGGCGATATGTATAAAAGTTTTAGCTACCATATCCTTGGCCCGTTTGTAATTGCATTTGCCTTACTAACTATAATGGTATTATGTGCCGAGCTGATCACTAAAAAAGAATATTTTACGCAATGGCTATACAGCAGGAAGCTGGCTTTTGGCCTGGCTATTTTTTTAGGGCTTTATCATTTTATACGGTTGATCTATTTTGTGCAGGCTAATTCATGGGATAGTATTGTACAGCAATCTTTATGGAAATAAAACGGCTGAGTTTTTCACTCAACCGTTATTTAATTATTCGCCTGCCACTTCATCTTTTCTCTTCCTGATTTTTCGTGGATCGTTGCCATCCATTTGTACGATCGCCGGATAAAATTTTCCCAACACATCCACCAATGCTGTTTGGCTTTGCATTACTTCATTAATATCCTTGTAAGCAAAAGGTGCTTCATCTAATCCACCGCCAATTAATGTTACGCCATGTACTGCCAGTTCTTTTTTCAATACATCATGTGTAATATTAGCCAATGCCTTGCTACGGCTCATCTTCCGTCCTGCACCATGCGACGCAGAGTTTAAAGAAGTTGCTTCCCCTTTTCCTTTTACTATAAAACCCGGAGCTGTCATAGATCCCGGGATGATTCCCAATACATCTTTGCCTGCAGGTGTCGCACCTTTGCGGTGCACGATCACTTCTTTTCCATCAAATCCTTCAACTCCCGTCAGGATTTCCTTCCATGCAAAGTTGTGGTGGTTCTCTACCATTGCCAATGGCTTTTCTCCAATGGCTTTTGCAATTTTTGCATGAATAGTATGGTGACAGGCGCTTGCATAATCCCCCGCTAAATTCATGGCCAGCCAGTACTCCATTCCTTCCTCCGTATCCAAACTCATCCATGCTAAATGTTTTGCTTCTTTTGGCAATACTGTTTTTTGCATAGCAATTTGAGTGTAGTGATTGGCAATGTTGGCACCCAATCCACGGCTTCCGCTATGAGATAATAAGCCTACATAATTTCCCAACGGCAATTGCATTGGATTATTAACATCAGTAATGTCAACTTTACCAAATTCCACAAAATGATTTCCACTACCTGAAGTACCCAATTGCTTTAATGCTTTATGTTGCAAAGGATTTAAGAAAGCGATATCATTAAATTCACTCCTGTCCAATACTGCATGTTCTGTACGTTTACTAAATTCTCTTCCTGCACCAAACAAAGTATTGGCCACTAATTCTCTTTGAAACCAGGCTTCTTTTTTTTTCAATTCACCAGGATCAATGGCGAAAATGCTCAAACACATTCGGCAACCAATGTCTACACCCACTGCATAAGGAATCACCACATTGTTAGTTGCCAACACGCCACCGATAGGCAAACCATAACCCTGGTGTGCATCGGGCATTAACGCACCGGCGACAGCCACGGGTAATTTTGAAGCGATTTGCATTTGCAATAAAGCACCGTCTTCAATATTTTTGGAACCAAAAATGTTATACGCCACTCCTTTTTCATTTAAAGGAATTTCACTTATAGTTTCTTCTTCCGCTACAACTAATTTTTCTGCGATCTTACCTAATATTTCATCCGCTAAATAATTTTCAGGTGCAGCCAAAACATCTTTCAATATTTGCAATGCTTCTTCCTTAGTTGAATGTTTGAAGTGGGTACACATAGTATGCATGGCCACACTTACCACCGGCCCTTCTTCGTAGCCGATAGCACGGATCTGTTTGCCGGTTAATTTTAATTTACTCATTTTGTTTTTATTTGAACCGCAAAGGCACTAAGGCTTGAACAAAATACACAAAGTAGCTTTGTGAACTTGGTGTGTATTTTCCTTTGTGACTTAGTGGTTTAATTTTGTTTTAGTTACCGCTTCAATAAAAGCCCAATAAAGGTATGCAGTACAAGAGTACCCGTCCGAAACGGCCTTGGCCGGGCGGGCGACGCCAATGAAGCTGCATAGTATTACAGAAACTTGTTCAAAAAGAAAACCATTTGTGGCATATTTTTTTACTAATCCACCAGCAATTGTGTAACGGCTGCGGTATTTCTTGCCCACTCCATGGTATAGTTTTCATCGGCAGTGTCTGTATTGATAATTTCTAAACCCTGTGCCCTGGCTTTTAATTTTAATAACGCACCAATATTTAATTTAGAAGATAGTTTATTCAACATCAATTCCACTGTCTTTTTATTTATACCCTGTACCAACTGGCCGGCAAAAGACATCTCCAGCCAAATGATCTCTTTGCTCTCCAGCTTTAACACACCAAAGATCAAACCTTTGGCCAGGCTTTGCGTAACACGTACCTGGTGCTGTACGCAGGAAGGATCGTAAGCCACACCGCTTATTTCTGAAATGCTCATAGGGTATTTAGAGTCCATCCAACCTACGGTCATGCTGGGCGATAAACTTCCCATAGTGTAGGCGTTGCTGGTAAACACTACGTATTGTGCATTTGCTTTTTCCAGTTCTGCTACATCAATATCAATGTACTCCGCGGTACCAATGTTATCCGGGATGGCGCGAATATCCCCGCTGTGTTTGCAGCCTGTTTCTACCAGGTTGGCATAAGAACAAAACGTTGTAGTGCCGTCGTTAAAAATAATACATGCACTCAAGTCCATATCCAAATGTTGCGCCGGCATACCCATGCCCCATTGCATAAACAACCTCACAGTATTGCCCAACAAAGCAAAGCTTGTTCCCATCAACGCCGCGGGTATGTCCTGCACCGTCTCCGTTCTGTCTCCAATGGAAACAGGGATTTTGTACAGGGCTTCCTCAATAAAAATGGTTTTGCTTTTGGTAGCCTGGTTTTTAAACCTGTTCGTCATTGCTTTAATACACAGGTCTTCTATTCCTTCCTGCATCTTTATCAAATCCTCTTCAGTGTAGTTTAACAGCAAAGGATTATTCTTTACTGTTTTGGAATAACCTCCCAATGGTTTTACTACCCTGTTACCATTTTTTTCGAAGTAGTTCTTTGCATACGCATTCAATGTAAAAATCAAACGAGCGGGCACTTTATCAATGACAGCTCCAAAAGCATTTACAATGTTTTGGTAACCAAACCACAGCATGTTGCTGAACAGGGACCTTGCAAACATTCCCGGGCGTTGCTGCAATAACGCTACCAGCTCAGCTTCATTAAATTTTTTACGGTTCTCCTCCACTGCGCCCTGCCAAACAAAATAAGTCTCGTTATAAAACTCATCCAACAGGTCTTTCAATTTTTCAAAGCCTTCTTTACTGCTCAGCTCTGCTAAACGCAATGCCCGTATCATTCTAACCCAAATACCTCTTTTCGGGTGCATGATCTCACATGATTTTTCTACAGGCAATTCCAACGCATTCATCCATGCTGCCACCATTTTAGCTTGCGTCCTGGAATATTTCAACTTCAGGTTTTCTTTTGATTTCCTGATATTTTTTTTTGCGCCATCCCTGTTCACATTCCAGCCGGAATTATTTTCCCTGCTTTTTTTAATAATGGTTTTTGGTTCTACCAGCTGTATAAAACCAGTGTGCTTATACCACAAGTACCTGAGGATATCCGCCGGCGTTTGAAAAAATTGTTGCGCTTTAGCAGCTTCGTTATGCGCTACCAAAAAATCAATCGCCAATACTGCGGTTTCTTTCATTACAATTTGAACATGCGGTAATCCAAAGTTTTGCAATAACGCTTTTGCAGTTTGTTGCTGCGTAGCATCTAATGCGGTTTTAGATTGTAACAGGTCAATCAAAAATTCTTTGGCATTTTCTTCCGTCCACAATTCCAAAACTAATTTTCCTGATCCCTGGCCTTTTAATTCCAATTGATCAAACAGAAAAGGCGTTCCGCAAAAAGGGCACCCGTTATAACGTTCCAAAGGAAAGGTTCCTTCGGGAATGATGTGGCCGCATGGCAAGGTTTCACCTACATTCCATTTAATAATGTTTACGATCCAGGTAGCGATGTGGTCGATACGGCTTTCGCCTGTTGGTACATCCCAGCCTTTCACCAGTGGTGTCCAGTTTTTATTTATGCCTTTAACATCACACAATGCCTGGTACAAAATATATTTATACGCTGCCGAAGTTTTGTGCAATGCCTTTAATACGTTTTCGCTAACGGTATATCCCAAGATGGCAATATTGCTCACCAGTTCGAAGCTGCTTTTTACAGTGTCGTTGCTTTCAATGCTATTTTCCGCAACCGGCAAATACAATGCCTGTTGCCTTAATGCTGCTTTAATTAATTCGTTCATCTTACGCTGTTTTAAAAAGGTAATTGCAAGTTTATTTTCCAGGTTTGAAGTAAAACTGATGCTTGACCTTTTGTTTAATCTTTATTATAGGGTACATTAGTTTACTCACCAAATAATAATTTATTCCTGCTGTTCTTGAATTCCGTTTCCCTTCATCCAGAACCCTTATTTTCTATTTTAGTAAATGTAAATTGACCTGCTGATAATTGCTACATTTTACTACCCCAATTTTGCGGAACAGGCCGGATTCGAACCGGCGACCGACGGCTTAACAGGCTGAAGTAACTCTTAGTTGACCGTTGTGGTAATTTCCAGGCTATTGGAGTCACCTATTGGAGGAGATTACGTAGTAAACCTGGATTGACCATGCGGGTAATTTTAAAAATGTTCGCTGCTCTACCCACTGAGCTACTGTTCCGGTATTAAAAGAAGGAAATTGCAAACATTTAAACGTGACAGGTTGATATGTAGTAATGCCTGCTTGTCCTTCTTTATTACTAATGTTCTGTTTCCATTGTTTTATTTTTTTATTAGGTGAATTAAAATCACGGATTACACGAATTTTACGGGATGCTGTTTACCCGTTTTTATTTGTTCGTTATAGCACATTTATTTTTCAATTGATCTCTATCAGATCAAGTACCTGCAATAATGATTTGTTTTTATAAGGATCAGCTTCACCATATTTCTCCACTGGCTTCCAGTTATATTGATAATAACCGTACACCAGCTTTCGCTGTCTTTTCCTGTAATCATTCCTGCATAGATAATTATCGATCTCTTTCATTTGTGATTCCAGTACTGCATCTTTTATCCTTATCTTTTCGATCATATTGGGTTTTATTTTTAAAACAAAACGCCAGGGCTCCGTGAATTCATATCGCCTGACTGGTTGTTTTCTCCAATCCAATTCCCATACTTCACGAAAAAACTGTTTTTCGTTGTCATCGAATTGCATTTTTTCAAACTCGTGTCCGTAGGGCCTTAAAAGATATTGAGGTTTCACCACGTAAATTTTTTTGCCTTGCTTTTTTTTCTTCTTTTTAAAATCCTTACGCCAGTAGTAGTCATAAGTATTTATTTTTTTTAAAATCCCCTCAAAAAAAACAGCGTGCCTGCTTCTTGCCACATCATCCCTTACTACAAAAGACCTGGCCCATCCTTTTTGTATCGGCGGTTGTACTGCTTCCCATCCTAAATTTTTTTGCAGGTCATGTAAGCGGCATTCTTCTTTATACAACTTTATCAGCTGTTTGTCAAATTCTTCATACTGCATGCGTTTCTTTTGCCTAGCAGTACGTAAACGGTAGCAGCGCATCGCTTCTCCGTACTGTTGAATAAGTTTTGTGTCCATAATGATTTATTTTTTTGTGATCGGAAACTCCGGTGCCATTGCACCATTGTGTTGGTTGCTTTCATTATGAACTGTGTTGTTTTTTTCATTTCCTTTATTTTTAGTGTGGACAAAGCAAGGCTCGAACTTGCACTACCGGTTCTTCATACCGGCACTCTACCGTTGAGTTATTCGTCCGTATGTTTGTTACAGTTTATTGATTGATTTCTTTTTTCCTCATTATCGAATTCGCCTGTAGTCAAACATTTTAGTTTTATCGGGTCCTGTGAAAAAACCGAATTGTCGTCTTTCGATTTGCTGTCGAAAGCATACAGCCATTTCTGCCTGCTGACATTTGAGGATGAAGAAAGATTCGAACTTTCAACCCTCCCGTTAACAACGGGACGCTCTGCCGTTGAGCTATTCATCCTTTGTTTGTGTGAATGGCGATTTTAAAGTTTGACCGGATGAAAAGGATTATTAAAATCGAAAATCTCTTTAATCTTTTTGATCCACCCAAATCTCCGTTCAGACAATCCTGTGCGGCTTCCAGGTTCGAACTGGATACGGTCAACTTATATTTACCTCTTGGAAAAAGAGGAAGTTGATCATGTTACCGATACAGCAAACCGAAGTATTTTCATTTCATCCGTTTTCATGGAACTTTCCTTGTTCCCTGTTCATTATTATTTCGGTTGACTTCGGGGATTGAACCCTGTTCTCTGCATGCACAGTGCAGTACTTTACCAGATAAGCTAAAGCCAACATATTACACGCTACTCAATGGTTACTGCTATCCTTGGCTGGATGTGAACCAAAATCTCCAGGGTCAAATTCTGCAATGCCCGCCATGCACCATCCAATAATTTTGCGGTTCGTATGAGAATCGAACTCATAGCAACAGATCGACAATCTGTGATGTTAGCCATTACACTAACGAACCGTTGTAGCGGAGTACTTATTGATGCAGTACTGCACACTACTGTTTCAAGGGTCTGTATAGTAGGCAGGACCAGAACCTGCAACCTCTTCCGCCAGCTGGCGGACGGAGTATCCAACCAATCGGAATGCTACTATATTTTATCAAAGAACATTTTTAAAAAATTTCCCCGTTGCATCTCCCGTGGAAAACTTGTATTCCGCTTTCCGCACCTAATATTTTTGTGCCGCTTAATTTTCTTTTTCATTTATTTTGTTTATCCGGTCATCCCCAGTAGTGATCACTGTTTTGATAAACCATTTTACTATTAAAAATTTAATCGTCGATTTTTTATTTATGCTGCCCTTTCAATTTCAGCATCTTTATCTCGTTCATGCATCGCTGCTGCAATTACTTTTGCCACAACGCCGGCCAGGTGTACCCAAAACAATAAATCCATTCTAGCCTCCTTCGTATTTGTGGGCTATTGTAAAAACAAAAAGCCCGGTTAATCTTAAATTTAACCGGGCATTACTATCGCTAAAAGACTTTCTAGGTCTGCGATTGTATATACCACGGTCTTGTATCGGGATACAGGTTACCCCTACCGGCATCAAAACATTTATTATTGTTTTGCCCGGCACTAATACACGTAATGGGCGAATGATGTAATTGTATCGCTGTCATTTTTACTTTTTACTTTTTACTCAGATGTTGTTTTAAATGATTTACATAAAAAAACCCCAACTTTTTGTCGGGGCGGTTATTAGAATCAGTTGGTTTTGATAAACTTTATGATACAGCATAACTTGCCCCCGGACCCGTAAAATCCATTGCCGGATTTTTTTGGCCTATGACATTAATATGGTTATAACTGCGTAACATTTGTTGTTGGTTTATTTTTTTTGCATTGCAAAGATGAATTTATTTTTTTGATACTGCCAAATTTTTTTTGAAATTTTCAAAAAAAAATTTTTGAGGCAATTTTTTTTAAAAAAAGAGTATACTATTTTTTAAGTATAACCGCTCCACTATTCGTCATTCAAAGTTATTCTTTTTGCCCAGAAAATAATTAATGCAGATTTTTTTAATAAGGCATCGTCAACGCGTCATTAATCACAACACCCCTAAAACTATCCGCTAAAAAAGACATGTCGGTTTCCGTCCATTTTGGATCAGTGGCCCAGGCGATACTTTTTCTTGCAAAATCTTTTTCCCATTCCTGGCTGATGATTATCGTTTGCACGGTTAAGTTACCCATTAAAAAATCTTTCAACTCTATAGTGAAGTAAGGAATGGCAGTAATAAAATCGATAAGCTCTTCTTCAGTAACATCTACAACCTCCTTTGCAAAATAATTCTCTGCTATCTTTCTTCGATAATGAATGGTGATCGTCATGCAATCATTGATCACGTACAATAAATATTCTTTGGTAATCCCCTTCATAAAATAGGTTTTATTATTTCAAAATAATTTTCCCTGTCCACCAGGCACCCTGAACTTTGTCGTATCCAAACTCCACTCTTCTGCATTCATGTTATAAAGCTTGCCATATTTTTTATATTGCTGCGCTACAATTTGCGCAATGTTTCCTTCACCACGCATGCGCACGCCCCATCTGGTATCATTTACTTTGCCATCGTGGCTTTGCTCAATCAAATGCCAAACCTTATCCGCATGGTTTGGAAAATTTTTATACAACCAGTCGTGGAATAAAAATTTAATAGCACCATTCAAACGAATGAAAGTATAGGCAGTGAATGTAGCACCATTGTCTGCCGCCGCTTTCATGATGCGCTGCATCTCGTGTTCATTTAACCCGGGGATCATTGGCCCCATCATAATGCCCATACGCACACCTGCTTTGCTGAGCTCGTTGATCACTTTTAATTTTTGTTTGGCCGTAACTGTTCTTGGTTCCATTATTCTGCGCAGGTCTTCATTAAAAGAAGTGATGGATACCATCGCGGATACAATTCCTTTCTTTGCCATCTCCTGCAGTATATCTTTATCTTTTAATATCCAGGCATTTTTTGTGAGGATACCCACCGGCTGGTTGAACTCATTACAAACTTCGAGCAGGCCCCGCGTTAAGCGGTACTTTTGTTCTGCCGGTTGATAGCAATCGGTATTGCCGCTGAGCATGATGGGCGTAGCCTCCCATTTAGGATGCATTAAAAATTTACGCAGCAGTTGCGGTGCGTTTTTTTTGATGATGATCTTCTGCTCAAAATCCAGCCCGGCGCTGTAACCCCAGTATTCATGCACATTGCGGGCATAGCAATAAATGCAGCCATGCTCGCAACCGGCATAAGGATTCATGCTGTAGCTCATGCCTATATCTTTACTTTCTACTTTATTTACAATGGTCTTACTCATTTGCTCAATATATTGCGTGGCGATATTACTGGCTTCCCAATCGTCGATCCCTTCAATATGTTCCTGTGTTTTTTCATCTTTGAGAAAACGGTTTTTGGTATTGAATTGTGCGCCACGGCCGGCGAGGTATTGTGTAGACTCTTTTTGCTCTTTTGCAGCAACTTTATGATGATCCTGCTGTAATTTATTTTCCATAATATTTTTATTTTTTGTTACGCTCTAAAGAATATTTTCTTTTTGCTTCTCCAAAAAAGAAAGAAAAAAGGAGCCCGATAAACGAATACAGCCCGTTGATCGAAAGCAGCTATGTGCATCGGCTGTACTGCTGTGGCTTCAACATTTGTAATTCTACTCTTAGGCTCAAAAAGTTTAACTTAATCTGAAAGTGGTTTCGATTTTAAAGAGTTGACTAAAGAATAAAATATACAGCAGTGATTACTTTTCTTTTTTGTAAAAAGAAAAGTAACAAACAACTGTTGCCGATGAAGCCGATCAAAGAAAAAATGTTCGGTTCAAAAAAATCCTTTTCATTTTTTTCATCTATCCCAATCCCCGTTCAGACAAACAGATCTCCCTGTTTAGTACCAACCGGTAAATTCTGAAACTCAAAACGTTTGGCTATCTCGTACTTTAATTCGCCTACCGGCCGTTTTAATAATAACATCGCATCGGCAATAAACCTGCCGGTGAAATGCCGGTGGCTGTATTCGAGCCATCCTTTTTCATATTGCCAGGGCAAGAGCCGGCGTGCAATAGTTACATGCGGTTCTAAAATAAAATGCGGCTTATTCTCATCATTCAGTTTCATCAGCCGCTGCGTTTCGGTGCGTATTTTTTTGACCAAACTTTGTACGGGTACTTTACTGGTGATATTGATGTAGATGGTATGGCTGGGAAAACTGCCATAATCTTTCAGCTCCACTTTTATGGGATGGAAACCCATGGCAATGCTGTTTAAATGACTGATCACGCGTTCTTCCATCATTTCATACTGCACATAGTTCAGCAGCAGGAGATAAGGTTTACTCCAGCGGGCTGTTTCTGCCTGGTACTTTTCATAAAATTCATTTTTTACGGCCATGATCCTGTTGCGCAGTTCTTCGTGCGGATTTAACACCAGCAGGTACTCCTAAATGCGGTAGCCCGGCAGCAATGGCCCCATTATTTCTTTCATGTTGAAAATATTTTCGTTACTAAATTTGTTAGCTAATAATTTTAGCATAAATTTACTAAATATTTTAGATATTTAAAACAAATTTATATGGAAGTGGAAAAAATTTTTGGCAGCAGCTATAACGGCAGCAAGCGTTTTACCCAACAGCATGTGGCTACCGCCAACGCCACCGGCTTTGGCGCCGCGGCAGATGATTATGCCGAAAGGGGTATCGACCTGAATGAACAATTGATCCGCAATAAACCCGCCACTTTTTTTATGCGGGTAAGCGGCGCCAGTATGATCAATGCAGGGATTTATGATGGCGATATTGTGATCGTGGACCGGAGTATCAAACCGATCAATGGTAAAATTGTAATTGCGGTTATTGACGGCGAAATGCTCATCCGCCGCTATGAGAAAACGATGAATGTACTTCGCCTCGTTCCTGAAACCTCCAGGCTATCAGCGATTGATGTTAGTGAGTTTATGGATTTTAAAATTTGGGGGGTGGTGATTTGTGTTATTAGAAATATGTGAGGTATGCCAACCCCGTCAGCGGTTGAAAACCCTGACGGCGGTTGGAAAAAACCCTGACGGCGGTTGGAAAAAACCCTGACGGCGGTTGGAAAAAACCCTGACGGCGGGTGAGTGATACAACTACTTTAGTTAAATACTCGTCTATATGTAACCGCCGTCGGGTCTAATAGCCGCCGACGGGGTTTTAAGAAACAGTTCAAAATTTTAAACATGTATATACAATCAATTATTGAAGGCGAATACTTTCACATTTACAACAGAGGTGTAAATGGCGAAAATATTTTTAGAGAGCAACGAAATTATTTGTACTTCCTTCAGCAATATGTTGCATACTGTTCTGATGTATTGGAAACATTCGCTTACTCACTATTGAAAAATCATTTTCATTTGTTGGTGTATGTAAAAGAAAATGTCCAGGTACTCAAACATAACAAAAAAGGCAAAATACAACTGAATGCTTCTAAACAACTTTCGCATTTTTTTAATTCATATGCTCAGTCGATCAATAAAGCTTATAGTCGTACCGGTCCTTTATTTGAATCGCCTTTCGAAAGAAAATTAGTTGATAATGACAATTATCTTACGTCACTGATCTATTACTGTCATTATAACGCCCAGCTACATGATTTTACAAAAGATTTTAAAGAATGGGAGTTTTCTTCTTATCATAGTATTTTGAATAATAACAACAGCTTTTTGTCATCGCAAAAAGTATTACACTGGTTTGGCGGAGTAACTGCTTTTGAAAAAGCGCACACCGGTAGGTATATGACTGAAAAAATGGATCAATTTATTATAGAATGATGCTTTTAAAAACTAATACAATAATAAATAACCGCCGTCAGGGTTTTCAACCGCTGACGGGGTTACAAAAAACTACACATGAAAGCCATTGTAGATTGTAACAGTTTTTATTGCAGTTGCGAAAGGTTATTTAAGCCCCGCTTAGATAACCAACCTGTTGTTGTGCTCAGTAATAATGATGGCTGTATCATTTCAAGAACTGACGAAGCAAAAAAATTGGGTGTGGAAATGGCAGGGCCCTATTTTAAAGCCAAACCATTGATAGAAAAATATGATGTCGCTACTTTTTCATCCAACTACAATTTATATGGCGACCTGAGCTGGCGGGTAATGGAAACCTTACGCAACCTGTTGGGAAAAGAAAATGTAGAAGTGTATTCTGTTGATGAAGCTTTTTTAAACCTGGAAGATTTTGCTGAAAAAGACCTGCAGGTTGTTGCAATGAATATCAGGGAAACAGTGGAGCAATGGACAGGCATAAAAGTTTCTGTTGGCGTAGCGCCTACCAAAGTGTTATCTAAAGTAGCTAATCATTTAGCCAAAAAAAATAAAGAGACCACACAGTGCGTGGTGGTACTGGATACCAAAGAGAAAATCGCCAAAGCATTACAGGACACACCTATTGGAGAAGTTTGGGGTGTCGGCAGGCAGTATACAGAAAAATTGAGGGATATGAATGCTGTATTTACTGCATTCGATCTTACCAAAAAAACAGAAGAATGGGCACATAAAAATTTAGGTGGCGTAGTAGGTCTGCGTTTGATAAAAGAATTAAAAGGGGAACCTGCCCATGACATGAAAGAAGAACTGCTGGTAAAAAAAATGATCGCTACCACGCGAATGTTTGGCAGCCCGGTAAAAAATATTGCTGACATCAAAGAAGCTATTGCCACTTACACTTCCAGAGCGGCAGAAAAATTACGCAGGCAACACAATGCTGCCGGTATAGTAAGTGTATTTGTAGTACCCAAAGAACAAAGCAATAATACCTACTTCAGGCATGGGCCCACCATCAGCAGTTATGTAACATTACCCGTTGCAACTTCGGCTACTCATCAATTAATTAAACCTGCGGTAAAATTAGTAGACCAATTATATGAACAGGGAAGGATTTACAAAAAAGCAGGGGTAATGCTCAGCGGTATCGTACCCGATGCCACCATACAGGGCAACCTCTTTTTACCCGAAACAAAAAATGCCTACCGCTCACTCATGAGTATGGTAGACAATGTGAACTTCGCGATGAGAGATGATATATTGAAATTTGCCGCCTCAGGTACCACCAAGGATTGGAAAATGCGGCAGGAATTAAGAAGCCCGCGCTACACTTCAAGATGGGAAGAATTATTTGTGGTGAAATAAATTATTACTGTATTTATTTTAACAGCTTAATCGTAAATTTATTTTTCATAAACCAATCACATGAGAAAATTAATTGTACTCCTGCTCCTGCAGTCAATAGCGCTTTTTACTTTCGCACAAAAAACGATTGCCATCCGGTGCGGCAAATTACTCGATACAAAAAATAATAAGGTATTAACCAACCAGGTGATCATCGTCAAAGGCAATCTCATCACATCAGTTTCTGATGCGGGCCTGGTAAAAATAAAAACAGATACGGTCATTGACCTGAGCAATTATTTTGTTTTGCCGGGATTGATCGATTGCCATACCCATGTTTTATTGCAGGGTGATATTACCAGTGAAGATTATGATGTACAGTTATTGAAAGAATCCATTCCTTACCGTACACTACGGGCTTCACAAAGTTGTTACCAGTCTTTACAAAATGGTTTCACTACCATTCGTGACCTGGGCACAGAAGGTGCCGGTTTTGCAGATGTGGATCTTAAAAAAGCAATCAACAAAGGCGTCATCCCGGGACCTAGAATGTTCGTCTCCACATTAGCCATTAATACAACGGGGCATTACCCGGTGTCAGAAAAAGAATATGCATGGGAATTGAAAATGCCCAAGGGCTTACAGGAAATTACCGGCGCAGATGAAGGCAGGAAAGCAGTGAGGGAACAGATTGCGCATGGTGCCGACTGGATAAAGATCTATGCAGACAGGGGTTATTACAAAACTTCAACAGGCGAATACAAAAGCATTCCCAATTTTACAAAAGAAGAAATTGAAGCCATTGCGGACGAAACCATCAAAAGCCGCCGCAGGCTGGCCGCACATGCAGTAACTCCTGATGGAATTATTTACGCAATTAATGCGGGAGCCAGGACTATTGAACATGGTTTTGGTATGAATGACGAATGCCTGAAGCTAATGGTAGAAAAAAATGTTTTCTGGTGCCCCACCATTTATGTGAACGATTATGTTGCCGAAGGAAGAGCAAAAGCCGGCAGCCTGATGAATAAATTATTTACACAAACAGAACCGGAACTGTTTAAAAAAGCCATGCAGTATGGTGTGAAGATCGCTTATGGAACAGATATTGGCGGCTACGACTGGAAAGAAACGCAGGCAAAAGATCTTGAATATTTTACCCGGTATGGCATGTCTGCAATGCAGGCTATTAAAACAGCTACTATTACTGCCGCGGAATTATTAGATCAATCCGGGCTTATCGGAGAAATTAGCCCGGGCGCATTTGCTGATATCATTGCGCTAAAGGAAGACCCAACAACAAATATCAAAACTTTAGAGCAGGTAAAATGGGTGATGAAGGATGGAATTGTTTATAAGAACATTCAATGATCAATCAAGTAATTCTTTTTGTTTATCACTGTCTTCGATGAATTTCGACGTGATCAAATTCAATCCCGTCACCGCATTCATCTTATCCATTAAGTAAACCGTGAGTTCCGGCGAAGTGGCTTCATCATGCTTATGTATAATTATGCCGCCTTTATCGTATATATTATAATGGGTTGCATTTAATTCAATACAGGTGCAATGCTGCACATAATGTTTTAAAAAAACCTGCCTTTTTATCATGCGGGGGATAGATTTTTCCTACCCATTCGGGCCTTCCCCATTTTGGCACAGCCCTGATAAACCGTGGGTGCTTTATTCTTTTTGCCGCTTAATATGGTTTTATTAAAAGCCGGTCCTGTGGGTAAAGAAAAATAGATGCTGTTCAATTCTTCTTCCGTTACCCTTCCAAATTGCATAACAATTACCTTTTGTAAATCTACAAAAGGCATTTGCTGCTATGGATATTTTTTTACCGGGGCATTCACTTGTCTTAACATTAAAGTAACTTCATACCAATTATATTAATTTTAGTATTGAGAAAAATAATAAGTATGCAAAAAGCGCAATTTGGAATGATCGGGTTGGGAACAATGGGCCGTAACCTGGTATTGAATATGGCCGATCATGGATTTAGTGTTGCTGGCTACGACCGCAATGCAGACCAGCTGAACAGGCTTTTGGAAGAAGGCAAAGGCAAAGCCGTACAAGCCCTCACCACGATGGCAGAATTTGTGAACAGCCTGGAAACACCAAGGCGCATTATGATGCTGGTGCCCGCAGGAAAAATTGTTGATGCAGTGATCGACGAGATCAGCCCCTTATTGCAGCAGAATGATATATTGATTGATGGAGGTAATTCACATTTCAGGGATACCGATGCCAGGATTGCCAGGCTGCTTCCAACTGGTATTCATTTTACCGGTATGGGCATTAGTGGCGGCGAGGATGGTGCCAGGCTTGGCCCAAGCATGATGCCGGGAGGAAATAAAGATGGTTATGCTGAATTGAAAAATATCCTGGAAACCATCGCGGCACAAAGTGACGAAGGGCCCTGTGTTACGTTCGTGGGTTATGGTTCTGCAGGACATTATACCAAAATGGTACATAACGGTATAGAGTATGCCATAATGCAACTTATCAGCGAAGCATATGCCCTGCTGAAAAATATAGCCGGTTGCGGCAATGACGAACTGCATGCTATTTTTACAAAGTGGAACGACGGCCCTTTGCAGTCTTTTTTAATTGAGATCACGGCAAAAGTTTTTCTGCAACAAGATGACAGAGATGCAAACAAAAGGCTGGTGGATGTTATTTTAGATAAAGCCGCACAAAAAGGAACCGGCATGTGGACCAGCGAAAGTGCTATGGAATTACATATCCCCATTCCTACCATTGATGAAGCAGTAGCGGCGAGGGATCTTTCTATCTTTAAACAGGAAAGAGAAACTATCGCAGCTTTTATTCCTTCGGCAACAATCAATACCCCGGGCAATAAAGAAATTTTTATTCAAACTATACATGATGCTTTATATTTTGGCATTGCAGCCAGTTATACCCAGGGCATGCATTTGTTACAGGAGGCATCAATTGTCTATAAGTACGAGATCAGCCTTGCAGAAGTGGTAAGGATATGGAAAGCCGGTTGTATCATCCGTTCTTTAATGCTGAAGGATATCCGAAAAGCCTATTTAAAAAATGACCGGCTGAAGAATTTATTATTGGATAAGGATTTTTATGCTTTGCTGTTGCAACACCGCGATGCTGCAACAACCACTTTAAAGACAGCTATGGATAATAAGGTCGCCATGCCTTCATTAAGCAGCGCCCTTAATTATTTTGACAGTTTCAGTACAGGCAGATCAGCATCAAATTTGATACAGGCACAAAGAGATTGTTTTGGTGCCCACACTTATGAAAGAATTGACCAGGCAGGAAATTTTCATACAGACTGGGTATAAATTTATTTTTGATAACAGGAATTAAAATAAATCACACAAATAATTTGCTATTGATTATAAATACAGTAATTATTAGATAACACCAATTGAAAAGAATTGCCTGGATTAATTTCACCCATTCGTGTAACTAGTGCCTTTAATTCGTGTAATAAAAACAACTATATGGCTAAACACAACAGCATACAACAACCTGCAGCGATCGTGATCTTCGGAGGCACCGGTGACCTCACCAACCGGAAATTAATACCGGCTTTTTATAATCTTTTCCTGAGCAAACATTTACCGGAAAAATTTTCTATCTTTTTACTCGGACGTAATGAAGACAAAAATGAACAATTCAAGCACGAGCTTTTTGATGGCATCAATAAATTTTCAAGATCAGGTAAGCCTGATGATAACAACTGGAAGGCATTCAGCAGGAATATTTTTTACCAACAGGGGAATTTTTTAGAGAGCAGTACCTATACCACGCTCAAAGAACACCTGGATACATTTGACAAAAAAAATAAACAGCGCTGCCTTCGTATGTTTTACTATGCCATTGCACCACAATTCATAGAAGCCGTGTCTGAAGGTCTTTACAAAAATAAACTATGCAATCAAATTAAATTAGACAGGATCGTTGTTGAAAAACCTTTTGGCACCGACCTTGCAAGTGCACAGCAACTAAATAACTTTTTACAAAAACGTTTTTCAGAAAAACAGATCTTCCGTATCGATCATTATTTAGGAAAAGAAACAGTACAGAATATTATGGCATTCCGGTTTGCCAATACCATATTTTCTCCCGTTTGGAATAATAAATATATCGACCATGTACAGCTATCTCTTTCCGAACAGGTAAGCATTGGCAAGCGGGGTGGTTATTATGATGGCAGCGGTGCTTTAAGAGACATGATACAAAATCATTTACTGCAGTTACTTTGCGTGGTGGCAATGGAATGCCCCGGTAAGTATGATGCTGAACATATCCGTAATGCGAAGGCTAACGTATTAAAAAATATAAAACCTTATACAACCGAACAGGTTTTCAAAAACATCGTAAGAGCACAATATACTTCAGGAAAAATAAACGGGCAGCCCCAACAGGGTTATCTTGAAGAAGAAAATATTGCGCCAAAATCTACCACCGAAACATTTATAGCCGCAAAGTTTTTTATTAATAATGAAAGATGGAAAGGCGTTCCATTTTTTTTAGCTACCGGGAAATGTTTACCAAAACAGGCTTCCGTAATTATGATACAATTTAAAGATTCGCCTTTTAAGATCTTTAAAGATGATATTGTACCCAACCGCCTTACCATTAGCATCCAGCCCGAGCAGGAGATCAGTTTATTGTTTGAAAGCAAAGTGCCCGGCGTGCAAATGAAATTAAAACCTGTAGAAATGGATTTTACTTATAAGGAAGCCTATACCGAAGCTACGCCTGAAGCCTATGAAACTTTATTACTCGACATTTTAGATGGCGATGCTACCCTCTTCATGCGCAGCGACCAGGTAGAAGCCGCGTGGAAAGTAGTAATGCCCATAATCAATGCCTGGAAGAAAAATCCAAAAAAACAATTATTAAAATATGCTGCAGGTACCTGGGGCCCGGCAGCGGCAACAACTTTATTAAAACCTTTTGCAAAAAACTGGGTGGTATTACCGCAGGTAAAAAAATAAGACCGCTATCAACTCATGACAACAAATACAACAACAATAAAAACAATATGGCCGGATGCATTGGCTTTGAGTCACGCGGTGGCCCAATTGATCGTGATCGAAAGTAATAAAGCAGTACAAGAAAAAGGATTTTTCAGTATTGCTTTATCAGGTGGTAATACCCCAAAATTATTATTTCAATTATTAGTAAAGCCGCTCTATAAAAACAATATTCCCTGGAAGAAAACGATCATTGCATTTGGCGATGAACGTTTTGTTGCACCAACCAGCGATGAAAGTAATTATAAAATGGCCAATGATGCATTATTAAAACATGTACCGGTTCCCGTAAAAAATATTTTGATCGTACCAACAGTAAAAATCACACCCGCCCAGTCTGCAAAAACGTACGAAGCAGCAATAAAAAAACATATCAGCAATAAACATCCTTTCGACCTGTTGCTTTTAGGTATTGGTGAAGAAGGGCATACTGCTTCGATATTCCCCAAAAGTGAATTAATAAAAAATAAAAAGGACTGGGTAAAAAATGTTTGGGTAGCTGAAAAAAATATGGACCGTATCAGTTTCACATTACCGTTCATTAACCAGGCAAGGCATATTGCGTTTTTAGTAAGTGGTGAAAATAAAGCAGCAATCATTAAACGAATATTTTCCAAAAGCGGCACTGCTTTACCTGCTGCAATGGTTAAAGCAACAAAAAATACTTTCTGGTTTTTAGATGAAGCCGCCGCCGGACTTTAAGATTTCGGCTTTCCGCCTTCCGCCATTAATTTTTCATAGATAACGATCGTCGACAGTATCAGCAGCATTCCATAAAAAATATCTTCAAAAGGAATACGGTATATCCTTATACCCAGGTTCTGGGTATCGTTATACAACACCACGGGAATAGCCGTAAGAAGCCCATTCACAATTAAGAACGGGATGAGCATGATAAACCAGGAGACCAAAAAATAAGCCGCATCAAATGTTTTAAAATAATTTCGGTACAGATACACCGAAGCAATAAAAACGGCGTTCATAATAAATGTCCAGCTGGTATAATATTTTTTATAAAAAATAATTCCCGTCATCCATAATACCAGGCCAATAAACATCAGTAAAATTTCTGCGGCCTGTTTATTTTTAAGCCCGGGGAAATAAGTTTTAACACACTCGTAAATAAACACGCAGCAATAGGGTACAACAAAAAAGAAGAGTACTTCTTCTAAAGGCAGGTTAATTATCTTTATCCCTGTGATATAATTTTCGTTGAAACTCCAAACCCCTTTAGCAGTAAAATAAAAATCCCAAACAATATAAAGTGTTACGGGCAGGGAGAGTGCCCGAAAAAAGTATTTCCATTTTTTATAAAAAGCTACTTTTTTATCAAAGCTCAGTATTAATGGACCCGCAATAGAAGCCGCTAAAATTAAAAGATAGGTATAGTGGGTATTCAATGCTATATTTTTACTTTGTTACAAAAACAATATAACACATTAAAAGTTTATAATGATGGAGGTATTTTCTTTCTAAAGCTATCATTTACCAGGTAAACTCCCGCAATAGCAACGGCACCGCCAATAGCAACATACATATTTAATTTCTCACGAAAAATTATTGCTCCCAATAAAACGGCCACTACCGGATTAACATAGGCATATAAAGATGCCAATGAAGTAGGGAGGCGTTGTAAACTATAAATATATGCCATGAAAGTGAGCAGTGATCCAATAATAACCAGGTAAGCAATGGCGAACCATGCATTGGCCGGTATTGCTGCAATGCTTACCATATTGCCGGTAACTTTCGATACACCAAACAAAGCGGCACTGGATATCAACATTTGCAATCCCAAACTAAAATAGGGATTAAAATTAGCGGCATGTTTTTTTGTATACAATGAGCCAATTGCCCATGAAATAGTTGCCATCACAGAAAGAACAATCCCAAACCTGAAATCAGGAATTAAAAAATCTTTCAGGTGATCATAAAAAATAATGCATACTCCACCAAAACCCATCACCATTCCCAGCAATGCTTTTTGCGGCAGCCGGTCTCCTTCTATCAATGCAATGATCACCATCCATAACGGAAATATGGCACCGATGATAGCGCCCAGTCCACTTGAAATATACTGCACGCCCCAGGTACTAAGCCCATTGCTCAACATAAAATTTAAAAAGCTCAGCACTAAAATAGTAGCCCATTGTTTGCCCTTGGGCCATGGATGCTTCGTAATAATAAAGTAAAGCAGGTAAGCAGTTCCGCCTAACAATTGCCTTATAGCGCACAATTGTAAAGCAGGCATATGTTGTACACCTTCTTTGGAGGCCAGCCAGGTGGTACCCCAAAAAAAACATACCCATGCTAATGCAAGCAGCGCTTTTTGATGACTTGTTTTGGATGAGAGCATTCGTTGTTCTACTTTTTACAAAAAGAGAATTGCTTTAGTGTTTAAAATGCCGCAGGCCGGTTATTACCATTGCCAGGTTATGTTGTTGACAATACTCGATCGAATCTTTATCACGTATGGAACCGCCGGGTTGAATAAAAGAAGTGATCCCTGCTGCATGTGCGATCTTTACGCAATCATCAAAAGGGAAGAAGGCATCACTTGCCAATACTGCACCGTTTAGATCAAAATTGAATTGCTTTGCTTTTTCTATCGACTGGCGCAAAGAATCAATACGGGATGTTTGCCCGCAACCTTTGCCAATAAGCTGCCTGTTTTTTACCAAAGCGATCGCATTGCTTTTTAAATGCTTGCAGATAATATTGGCAAAGCTGAGGTCTTCTTTTTCAGGATCAGTAGTTTCTGCTCCGCCCACTTCTTTCCATTCTGTATAATTACCTAGATCATTTTGTTGCGTGAGTAAACCGTTTAGGACAGATTTATATTGGTGTGTCGTGAGACGGGAGGCGTGAGGCGTGGTTTGAAGCAATATCCTGTTCTTTTTTGTTTTTAAAATATCCAGGGCATCGCCTTCATAAGCCGGTGCGATCAACACTTCAAAAAATATTTCGTTGATAGCAATAGCTGTGGTTTTATCAATGGTACCATTACAAACCAGTACTCCCCCAAATGCACTTTCCGGGTCACCGGCAAGAGCCGCATCCCAACTTTCTTTTACAATTGGACGTTGTGCAATACCACAAACATTGGTATGCTTGATTATACCGAATGTGACTTCCCCTAAATCCCCTCCCAAAGAGGGGACTTCTGTAGCCTGTGAATTCGAAGTGCTCTTGAATTCCGTGATCAACTGAATTGCGGCATCAACATCTACCAAATTATTATAAGAGAGTTCTTTGCCGTGCAGCTTATCAAATATTTCTTCCTGGTTGCCATAAAAAATGCCTTGCTGATGTGGATTTTCTCCGTAACGGAGAACAGTTTTTGTTTTATTGAAAGGATTTAAAAAATCGGTTTGATTAAAATAATTAGAGATCGCCAGGTCATAACCGGTACACACATCAAATGCTTTAATGGCAAACATACGGCGTTGTTCCAGCGTAGTTTCTCCCTTTTGTTCTTTTAAGATCGTTTCTAATAAATGATAATCTTTTTTAGCAGCTACCACTACCACATCTTTATGGTTCTTTGCTGCGCCACGTATCATGCTTGGACCGCCGATATCGATCTTTTCAGTAATCAATTTTTCATCAGAAGTTGATGCTACTGTTTCTTCAAAAGGATACAAATCCACGATCACTAAATCAATCTCAGGAATATTATATTGTTTCATTTCTGCTACATGCTGCGCATCATCACGTTTGCCTAAGATCCCACCAAATACAGAAGGGTGCAATGTTTTAACACGTCCGCCCAGGATTGAGGGATAGCTGGTTAATGATTCTACAGGAACGCAGGGTATTTTTAGATCTTCAATAAATTTTTGCGTACCCCCGGTGCTGTAAATAGTCACACCCAGGTTGTTTAATTCTTTAATTAGATTTTCCAGTCCGTCTTTATAAAAAACAGAGATTAATGCTGATTGAATTTTTTTATTTGGGTTCATGGTTGATGGCTGATAGATGATGGTTGAAAGTTCATTGTTATGAATTCAAGGAGTTGATTAGCTTAGATATCATTTTACAAAGTATATCGTACTCCAAATAATATTTTTTAAATACTGGTTCTTCAATAATATAGTTTCTTGTTTTTGCTATAAATACACAAGCTACTTCTTCAACAACCCATCTAAGTGCAATTCTTAAAAAAAAATATATTCCGCTATCGATTGGCCAGTGCTTCCTTTTGCAATGTTAAGTACTTCCGAATCAGCTGCTCCTTTCTTTTGAGGTGACAGGCTATACAATTCATGCTTCGGAAACAAATGAGTCAGCAGATCAATCTTGTTGCAAAGCTTTAATGCCTCTTGCCATACTCTTAAATCTTCAAACCTTAATGCCATTGTCTCCTTATTATCAGATTGTTTATTGTACTATGAACCATCAACCATTAACTACAACTCTACAATAAACGCTCCTTGTTCAGGAACTGAATGAAGCCGCAAATGTAGCGTTTCACAATCTTTTTTCCATTTGGCAATTTTCCACAAGCTGTTAGAAGCATCGGCTACGTATTGATTACAGTTGAAAACCCTTGCCAGTTGCGGGATGTAGAGTTTTACGTTTTTGGAAATAATAATTATATCAACATCTATTTTTTGTTGGGTCGGTTCAAAAAGGAGCGGCTTGTCTACTACCAATATTCTTTTATTTTCAAATTGATAAAATGATCCGAAAGCGGTACCGGCTGCTATCGCATCGGTTCTTTGGTTTAACTGCAACACAACCCTGCCGGGTTTTAAATGAAAATTCTGGAGTATCCCTTCTTCCAGCAGTATACTGTCGCCAATAAATTGATAACTGCCGGCATTAACCAGATCAATGGCCTGGTGTTGTGCTACATTATAAACAACGATTTTTTTTTGATTTACAATCTGCCATTTACCATAAGCGATAACCATTACAAAACTTAAAAGGCTGCACAATAAAAAGCGGAGTAATTTATTATTTTTATGGATCAGCCAGGCGCTCATGCCGATTACAACCGCGTACATTAACCCTGTAGATAAAATATTTGCCGGGATATTATCCCATACGGCAAAAGAAATTCCATCAACAGCCAGAATAATTTTATTCATCAACCAAACCAGCCAGCCCGTTATTTTACCTAGTCCCATTCCAACAAATGGTATCCATGAAAACGCGACTAAAAAAATTTCAGCATACAAAATGATACTTGATAAAGGCACCGCAATAATATTGGTAATCAAAAATAAATTGGGGAACTGGTGAAAATAATAGATGCAGATGGGAAAAGTAAGTACTTGTGCAGCCAACGAAATAGCCACCAGTTTCCATAAGCTATCGATCCATTTATTTTTTATGTACAACGAATTATAAATGGGCCGTTGAAAAACAACAATACCAACAATAGCCAGGTAAGACAACTGGAACCCTACATCCCATAAATAATAAGGATTAAAGCAAAGCATTACAAACGCAGATGCCGCCAGTGAATTATAAACAGTTGATCTTTTTGAAAGATTCTTGCCAATGGTAATAAATGTAAACATCACTGCAGAACGTAATACCGATGCAGCCGCGCCGGTAAGTAAAGAGAATAACCAGAGACAACTTAATATCAGTACCACTTGCACCAATTTGTATCTTTTTACCAAAGGTATTCTTGCAAATAACCATACCAGCATTACATAAATTAATCCCAGGTGCATACCTGATATAGCAATGATATGCACCACGCCGGTATTACTATAAGCCTGCACCAGGTCTTTGTCCAGGTCATTCGTATAGCCGATCAGCAGTGCTTCTGCAATACCCAGTTCATCTTTACCGCTATTAATATTTTTACGAAGTGTTGTTAAAATATTTTCCCTTGCTGAAAAAATAAATTGCTGAAATGCATTGCTATGCCTTTGGGGCAGCAACAGATAATCTTTCTCTTTTAAAAATACATTGTGAAAGGTCTGTTGAAAAGCAGCATAGTATTCGTAATCAAAAGAACCGGGGTTACCTGAATTTTTAATAGCCTGCAGTTTTTTACCGACCAGGATCCTGTCGCCATAATGTAAACCGCTCTCCAGGGAATCTTTAGAAAAATACAACAGCAGTTTCCCGGTACAGGCAATGGCGCTGTCATTAATAATTATTGATTCTACAATACCTTCTGCCTTATAAGATTTTGCTTTCTCAACTAACGGTTCATTGATTTTCACAACAATAAAGCTGCTGTCTGTATAATAATTGCCATACCAGCTATCATTATGCCGAACATCTTTTTGCCAGGTGATCAGCAAGCCAAATAGCAGCAGTAATGCATTGATGAGCAGGCCCTGGAATATCCTGAGCTTATACCTGAGCGATAACGGCAAAAAATAAAAGAGTACGATTGCAACAGCATATGCAACCAGGCCCACTATAATCATGGGAAAATAAAATTGTATATACCATTGCAAAATAATGCCTGCAATAAAAGGTACTAACAACCGCAGGAATGGCGCCTGTTTGTAAACGGGAATGCTGTAGGGTTGAGACATATCCTGTTAGACAGGATTTTGGTTGTTGGGGTTGGCAGTATTTATAAGTTTTCAGCTTTTAAAAAGCAAGCTGCTGCGATTATACTTTATGCTAAAAATTATCTTATTATTTCTTTTGCTTTATCCCTATTAAATACACCGGCAATTTTATTTTTTCAAATACAATAAAGTATGAAAAATTCTTCTAGACTAGTCGTGCCTACGGATTGCCTATCCTTCATTGGAGCAGGCCTTATTTTTTAGAAAACCCTTAGCCTATTTTTTTACGAGTTTTATAGTTTCCACCATAACTGATTTTCTCATGATAGTTAAAAAATAAATTCCGCTTGCCTGTTTAGCCATATCAATTGTTTCTGTATTTGCTTTGGCAAGCTGCATAGAAATTAATTTGCTTTCAATTGTCGTTATTCTAATTTCATCCCCTGAAGCTAACCCGCTTACAGCTACCACATCATTTGTAGGGTTAGGAAACAAGCTGATAATATTATCATTTAGTTTTACAACCTTTACCGGACTGTATTTTGACTGCCCGTTTAAATCTATCTGTTTTAACTGGTAATAGTTTACTGTAAATGGATGTTTATCAGTGTAACTATATTGATGCCCTGCACTGTAATTGTTGTTTGCATTAATAAAATCAATAGGCATATAATTAATCCCGTCTGTGCTTCGTTCAATTTCGAAGCCCTTGTTATTTATCTCCGATGCTGTACTCCAATTTAATAATACTGCAGATCCTGTTCTGCCGGCGGAAAAAGAAAGGAATGTTACAGATAAGACAGAAGAATTACAGATAGTATTAAAATTTTGTACCACGTCCGTTGATGAAAGAGTATAATTATACACCTGAATTTTGGCAACGCTGCCGCTGCTCTCTTCAGAAATATCTGTATTGTCTTTAAAAAAAAGTATTTCATTTTGCGCAGCAGCGTGAGGAATAAAATTATCATTAATATCTGCAAATGTGCCAACCAAAGCTCCATCTTTATAACAGGAAATTATTTTTGTAACGCCATCTCTCACAAAGTCCAGTTGAACCCAGGTATTTACGGGAATAATATTACCGGTAACTGTTGTTCCAACATTGAAGCCTTCATAAAAGTTTATGCCCCCCCCGGCCAGGTACACTCCAAAATCACTTGGAAGTGTATAAAAATTTAATAATCTCCGGAAGCCGTTCACTTCACTGAATTTAAAAACTATTTCAATTGAATAAGTATTGCCCGCAAACTGCGGATTATTTGAAAAATTTAACCCAAAAGGTTTTGTAAAATTTCCCACATTTATATTCCCGGTACAGCTTGCACCTAGTCCCACATTATCACTTACACCGGCGGTTATAGAACCACTTCCTATTGTAGTTAATGTATAATTACCTAAAGAGCCTGCAACGGCAGGCAATGAATTAAATGGAGTCGATGCAAAAATCCATTTGTAGCCTTCATTTTGTGCAGTACTTAAGGCTAAAATAAATATGCAGGTATAAACGGTAAGTAAAATCTTTTTCATATCAAACTGGTTTAGAGATCGAAGATGAAAAAGATTCTGCAGAAAATAAATCGCCAATTCGGGGTATCCTCTTATACCAATTTATTCTTCATTGCCTTATTAATAGCTTCGCCCTTGCTATTTACATGTAATTTTTCGTAAATGTTGCGAATATGGGTATGAATGGTATGAAAACTAAGGTTTACATTATCTGCAATCATTTTATAACTCAACCCATCAACCAGCAGTTTTAAAATCTCTTTTTCCCTATCGGTAAGCTGAATGAATTCACCATCATTTACCTGCTGTTGAAAATTGTTCAGCACTTTTTTGGCTACTGAAGGTGTGAAAAAAGAACCTCCCTCTGCCACTTCCCTTATGGCCTGCAGTACTTTTTCGGGCGGGGTATTTTTTAAAATATACCCCGAAGCCCCATTACAAAGTGAGGCAAATATTTTATCATCGTCTTCAAAAACCGTTTGCATACAAACATTTATCTTTGGCAGATACATTTTAATTTCTCTCACCGCTTCTATTCCGTTTTTACCCGGAATATTAATATCCATCAGAACAACATCAGGTTCCAGGGCTTCAATTTTTTGAATAAGACGGTTGGTATCTTCAAAAGAGCCGCAAAGTTCCATATCACTACTTGTTACAATTAAAAACTCCAGGCTTTCCCTGAATTTTTGGTTGTCTTCAAAAATTGCAATTTTCATTTTTTATTTTACTTACATCAAAGGTGGTATTAAAAAAAACTAAACTCATCGCCAATTCGTGGTAGGCTGCTTTCTATTATAAGGTACAAATTAATACAATAATTGTTCCGTTTCCAGGGGATGACTGAACCAAAATCGCCCCTTTTATTTCTGCAGCACGGGCCTGCATATTTTTTAAACCATTACCGCTTTTAACCTCTGTTTTATCAAAGCCAATACCATCATCTTTTATTTCCAATCTTATTTGTTCATTATTCTGTAACAACGATACCCATAAATTTTTTGCTGCTGCATATTTCAGGCAATTATTTATAGCTTCTTTAAAAACCAGGTAAATATTTTTGCGCTGTTCCAGTGGAAGCTGTATCGATTTTATTTTTTTCCCTGCTTCAAACTGCAGCCGGATATTTTTGGCGGCGCAAATATCCCTTGCATAATTTTCCATACGTTGTATCAATTTACTACCGTCATCATTGCTCGGGTTAATAGCCCATACAATATCACTGATACTATTCACCATATCCCTGCTGTTTTCTCCCATTTTAGTTAATACCGGCTCAAGATGCGGTAATTTTTCTTTTATCTCTTGTTTCACCACATCACTATACATAGAAATACTGCTGAGTGTTGCACCTATATCATCATGCAAGTCGGTAGCGATCCTGGTACGCAATTTTTCCATTTCCAAAGCCTTTTGCAAGCGGTAACGGTAAATTATAAAGACGATCGCTGCTACCAACAATATTGCCAAAGAAATAAACCACCAGGTGCGGTAAAAAGGAGGAATGATAGCAAACCTCATAACGGTCTCTTTACTTTCTATTCCCCCGGCATTTACCGTTTTGGTTTTAAAAATATAATCGCCCGGAGGCAACTGTTCGTAACGGATTGTTGTTGCAGTGAGTTGTTTCCAGTTATCATCCCATCCTTCAAGCCGGTACAGGATCTTATTATCGCTTTCTCCTGCAAAATCAATGGCCGCTAATTCTATTTCTATGGCATCTTTAAAGGAACTGCGGATAGTAACCGGTTGCAATGACAGTAGGTAATTTTGTTTTTCCCCATATTTTACCCTATTGATAATTACCGTGGGGGGTGCTGTATCATTTGGCATTAAGGAATCTTTCAGTATGCCTATACTTGCTTTACCATTAAAAATAATTTCACCAGGGCTATTCGTATTGATCTCTTTGAAATCCTCGCTGATCCATGTTTCAGCAACAGGAACATTTATCCAGCTTTTAAAAGACGTATTGGTTTTAAAAAAACCTTTAGAAGTGCTCACCCATATATTACCGGCCCTATCGGCGGTGATCTTCTCTATAAAAAAATTACCCAGGCTTGTTGCAGGAAAAATATTGATGAGGCTGTCGTTCCGCAATTCATATATTACCAGGTTACTACTAAACAATAACCGGTTATCTTTTGTTACTAGCATCTTATCCGGCGCAATCTTTTTTTCATCCATTTGTTCTTCGAAGACAGGCGGGGCTATAATTTTATAGGAATGATCTGCCGGGTTTATTTTATAAAGTTTGTAATTAACACAACAGTAAATATTGTCTTTATAATATTGCAGGTCTGAACAGGTGCTTCCAAGGATATTATCCGGTTTAGAACTATCTGCCAGTAAAACTTCAGCTTTTTTTTCAACCGGGTTATAACACAACAAACCACTACGCCACATAGTAGCCCATATTTTACCGCCACTATCTCTGGCAATATAACCTGTAGCTTCCTGTCCCGATTTTTCTTTTATTAATGAAGAGAGATTGGTTAGTTGTTTATTGTAAATATCATAATATCCAAAACCTTTAACCGAACTAAACCAGTATCCTTTTCCATCACTGCACCAGGCATTGATGAACCGCAATAAATTATTTCCGTTAAGTGGCAACGGATAAATGTTGATTGCATGGCTGTTTGCATTATATCTCCACCAGCCATTTTTTGATGTTAGATAAAAAATGTCCTGTGGTGCCTGTATATCGGGTATGATATGAAAAATAAAAAGGTTTTTATCTTTCCCAACCTTTAAATTTTGAAAAGCTAAATTTTCCGGTCTCATTTTATACAATCCATTACTGCTGCCTCCCCATAGGTTTTGCTGGCGGTCGATATAAACATTACTAAAACTATTTTCAACAATGGTACCGGTAGTTTTATCCCCCGGGTGCAAATGTACCGGCCACAGGTAATGTTTATTATTTTCCTGTGTGAGGAAATACAAATTTTTATTGATCACCAGCAGAAGGGACAGGTCTTTGCCGGTATTTACCTGTTTGATATCTGTAATAGCCCCGGCGGCAGGATGGAGGAAATTTTGAATAACTACTTTTTTAAAAATATTTTTTTTAGCATCATATTGTAACAGGCCACCGCCCCAGGTGCCCGCCCATAATATTCCTTTGTCGTCCTCAAATAAAGAGATCACTATATTTTCTTTTACCTGTTGGCCCCGGGGTTCTCCAAAATGAAAAGAGTGATAAGTATTGGTATTACGGTCGAATAATTTTATGCCGAAAGAAGTGGCCAGCCAGAAACGCCCTTTACTATCTTCAAATACCTGGCTGATAAATTTATTGATGCGGGCATTAGCGCCATATACTTTTACCGGGAAATTTTGAAAACTGTTGGTCTTGCTATTGAACAACGCAATGCCTTTCTCCGTAGCCAGCCAGAGGTTTTTATTTTTATCCGTATATACATAATTACACCATCGGTACGGAATCTTACCCGGTCCGGTACCTTCATAATAATGAGTAATGGTTTCAGTAAAGGGGTCCAATTTATTCAAACCATTTCCTGTACCTATCCAGATATTGCCATCGCCATCTTCAGCCATACTTGTGGTGGAAATATCAGTGAGCCCATTTTTTCCAAAGCTATTGTATTGCTTAAAAAATTTTCCATCAAACCGGTTCAAGCCATTATTGCCGCCGATCCATAAAAAGCCACGGCTATCCTGCAGCAACGCATAGCCGCCATTATCAGTAAGCCCATTGGCTGTGCTGTATTTTTCATAACTAAAAGCAGGGAATTGCTGTTGTGCTATAGCTGTTTGAAATAGAAAAAAAGATAGTATGGTGAGGAACTTTTGCATCTTTGCTGATACAAAATAAAAAATAGTGGGGAGAGTAGGGAATAAGTTTTTTGAGTGAAATTATACAGCTGAGTTTTAGCTATCAATCACTGCAACGTAATTGACATCACAAATTATTATCTCAAAGAATTTAAAGTAACTAAGACAGGTTATTCATTTCTTGTACCCAATCCTATCCCGCTCCTCCCATTTTCTTTGTGCTGCTTTCTCATCCAGCAGATTTTCCATCGCGTCATAGAGTTGGTTCAACTGCACATCATGTTCGCCAATCCGTTCTTTGATTTCTTTTAATTGTTCTTTGATGTCGTTTTGTTTTATTAATACCTGTCTTACAGCTACAAAAGCACGCATAATGGCGATATTCATACTAATTGCCTTATCTGAGTTAATTACGCCACTTAGCATGGCAACTCCCTGTTCGGTAAAGGCGTAGGGTAGATACTTCGGATGTTGTCCCTTCCCTGTCTATAAGATCACAATTTCTGATCTTAGAGAATCGTTCTTTTTTGAGGTTGCGATTTGAAACCTCAAACCTTCAAATTCTTCTTTGGTAAGCTGAAACATAAAATCTTTGGGAAAACGGCTAATATTACGCTTTACCGCCTGGTTTAAAACCTTTGTTTCAACCTCATAAAGACTTGCAAGATCTCTATCGAGTATAACTCGCTGCCCTCTTATTTCATATATTCTGTTTTGAATGCTTTGGATTATTTGCATAGTAAAATAAAGTAGATTGCTGCTTTATAACTATCGAGACGGTTGAAAGCTCGAAAAGGTTGGCAGTTGTCGATGAGACACCGACCTCGGGGATGGAAAAAATGTCTAAGGTCACAATTTGTGACCTTAGACATTTAAAAATTTTATTTACTTAAGTGCATACTTCTCTCCTTATATAAAGTTCTGAAGTAAGGATCACGAAGGTCTTTTATAAAACGTATGGCTTCGCCGGTGCTTTTCATTTCGGGGCCCAGCTCTTTATTTACACCGGGGAATTTATTGAAAGAGAATACCGGTTCTTTTATCGCAAAGCCGGTGAGTTTCTTTTCGAAAGTAAAATCTTTAAGTTTCGCTATACCGATCATTATCTTGGTAGCAATATTCAAATAAGGGATTTGATAAGCCTTGGCAATAAATGGCGTGGTACGGCTGGCCCTTGGGTTGGCTTCTATCACAAACACGTTACCGTCCTTGATGGCAAACTGGATATTAATAAGGCCTTTGATATTTAATGCACGTCCAATTTTTTCCGCGTATTCTTCCATCGTATGCACGATCAGCGGCGATAAATTAAATTGTGGCAATACTGCGTTACTGTCACCACTATGGATACCCGCGGGTTCAATATGTTCCATCACCCCCATCACGTGAAAATCTTCACCGTCGAAAATGGCATCTATTTCAGCTTCCTGGCAACGATCTAAGAAATGGTCAATTAAAATTTTATTGCCGGGCAAATGTTTAATTAAACTCAACACGCCTTTTTCAAGATCCTCGTCGTTGATCACGATACGCATTCTTTGGCCGCCCAACACATAACTGGGCCTTATCAAAACCGGGTAACCCACTTTGTTAGCCACTTCAATTGCTTCGTCTGTATTGAAAGCCGTTCCGTATTCAGGATAAGGAATACCGAGTTCTTTCAGCATATCACTGAAACGGCCGCGGTCTTCGGCAATATCCATGCTGTCGAAAGAAGTGCCGATAATCTTGATGCCTTTTTCGTGTAAGCGTTTGGCTAATTTCAACGCGGTTTGTCCACCGAGCTGCACAATAACGCCTTCCGGCTTTTCGTGTTCCACAATTTCCCAAAGGTGTTCCCAGAATACCGGTTCAAAATATAATTTATCAGCAATGTCGAAATCAGTGGATACTGTTTCAGGATTACAGTTGACCATGATGGCTTCGTAACCGCTTTCTTTTATCGCCAGTAAGCCATGCACACAGCAGTAATCAAATTCAATCCCCTGGCCGATTCTATTAGGCCCGCTCCCTAAAACAATGATCTTCTTTTTATCAGAGCGTTTAGATTCATTAGAGTCCAGTCCTCCCCCATTGGAGGAGTTAGCCGAGGCCTCAAAAGTAGAATAGAAATAAGGTGTCCTGGCTTCAAATTCTGCTGCACAGGTATCTACCATTTTAAAAACCCGGGTAAGTCCCATTGCTTTTCTTCTTTCATAAACCGTTTCAGCATCCTCTTCATTGGTGATCTTTGCTATCTGTTCGTCGCTAAAACCCAGCAGTTTGGCTTCTTTTAAAAGCTCATCCGGCAAATGTTTAAAATCGTATTGGGCAATTTGTTTTTCACAATCGCAAATCTTTTGTATCTGGTAAATGAACCAGCGGTCGATCTTAGTGCTTTCGCAGATACGCTTGATACTGGCACCCGACATCAGGGCATCTTTAATACGGAATATCCTGTCCCACTTGGGTATTTTAATGTATTCGACCAGTTCGTCGGATTGCATTAAGCTTTTTCCATAATAACCTAGTCCTAAAGCGTCATTCTCCAAACTCTGACAGGCTTTTTGCAAAGCTTCGGCAAAACTTCTGCCAATGCCCATTACTTCGCCCACTGATTTCATCTGGAAGCCCAGTGTATCATCAGCGCCCTTGAATTTATCAAAATTCCAACGGGGTATCTTTACGATCACATAATCCAATGCCGGTTCAAAATAAGCAGACGTAGATTGGGTAATCTGGTTCTTTAATTCATCCAGGTTATAACCGATGGCTAATTTGGCAGCGATCTTTGCTATAGGATAACCTGTTGCTTTGCTGGCCAGCGCCGAAGAGCGGCTAACCCTTGGGTTTATTTCCACTACGATGATCTCTTCTGTTTGTGGATTCATGGCAAACTGCACATTACAACCGCCGGCAAAATTGCCCAGTGCCCGCATCATTCTTATGGCAGTGTTCCGCATTAATTGAAAACCGGTGTCACTTAAAGTCATTGCGGGCGCAACAGTTATCGAGTCACCCGTATGCACACCCATTGGGTCGAAGTTTTCAACAGTACATATGATCGCTACATTATCCGCGGCATCTCTTAATAATTCCAGTTCAAATTCTTTCCATCCAAGTACAGCTTTTTCTACCAGCACTTCATGGATAGGGCTTGCAGTTAATGCCCTGCTTAAAGCTTCATCCAGTTCATCTTTTTTAAATACGATACCACCGCCGGTTCCTCCCAGAGTGAAGGAAGGACGCAATACCAATGGAAACCCGATGTCCTGCGCAAATTCCTTCCCTTCTAAAAAGGAGTTGGCAATTTTTGCCTGGCAAACGGGAATACCCATTTCGATCATCCACAGGCGGAATTTTTCCCGGTCTTCAGCTTTATCAATAGCTTTGATATCAACCCCAATTAATCTTACATTATTTTTTTCCCAGATACCGAGGTCATCTACTTCCTTACAAAGATTTAAGGCAGTTTGCCCGCCCATGGTGGGCAACACCGCATCAATCTGGTTTTCTTCCAGTATCTGTTCAATACTTTCCACGTTGAGGGGCAATAAATATACTTTATCTGCCATCATGGGGTCCGTCATAATAGTGGCGGGATTACTGTTGATCAGGATCACTTTTATCCCTTCTTCCCTGATACTGCGTGCAGCCTGGGTGCCGCTATAATCAAATTCGCAGGCCTGGCCGATAACGATGGGACCGCTGCCGATAATAAGTACCGATGTAATGGAGTTGTCTTTTGGCATAGTATTTTGCCTTTAATAGGCGTGCAAAAGTAATTGTAAATGCTGTAAATAAAAAACTGTTGTAGGAGCGTGCCTCGAGGCACTTTAAGAATGTGCCGGAAGGCACATGGTAAGACGTGCTACAAGGCACGAACCTAATTTTTAGAAATATGCTATTATATCTACGAAGGATTAGACGTTGTTTTGTCCTTCCTGCCAAAAAGCTCATTCATCATTGTCTCTGCATCGCCAATATGATCTTTAAGTGCTTCGGTACCTTTGGTCTTTAATTCTTCAAAATAAACTTTTGCCTTTTCTGTAAAATTTTCAGCTTCTGTTTTAAGTTTATTGGCTTTGTCTTTTATATCTCCCGCGAGTTTATCTTTTTCTTCGGGCGTCATACTCATATATTTTGATGCGGCCAATGCTGCTGCTGCACCCAATAAAAATGTGGCTATATGTTTTGAATTAACGCTCATGATAATTGTTTTTAATGTTGATTTAAAATTAGATTTGTACAATAATTGAAGATATGAATTTATATAAGGCGGTTTCATTAATATCGTTTTGTTTTTTGTTGGTTACCGGGTCCGCACAATTCTTCCCTTTTAAAAATTACCCGCAAAATTATTTTAGCTGGCCTGTAGCAGCCAAAAAAGCATTGGCAGCAAATTTTGGCGAGTTAAGGCCCAATCATTATCATATGGGCTTGGATTGTAAAACAGATCAGAAACAAAATTTACCGGTACTGGCTGCTGCCGACGGCTATATCGCTAAAGTAAAAATTGAGCCTTATGGGTTTGGAAGGGTTATCTATATTAATCATCCGAACGGGTTGACCACGCTGTATGCCCACTTAAATAATTTTAATCCTGAGCTGGAAAAATATATAACTGAACAGCAGTACCGGTTGAAAAGCTGGAAAGTTTTTTTAGACATACCGGCAAATTTATTCCCCGTAAAAAAAGGGGAATTCATTGCGTACAGCGGCAATACCGGTGGCAGCCAGGGCCCGCATTTGCATTTCGAGATCAGGGATACTAAAACGGATAAAGTTTTAAACCCATCGCTATTTGGATTTCCAATACCTGATAATATACCACCGGCTATTTTACGTTTAGCCGTTTACGACAGGAATATCAGCACTTACGAACAAAGCCCTAAGTTTTACCCCATTAAAAAGATCAGGGGTATTTATTCCACCCCATTGATTGTTACCAATACCGACAAAATAAGTTTTGCTATTTCCGCTATTGACAAATATACAGGCTCTGCCAACCCCAACGGCATTTATGAAACGATAGTGTATGATAACGGAAGGCCGGTGATCGGTTTCCAGTTAGACAGCATAAGTTATGATGAAACACGCGACCTGAATGCACATATCGATTATAAATTAAGAAGCAGTGGCGGGCCTTTTGTTGAACACCTGAGTAAGTTACCCGGTTATAATAACAGCGTGTATGCTACCAGCAATGGCGATGGTGTGATCACTCTTGAAGACGACAGTGTGCACCCGATTAAAATTGCGGTTAAAGATGCCAATGGTAATACTTCGCTATTGGAGTTTGGTATAAAACGGGGCACAGGCGTTGGTGAAAAAATAAAGCAAGATCTCTACTCAGATTTTAACCCAAAAGAATTTAAACCAGGATTTATCAACCTGTTTGAAAATAATACGCTCAGTTTTTACCTGCCCGAAAATGCGTTGTTTGATTCACTTCGTTTTAGATACAATGAAATATCCCAGCAAAATTATACCATTTACCAGCTGCACACTGCAACGGTACCGGTGCATGGCTATTTTCCTGTAAAGATAAAAGCAGGTTATCCATTACAAGGCAAGATGGTGATGCACCGTTTTGCAAATGGCAAAGATGATTATGCAAAAGCGGAATTTGATAATGGCTGGTACAAAGCCAGTTTCAGGGAGTTTGGTAATTTTCAGTTGATGATCGACACGCTGGCGCCCACCATAACACCGGTGGGCTTTAAAGATGGCATGAACTGTAGTAAACTATCTGCAATAAGATTTGTTATCCTGGACAATACAGAAGAAATAAAAAACTTTGCGGCAACATTGGATGGCAACTGGTTGCGGTTCAGCAATGATAAAGGCAGGACATTTATTTATGTTTTTGACGCCAGGTGTGCACCCGGCGAACACGAATTAAAAATAATCGCGGAAGACCAGGTGGGGAATGTGAATGAAAAGATTTATCATTTTCAGAGATAATTAAATTGCTGAATGGTTAAATTGATAAATTGTCATTCAGTGATTTTAAATTGGAGTAGTTTATCGAAATCCTATACTGCAATGTAACAGTTCAGCAATAAAACAATTTAATAAATGACATCAATAACAGAAGGTTCCAAAGCACCTGCATTTAAAGGCAGGGATCAAAACGGTAATACCATTTCTTTAGCTGATTACAAAGGCAAAAAAGTTGTTTTGTACTTTTATCCCGAAGATGATACCCCTACCTGTACCGTACAAGCCTGTAACCTGAGGGATAATTTTGGTGTACTAAAAAAGCAGGGCATAGTGGTATTAGGCGTTAGCCCTGATGAAGAAAAAAAGCATAAAAAGTTTGAATCGAAATATGATCTGCCCTTTACATTGATCGCCGATCCCGGTCATACTATTATAGATAAATATGGCGTGTGGGGGCCAAAGCAAATGTACGGCAGAAATTATATGGGCCTGCACCGTACTACATTTTTGATCGATGGGAAAGGTATTGTTAAAAAGATATTTGTAAAGCCGAAAAGTAAGCAGCATACCGAAGAAATTTTAAAGGCATGGCAACTTATGGAGCAATAGTTGCGTTTACTAAAATGTAACAGCATTAAAGTTCAAACATGAAAAAGATAACATTGCTTACAACGTTTATCATTCTTTGTATAATACTATTCACTGCCTGCAGTAAAACTGATCCTGCAGCAGGTCGGGCAACAGGTGGTGGTGGCATTAGTTTTTCCTGCACCGGCATTACACCTAAGTTTTCGACTGATGTACAACCAATTTTGACTACAGTATGTTCTATCAACAGTAATTGCCATGCAGGTGGCAGCACTAATATTGGTGGCCCGTTCACTTCACATGCGGAAGTGAGTGCAAAAAAAACTAATATCAGGTCCGCGATACTATCTGGCTTTATGCCCCAAAGCGGCAGTATTTCCCAGGCACAGATCAATGCTTTTATCTGCTGGATCGACAGTGGCGCACCTAACAATTAATTGATTGTTAAAAGCACCATTTTTTTAAATAATCCATTCTACTTCCCCAAAATCAAATTGCCGCTCCATCGTGTCCATCGTGTGGAGTTGACCCCCTATTGAAACCTTTTTTATAGTGGTTTTAAACACTGCATTGGCTTTTTTAAGTTTGACCGTTTTACCCAATTTGTAGAGGTGCCGGTTATATTCTTCCAGCACTTTTGCGGGTGATTCCACCCCAATGCTTGCCAACCGTTTCATTAAAAACCCGTACAGGGCTTTGGACAATTCAATGATATCATAGGCTTCCCCGGTAATTTTTTTAATCGAAACGGGATTGGGAAGTGATTGATCAAAAATCGTTTGATTGATATTGAAACCTATGCCCACAACAGCCCATTTCCACCGAGCGCCTTTAAAAACTGTTTCAATGAGGATTCCCCCTGCCTTTCTGTCACGCCAGTACAAGTCATTTGGCCATTTGATAGCCGTATCTTTTACTGAGTAGCTTTTTATAAAATCATGCGCCGCAAGCGCAACCAGCATATTAAGGTAAAATTGTTCATCTGCCCTTAGCATAGCGGTGTTTAAAACTATACTCATCGCTATATTTTGTCCTGGCTGCATCTGCCAGCTTTTTCCCCTTTGCCCCTTACCTGCTGTTTGCTCTTTTGCAATAAAGGCCATCCCATGCGTTGCCATTCCTTCACGAACCTTTGCCATGGCATAATTGTTGGTGCTGTCAACCCTGTCGAGTATTTTAAAAAAACTGCCCGTTTGCATACTAATTCAAATGATAAAGAAGTGTTACTTTTGTCATTAATTGCAAGCTACATGCTGATTTGTAAATAACAAAAGTTTAATATTGGTGTTATTGCAACAGAAATGAAGCTTTAAAATAAAAAATATAATTTCAATTTGAACAATCTTAACGTTTTAAATACCAGGAAAAAAAGCAGCGTCACCAGGCTTACCCGTAACAGCAAAATTTTCAAAACCATTATTAAGGCCATCCAGGATAAAAAAGGCGAAAATATTATCAGCCTTGATCTTCGCAAGATACCCGAAGCAGTTGCAGATTTTTTTATTATCTGCCAGGCTAACAGTAATACACAAATAAAAGCTATTGCCGATTTCGTGGAAGAAGAAGTAAAAAATAAATGCGGTGAGGTAGCTTATAAACACGAAGGCAGGCAGGCACAGCAATGGATATTGATAGATTATGTGGATGCGGTGGTGCATATCATGTTACCCGAACCCCGCAAGTTTTACCAGCTCGAAGAAATGTGGAGCGATGCAGCCGGAATGGAACACAATGATTAATATATTTCTACCTGATTAAAATAATAACTGATTATAATCGTCTACAACTTTAGTAACCTTTACTGAGTTTAAGCATCAACAAACTATGGCAAATAACATGAACCAGCAAAATAGCAACAAAAAAATTGGGCAGGAAAATACTCCTCCTAACGGGGAAGATCCTAAGAAAAAGAACCGTGTCAATATCTATTGGATTTACGGGATCCTCTTCGTAGGTATCATAGCCTACAATATGGTTCGTGGTGTAGGTACAGAAGGCATCGCCACCGATAAACTGAAGTTTTATGAAATGGTAAAACAGGGTGATGTTGAAAAGATCGTCATCATTTCTAATAAAACACCCTCATTAGTTAGAGTTTTTGTAAAGCCGGAAAGCATAAAAAATAACGAAGCTTTTTATAAAGGCTTGTGGACTGATGAAGATGCAGCTAAGAAATTTGAATCGCTGAAAAAAGCCAAGGGCCCTCAATTATTTTTTACCATTGGTGACCCTAAAACTTTTTCCACTCAAATGGAAGAAGAATTATACAAGCCTAACCCGGGTGTAAAAAAAGTGGCTGATAGTTTTGATACGGAAGGTGAATTGTTTGGCCAGATCATCAGTACGCTTTTACCTATTTTACTGATCGGTTTACTGTTTGTATTGATGATGCGTAAAGTGGGCGGACCAGGCGGTGGCGGCGGTCCGGGCGGCATATTTAATATTGGTAAATCAAAAGCTACGCTGTTTGAAAAAGGCACCAGGGTCAATATCAATTTTAATGATGTTGCCGGCCTCGATGAAGCCAAGGTAGAGGTAATGGAGATCGTTGACTTTTTAAAGAATCCAAAAAAATATACTGCCCTCGGTGGCAAGATACCGAAAGGTGCTTTATTGGTGGGGCCTCCGGGCACCGGTAAAACATTATTGGCAAAAGCGGTTGCAGGCGAAGCACAGGTACCTTTCTTCAGCCTTAGCGGTAGTGATTTTGTTGAAATGTTTGTAGGCGTGGGTGCCAGTCGCGTAAGGGATCTGTTTAAACAGGCCAGGGAAAAAGCACCTTGTATCATATTTATCGATGAGATCGATGCGATAGGCAGGGCAAGAGGAAAAAATGTGATGATGAGCAATGATGAAAGAGAAAATACACTGAACCAGTTGCTGGTGGAAATGGATGGTTTTGGCACCGATCTTGGCATCATCATTTTAGCTGCTACCAACAGGCCCGATGTGTTGGATTCGGCGTTATTGCGCCCGGGCAGGTTCGACAGGCAGATCACTATCGACAGGCCTGACCTTGTGGGTAGAGAAGCAATATTTAAAGTGCATTTACAACCGATAAAAATTTCCCAGACATTAGACATTCATAAACTTGCCGAACAAACGCCGGGTTTTGCAGGCGCTGATATCGCCAATGTTTGTAATGAAGCCGCGTTGATCGCCGCAAGAAAAAATAAAGAAGCGGTGGACATGAGCGATTTCCAGGACGCTATTGACAGGGTTATTGGCGGGTTGGAAAAAAAGAATAAGATCATCTCCCCGGAAGAAAAAGAGATCATCGCTTACCACGAAGCCGGCCATGCCATTTGCGGCTGGTACCTGGAGCACGCGTACCCGTTATTGAAAGTAACGGTGGTGCCAAGGGGCAGTGCAGCATTGGGCTATGCACAATACACGCCTAAAGAACAATACCTGTATAACACCGACCAGCTGATGGACCAGATCTGTATGACATTAGGCGGCAGGGCAAGTGAAGATATCTTCTTTGGAAAGATCAGTACCGGCGCAAGCAATGACCTGCAGCAGATCACCAAAATTGCTTATAGCATGATTACGGTGTATGGCATGAATGATAAAATAGGCAATATTAGTTTTTACGACCCTACCCAGGAAAATTATTTTACCAAACCTTATAGTGAGGAAACCGGTAAGATGATCGACCAGGAAGTGCGTAAGTTAATTGACGAGGCTTATGTAAAAACAAAAGCATTATTAACAGAGAAAAAAGGTGACGTAGAATTATTAGCTAAAGAATTACTAAAGAAAGAAGTGCTGTTTAAAAGCGATGTAGAAGCTTTGATCGGTAAAAGACCTTTTGAAGAGAAGAAAATTTTGGATGTAAAAGAAGAGGATGTGGTAGCAGAAACACCCGAACCAGCTTTTTCTGAAGAACTTAAAAATCCGCCGCAAATTTAAAAGCAATGGCTGTATCCCCGGCAAAAGAAAATATTTTGAAACGCATAAGGCAGGCGCTGAGTAATCCGGCGCCTTTGCCGTTTCCGCAAAGTGAAGGGAATAACTCCATTTTCCCTCCTCCGCCCGATGACCTGGAAGTAGTATTTGCAGAAGAGTTTGTACAACTGCAGGGCAAGTTTGCTTTTTGTACAGATGAAAAAGATATGGTGGGGCAGGTACAAAAACTGGTTGCGGAAAAAGAATGGACAAAGATCTATTGCAATGAAGATAAGTGGAATGCCAGCTTTAGCAATACCATCAATCTTCCCGGTTGTGACGTTTCCATCACCGGTTGCGAATTTTTGGTGGCAAGAACCGGCACTATTGTAATGAGTACTGCCCAGCAAAGCGGAAGAACCGTAAGCGTATATGCACCCATTCATATCTGCATTGCCTATACCAGCCAGTTGGTTTATGATAGCAAAGACGCCTTGCAACTGCTGAAAGAAAAATATGCGGGCAAAATTCCTTCCCTGGTTACTTTTGCCAGTGGACCCAGCCGTACTGCCGATATTGAAAAAACTTTGGTCACCGGTGTGCACGGGCCTAAGGAAGTGTATTGTTTTTTGGTAGAAGCATAATTCCTTTTTTACATTTACCTTTAGTGTATAAATGAATAACGACACAGCTTTCCTGTTTGTATATGGCTCACTCCGCAGCGGGTTTCAACATCCAGCATACGAATATATTTCCAAATATTTTCATATAGTTGGCGACGCGAAAGTAAAGGGTAAACTATATGATAAAGTTGACTATTGTGTAGCAGTAGCCACAGCGGAAGAACGTTTTATCATTGGCGAATTGTATGAAATAAACAGCGATGCTGAATTTTCCTATGCTATTGGCCAGTTAGATGACTATGAAGGCCTCTTTGTAGAAGAAGGGGAAAAAGCTTTGTTTAAAAGAGAACCCGTAACAGTGTATTGTAACGGCCACGAATATACAGCATGGATATATTTCTTCAATGATAGCATTGCAGGCCTTCCGGAAATCGAAACCGGCGATGTGCTGTTATACTTACAACAGAAAAATAAATTGTAAGCGTAATGCAAATTGCCGCCCACAAAAAAATTTACTTTCTTTCCGATTTTCATCTCGGCGCTCCTTCTGCCGAAACAAGTTTAGTAAGAGAAAAAAAGATCATCGGTTTTTTAGATGAAATAAAAAAAGATGCCGCTACAATTTTTGTTGTAGGTGACCTGTTTGATTTCTGGTACGAATATAAATCCGTAGTGCCTAAAGGCTATGTAAGAATTTTAGGTAAACTCGCCGAGGTAACCGATAGCGGCATTCCCATTTATTTTTTTGTAGGCAATCATGATATGTGGATGAAAGATTATTTTCAAAAAGAACTGAATATCCCTGTTTATTTTGAACCGGTGGACTTTGAATTTAATGGTAAAAAATTTTTAGTAGGTCATGGTGATGGACTTGGCCCGGGTGATCAGGGCTATAAATTCATTAAAAAAATATTTCGTAATAAAGTTTGCCAATGGCTATTTGGCGTGTTGCCCCCTTATTTAGGTATAGGTATGGCGAATTATTTCAGCCGTAAAAGCCGTGCACAGACTGGCCAGACCGATGAAAAATTTTTAGGGGAAGATAAAGAATGGCTCATCATCTATAGCAAAGAGATCCTTCAAAAAAAGTATTACGATTACTTTATTTTTGGCCACAGGCATTTACCCATAAATTTTAACTTACCCAAAGGCAGCCTTTATATTAACTTAGGGGACTGGATAAAATACGACAGCTATGCCGTGTTTGATGGCAGCAACCTGGAATTGAAGTATTATGCCCCTATCCCATAAAGAGAGAAAAATAGAAGAACAAAGTGAAGGCTGATCTTAATTTAAATTAAAAATTGCAAAAAATAAAAGCCATATTGATTTTTTTTCTGTGCTGCTGTGTTGCTGTGGCAGCGCATGCGCAAACTGATTCATCCTTTAATTTTATAGGCACGATCCGGGGTGATTTTGCTGATTTTGCTATAGATAACCTCGATAATATTTACCTGGTTACTGGAACCGACCAATTAAAAAAAATAAATGGCCAGGGTGATTCCCTTGCTGTTTTTAATGATGTAAAACGTTATGGCAATGTTTTTTCAGTAGATGTTACCAATCCCCTGAAGATCCTTTTGTATTATAAGAATTTTGCAACGGTAGTTGTCCTCGACAGGTTTTTAAATATCCGCAACAGCATCAACTTCCGTAAAAAGAATATCTTTTCTGTACAAAGTATTACCACTTCCTACGACAATAATATCTGGCTTTTTGATGAACAGGAATATAAACTGAAAAAAATTGATGAAGAAGGAAAGCTCTTACAGGAAACCACGGATCTCAGGATGTTGTTTGATTCTGTTCCTGCCCCCACACAAATAACCGACAAAGAAAATTTTGTGTACCTGTACGATCCCGAAAAAGGATTTTACGTTTTCGATTACTACGGTTCCTTTAAAAACAGGCTGCCCTTTTTACACTGGACCAGTGTAGCGGTTTCTGAAAAAAATATGTATGGCTTCAGCAACAACAAATTATACAGCTACGAATTAAATTCTTTTACGCTTAAAGAATACAAACTCCCTGTTTTTTTTAAGGGTTATACTGCTATTAAAGCCATCAATGGAAAAGTTTACCTGCTTAAAGAGGATGGCATTTATATTTACCAGGTGAGATCGTGAGTGGTGAGCCGTGAACGGTGCATCGTGAGTGGCCCTGTTTAGTTTGTAACATTATCGTAAATTGCAGGCCGAATAAATAACGCATAACGCATAACGCATAACGCATAACGCATAACGCATAACGCATAACGCATAACGCATAACGCATAACGCATAACGCATAACGCATAACGCATAACGCATAACGCATAACGCTTTTCATGGATTTTCTAGACCAGGTTTATTTTGATAACAGCATCAGGAGTTACTGTATTGTTGGCGGTACTATTTTGCTGATGCTTATTTTAAAAAGGTATTTCTCCCGCTATATAGCCGCTTTGTTATACCGGCTATTTCACCGTATCTGGAAAAATGTAGCCAAACAAAACTTTACTGACCTTGTTTTGGAGCCATTGGAATGGTTCTTATTTATCCTGATCGCGGTATTTGCCATTGATAAATTAAATTTTCCCGACGCCTGGCAGTATAAGATATATGGCCATGCTATCGATGATATTTTTACCAGGCTGGGCATTGGTATCATCATCGTTTCTTTTACCTGGTTTTTATTAAGGATCATCGATTTCATTGCTCTGGTATTGGAACAAAGAGCCGCTGCTACCACCGATAAATCCGATGACCAGCTCGTAATTTTCTTCCGGGATTTTTTAAAGGTGATTATTGTGATCATCGGTTTACTGATGCTGGTTAAAGCCTGCTTCAATCAACCCATAGGTAATTTGTTGACCAGCCTCAGTATCGTAGGTGCTGCAGTAGCACTGGCAGCGAAAGAAAGCCTGGAGAACCTGATCGCCTCCTTCATCATTTTCTTCGACAAACCATTTACTGCAGGTGATACTTTAAAAGCAAATAATATCACCGGCACCGTAGAAAAAATTGGTTTACGCAGCACACGTATCCGTACTGATGAAAAAACTTTAGTGACGGTACCCAATAAATTAATGGTGGATAGCGTGGTAGACAACTGGAGTATGCGCACCCACCGGCGTGCGGAAATAAAACTGGAGCTTGCTGTTACTACTGCAGCAGTAACCATACAAACTATCATCGATACCATTAAACAAAAATTGGGGTCAGATGGCAGCCAGGTGACTTCCTACACGGTGCATCTTACCGGCATAACTAAAACCGGCAATACCATCCAGGTAGAATATTTCACCCATCCAATTACGATGGAAGATTTTGTTATGCTGAAAGAAAGTTATTATTTCTTTATAAAAAATGTGTTGGAGGAAAATAAAGTATCGATGGGCAATCCTGGTATTGCCGCCGGTCTAATAAACAACCCCGAATAGTTCATGGAATAACATTTAATTTTACTGTTGCAGTTTTTTCAGCGACTATTTTTTTCTTCAGGTGTTTTTGAATTTCTCTTCCAGCTTGTATGCTACAACTTATTAAGAATATCCACCAGTTCCTTATCCCATTTACCACTGCTGCCATACTCTACTACACGGCCGGCTTCCTTACCATCTTTCATTACAATAATGGTAGGCACATTTATAATATTGAATGCATCTGCAATGCTTGCTAAAGATTTTTTTGCACGGTTCACGCCAAAAAAAGTGATCGCAGTATCAGTGATGCCACTCATCTCCTGCAGTTTAAAAAATTTAGGCAAAATAAATTGCGTGTCCTCACACCAGGTACCGCCAAATAATACAAACTGCACTTTACTTTTTACCCTTTCAAATGCGGAAAGCGTTGCGGTATCAGGCCTGTAAACGGCTGCGCTGCTGCTGTACCAATTATAAAGGCTATCATTCTGAACAACATATTTATTGATGATGCCGCGGAGTATATGCTGTTCAGGGTGATTTTCATCTTTTAAAATTTCATATTGTGCCTGGCTAAAGGCACTTATAGAAAGTATGCTGCAAAGAATAACCGCGGTTAAAGATTTCATTCAGATAAAATTGATGGATGGAAAAATCGATGGAATAAAGTTCTGTGCAAAAGCGTTCCTGAAAAAACTAATTTTGTTAATAACGGGTTATAAATGGAAGGTTTAGGAGTTTAGAGGTTTAGGTTGGCAGTTGGCTTCATCAACAAATCTCCAAATTACCAATCATAAATTCGCTTTCAACTCATTTAAAAAGCCTTTTAATTTTTTCAACGACTCTATCATGGCAAATTTTTCATCTGCTTTTTTATTATTCTTTAAAAAATCCTTTGCGCCTTCAATAGTATATTTTCTTTCTCTCAATAAATGGTAAATCAATTTTAAATTCTTAACATCTTCCGGCCTGAACAACCGGTCGCCTTTGCCGTTTTTTTTGGGCTTAAGAATATCAAATTCATTTTCCCAAAAACGCACCAGGCTCTGGTTTACCTTAAACATATCAGCAACAATCCCTATTGAGTAATACATCTTTTCAAACAGCACGGCATCTTCGGGCACTTCTATCAGGTCAACACCCGCATCCATGTCTTTCAAACTCATCCTGCCCCGGGTTTGCTTTTTATTATTTTTCTTTTTAACCACCGGGGCAGCTATCCTTTCATTTATTGCACTTAGATCAATAATTTCTTTCGTACTGATCCCGATATTTTTTTCTTCACTAGCGGCATTGGGCACCACTTCCGGAGGCGTGGGAACCGGGGGATTATTGTCAAAATCAAAAGCAATCTGGTTAAGCGGCATAATTAAAATTAATCAAAACTTTTGGCACTGCCAGTAGCAGCAATTTTTAATACCCTGTCATATTGTTCAGCATTAAGGTCATTAAAGAAAAAGTACACTGGGTCAACAGGCACCCCATTAATATGCACTTCGTAATGGCAATGCGGGCCTGTACTTGCGCCGGTACTGCCTACCCATCCAATTACCTCACCACGTTTTACACGCTGGCCTTCCCTCGCTTTTACACGTACCATGTGCATGTATACGGTCTCGTATCCATAGCCATGATTGATGATAACATGGTTACCCGTTCCGGTGCCCATACCCGCGGTAGTTACGATACCATCACCTGTTGCATAGATGGGTGTACCCTGCGGGGCAGTAAAATCAAGGCCGCTATGCATTTTTGCGATACCGTATATCGGGTGAATCCGCATCCCAAACCCACTGGCGATCCTGCTGAGTTCCTTATTGCTTACGGGTTGTATGGCAGGTATGCTGGAGAGTTTATCGCCCTGGTTTTTGATCAGTTTATCAATTACACCATAACTTTCAAACTGGTAAGCCACACGGGCTGTAAGATTGTTCAATGTTTTGGCAATATCGATACCCAGTTCATCATCCCTCATCAAACTTACTTTTTCCAGTTCTTTTTTTTGTTCGATCAGTTTTATCCTCGCACTGTCGGTTAAAGGGTTGGCTTCAAAAATTGAGCGGTATACCTGGTTATCCCTTTTTTCCAGTTCGGCCATTTGCTGCTGCAGTGTTTTAACCTTACCGTCAAGTAGCCCGTAATTATCTTTCAGGATATCATATTTCAACTGCACTTCCCGGTCTGTTGCTTTAGGAAAAAATTTATTGTATAGACTAATTACGATGAGACAACTTACAGCAAGAGCGGACAGAAAGCCAAAAATCCTCAACAACTTTACCCGGAGAGGGGTAACCAACTTCTCATAACGAAGTGTATTGGTGTTATAGAAATATTTTATTTTCTTCATGTTTGCCTTGAGCGGAAACGTTTCGGACTTGGTTTTGTTGTTTTTTATTGGCCGCAGTTATAGGCTTTTGCCTATAGCTTGCGGCTTGAAGCCGTTTTATTACCTTTGCAACCGTTATACAAAGCTGTACAAATATAGCCTGTTACACAACAAAAATCAACCCAAATAAATAGATCGGTATATGATGACAAGTGCAGAGATAAGGCAACAATTCCTCGACTTCTTTAGATCTAAAGGACATACTATAGTACCATCGGCACCAGTAGTTATAAAGAACGACCCTACTCTTTTGTTCACCAATGCCGGCATGAACCAGTTTAAAGATTATTTTTTGGGTAACAAAGTATCTCCCAACCGAAGAGTGGCCGATACACAAAAATGTTTACGCGTTAGCGGTAAGCACAACGACCTGGAAGAAGTAGGTGTAGACACCTACCACCATACTTTATTTGAAATGCTCGGCAACTGGAGTTTTGGCGATTATTTTAAAAAAGAAGCTATTGCCTGGAGCTGGGAATTATTGACAGATATATATAAGCTGGATAAGGGCAGACTATATGTAACCATTTTTGAAGGTGATACAAAAGAAGGATTACCTAAAGACGAAGAGGCATTTAACGAATGGAAAAAAGTAATTGGGGCAGACAGGATATTATTGGGAAATAAAAAAGATAATTTTTGGGAGATGGGTGATACCGGCCCCTGCGGCCCCTGCACCGAAATACACGTGGATTGCAGGAATGATGAAGAAAGAAAAGCTGTGGATGGAAAAACATTGGTAAACAATGACCACCCGCAGGTGATAGAGATCTGGAACAATGTGTTCATCCAGTACAACCGTAAAAAAGACGGCAGCCTGGAACAATTGCCCAGCAAACATGTAGACACCGGGATGGGTTTCGAAAGATTGACCAGGGTTATTCAAAAAAAACAGAGTAATTACGATACCGATATTTTTACGGGTACTATTGAGGCAATAAGTAAAATAGTAAATAAAGAATATAAGGCCGGCGATGATAAAGAGAGTATTGCATTCAGGGTATTGGCTGATCACATCCGTGCAATATCTTTTACTATTGCCGATGGACAATTGCCGTCCAATACCGGTGCCGGCTATGTGATACGCCGTATCCTGCGCCGTGCGGTTCGCTATTATTATTCTTATTTAGAGTATAAGCAGCCATTATTACATCAACTGCTACCGGTTATTGCAAAACAGTTTGAACATGTTTTTCCGGAATTGAACCAGCAACTGGATTTTGTAGGTAAAGTAATTAAAGAAGAAGAGGAAGCGTTTTTAAGAACTTTATCAAACGGCTTAAAAACAATGGATGAAGTAATGAAGCAGTCGCAGCACAATAAAACGATCAGTGGCGCTGCAGCTTTTGAATTACTGGATACTTTTGGCTTTCCAATTGACCTGACCAGGTTGATCGCTGCTGAAAATAATTTAACTGTTGATGAAGCAGGTTTTGAAACAGAAATGCAACAACAAAAAAGCCGCAGCCGGGCAGCAACAGCTTTGGAAACGGAAGACTGGGTTATTGTAAACGATACCCCTTCTTCCAAATTTGTTGGATATGATTCTTTAGAAACAAAAAGCAAAGTAGTTAAATACAGGAAAGTTAGCGGCAAAGGAAAGGAATTGTATCAAATAGTTTTAGATACCACGCCATTTTATGCCGAAAGCGGCGGACAGGTTGGCGATAGTGGCTCCCTCTCCTTTGGAGAGGATCGGGGTGCGGTCAAAATTGTTGATACCAAAAAAGAAAATGACCTCATCATTCATTTTGCAGCAACTATTCCTGCAGATCTAAGTGGAGAAGTAACCGCTACAATTAATGCTGCAAGAAGAAATCACATTGCAGTGCACCATAGCGTTACTCATTTAATGCATGCCGCTTTACGTAAAGTACTCGGTACACATGTTGCACAAAAAGGAAGCCTGGTAAATGATGAACATTTACGCTTTGACTTCTCCCATTTTGCAAAAATGACAGATGTAGAAATTGCAGCTGTAGAAAAATCAGTAAATGAAAAGATCAGGGCCAATATCCCTGTTGTAATTAAGGAAATGAAAAAAGATGAAGCTGTTGCATTGGGTGCTATGGCTTTGTTTGGAGAAAAATATGGTGATGTGGTACGGGTGGTGATGATGGATGAAAAATATTCTATTGAATTATGCGGCGGCACGCATGTAGGCAGCACTGGTGAGCTGGGTTTGTTCAAAATAAAAAGCGAAGGCGCAATTGCTGCAGGTGTAAGAAGGATCGAAGCCGTTTCCGGGAAAGCTGCTGAAGACCTCGTTAATAATGCATTCGTGGAAATGAGTACCATCAGTGGCTTACTAAAAAACCCGAAGGATATCGGCAAGTCCATAGAAAACTTACAAAGCGAAAACGCTTCTTTAAAAAAACATATCGAAGCATTGGAAGCAAGGCAGCTGGTGATCATCAGGAATGAATTACTGCAAAAAGATGCCATCATCAATAACGTTACTTTTATCGGTGAAATTATTGAAGTGAGCAGTCCCGATGCTTTAAAGAAATTATGCTTTGACCTTAAAAATAAATTGCACGATCATGTGGCCGTGCTTTGCGCCAATATTGATGGCAAACCCTTTGTTGCCATTGGCATCAGTGATACGGTTGTTGCCGCAAAAAATTTAGATGCGGGAAAAATTATCAAAGAACATATCGCCCCATTAATAAAAGGTGGCGGCGGGGGACAGAAAAATTTAGCTACTGCCGGCGGGCAGGAGGTGAATAATTTGAAAGCAGTGATTGAGAAAGTAAAATCTTTATTGTAGCCGCAAGCTCCAGCTTCCGGTTTTTAAACAATGGAAGCTGGAGCTTCCCCGTACAAACAACATGCATATCATTTTTCAAACACCCCGTCTAATCCTCCGCCGCTTTACTGAAGCTGATGCCCCGTTATTGCTGCAACTCAACAGCAACCCTGAAGTTTTAAAATACCTGCACGAGCCTTTGCTGGAAACGGAAGAGCAGGCGCTTCATGTTATACACAATATCATTTTTCCGCAGTATAAAAATAACCTGGGGCGTTGGGCTATACATTTAAATGACAGCAATCAATTCATCGGTTGGTGTGGTTTAAAATATTTATCCGATACCGATGAGATTGACCTGGGTTACCGTTTGATGCAACAGTTCTGGGGAAAAGGTTATGCATTTGAAGCCGCAAAGTATACCGTAACCTATGGCTTTGAACAACTGCATTTAAAAACTATTGTCGGCCGGGCCCATATTGATAATACCGCGTCTTTAAAAATCCTGGAAAAGGTTGGTATGCAATTCCTAAAACAAGAGGTCTTGGATGATTCCCCGGTAAAAATGTACGCTATCTCTAACCGAAAATAAGAAACCAAGACGCTTTGTATTTTTCCGAGTAAATCTGTGCAATCTGTGGCAAACCCCTTTTTGCCCAGACAAAAATCAAAATTTTGTTAAAGCAAAAAAATAATATGCGAAAGATTTCGTAATTCCAAAAATTGGCCTACTTTTGACCTACTAAACATTTCGTACATAAAATAAAAAAGTCATGAAGAAGTTATTACTGGTTGCTGTTGTACTGGGTTTTACCGCCATTAACCACACCTTATCGGCACAGGATGAAAAGCCTGAAGTAAAAGAGAAAAAAGAAATGAAAGAGATGAAGGAAATGAAAGAGATGAAAGAAAGAAAAGAAAGCCAGGAGATCATTATCCGCAAAAAAGGTGATAAGGACACGAAGATCGTTGTGGAAATAAAGGGCGACAAAGTGACCATCAATGGCAAGCCTATCAGTGAATTCAAAGATGGCGATATTACTATTAATAAAAGAGACATTAAAGTTTGGGATGGCGAAAACCATTTTTCCTTTTCTCCCGGTGACATGGATGTATATTTTAAAGGCCCGGTTACCGGCAATCTCACAGGCAGGAACGGTGCATTTTTAGGCGTTACAACAAGTGGTGATGACGAAGCTGATGATAAAAAAACCGAAGGCGCTGCAATTACCAATGTTTCCAGTGAAAGCGCCGCTGAAAAAGCAGGCCTTAAGGAAGGCGATGTGATCACAAAGATCAATGATAAAAAAATTGAAGGCCCCGAATCGTTATCTGAAGTTGTAGGGACTTTTAAACCAAAAGATGAAGTAACGGTGTACTACAAACGTGATGGAAAAGAAAGCTCTGCAAAAGCGATATTGGGAGAAACAAAGTTCAATAGCGCAATGTCCTATTCTTTCATCGCACCGAAAATGCGTTCTTTCAGCGCTCCCCGCAAGCCAATGGCACCCGGAGAACCTAAGGTACAGATGTGGAATGATGACGCTTTTGGGGGTGGCTTTGATAATCTAAATTCAATGAATGGTTATGGTGGTCTATTTCCCCGCCAGCAAAAATTGGGTTTAAAGATCCAGGATACTGAAGAAGGCGCTGGTGTAAAAGTTTTAGATACTGATAAAGATTCTCCTGCGGAAAAAGCCGGGCTTAAAAAAAACGATGTTGTTACAGAAATCGGCGGTAAAAAGGTAAGCAACACTGATGAGGCAAGGGAGCAGTTAAGGGAAAATGCAGAAAAATCTTCTTACCTCATTAAGGCAAAACGTAATGGCAATGAGATGAGTTTTGAGATCAAGATCCCAAAAAAATTAAAGACTGCTAATTTATAAGTACGAGCCATGTGAAACAGCGTGCCCCCAACAAATAGTTGGGGGTATTTTTATTTTCAGCGTCAAAAAATACTTAAAAGCAGGATCCGGCTTTCAACTTTTAACTTTCAACTTTTAACTATTGGCTTACCTTTGCACCGTGAAAAATAGGGATAAATATGAAGTGGTTATTGGCCTTGAAGTGCATGCGCAGCTATTAACAAAGAGTAAATTATTTTGTGGCGACAGTGCTGCATTTGGAGCTGAAGCCAACACACATATCAGTCCAATAACCCTCGCACACCCGGGCACATTACCCAGGATGAACCGCAAAGCCATTGAATATGCTGTAAAGCTGGGTATTGCATTGCATTGCGATATTGAGCAGCGTAATTATTTTGCACGTAAAAATTATTTCTATCCCGACCTTCCAAAAGGTTACCAGGTTAGCCAGCATACTACGCCCATTTGCAAGAATGGTTATGTACCTATTACAACAACTAATGGCGAAAGAAATATTTTACTCAACCGCATACATATTGAAGAAGATGCAGGAAAAAGCCTGCATGATGTGGATGAAGATTTTACTTCCATTGACCTGAACCGTGCAGGCGTTTGTTTGCTCGAGATCGTGAGCGAGCCTGACCTGCACAGCAGCGATGAAGCATTTGCTTACATTACGGAATTAAGAAAATTAGTGCGCTGGCTGGATATCTGCGATGGCAATATGGAAGAAGGCAGTATGCGCTGCGATGCTAATATTTCCATTCGTTTAAAAGGCGAAATAAAACTCGGTACTAGAGTTGAAGTGAAAAACCTCAACAGCATCCGCAACGTAAAAAAAGCGATTGATATAGAAGTGGCCCGTTTAATTGAGATCACAGAGAGCGGCAATAAAATTATCCAGGAAACAAGGAGCTTTGATGCGGATAATAATACTACTTTTTCTTTGCGTACCAAGGAAGAAGCAGATGATTACCGGTATTTTCCGGAACCAGATCTTAGTCCTTTTTTTATTGCAGATGAATTTCTGCATCAGGTAAAGAACTCGATCCCTGAATTGCCTGAAGCGCTGGAAAAGAAATACCAGGAGGCTTTGCATTTGCCTGCATATGATGCGCAGGTAATCTGTAGCGATAAAGAAACCGTTCATTATTTTGAAGCGATCATAAAACATACAGGTAATTATAAGGCTGCCGCTAACTGGTTGCTGGGCCCAATAAAAAGTTACCTGAACGACAATCAAACCGATATTAAAGCATTTATTTTACCTGCAGAAAAAATTGCGGCACTGATACAATTGGTAGATGGTGGGAATGTAAATTTCAGCAACGCATCCACAAAAATATTCAGTGCTTTACTGAACGGCCCTCAACAATCGCCTTTACAGGTTGCAACATCGCTTAATCTTTTACAGGAAAGCAACAGTAGTTCTGTAGAAACATGGGTAGATGAAGCTATTGCTAAAATGCCGGACAAAGTGAAAGAATACCGGTCCGGTAAAAAAGGTTTAATAGGCTTATTTGCCGGAGAGGTAAAAAAGCTCAGCAAAGGAAAAGCTGATATGCAGATCGTAAATAAATTATTAAGTGAAAAATTAAATTGATCTTCCCGTTATTTTTTATTCATCAAATCAAGGAAAATAAAATGAAAAAAATATTATTTATTGCGATCATGCTGCCCGCATTGTTGTCGTGTAACAATGCAACAGATAAAGGAAAATTTACGGTAACCGGCCAGTTAAAAAATGTACCGGATCAAAAAGTTTATTTGGAAGAATTGTATTTTGGTCAGAAAGACCCGGAGATCATCGATACCGCTGCAATAAAAAATGGAAAATTCAGTCTTTCAGGCATTGCTGCTGAAGAAGGCATATACCATATCAGGTTAGAAAAAGTTACCAATGGTTTTCTTTTTATTAATGATAACAGCAGCATCAATTTTACTGCCGACCTAAACGATATCAGCTTAGCCGGCCCGGCTTTTTATACGCCTGCCAACAGTTCATTAAAAAAATTCATTGCTATAAATGACAGTTTAATTAAAAAAATACAGGAAGCTTCAGCTTCCCTGGCGCAATTAAAACAAAGCGGTGCCAAGGACGGGGACAGCCTTGTTAACGCAATGGAAACAAATTTTACTGCGATAAAAGAGACCACCTTAAAATTTCATTTTCAATATGCCGATACTGCAAAAAGTCCGGCATTGGCTTTATTTGCTGCAACAGCCCCGCCTGTTACACTTGACCAGATTCAAATGCCTTTACAAAAACTAGCGCAGCGCTTCCCCAATCACAATGGTGTAATCACTGTTACCAATTTTGCGAAGCAGGAGCTTGTAAAGCAGCAGCAACAATCATTGCAACAACAGGCGCCGCAAACCAGGATACAGGTGGGGAGCCCTGCCCCGGATATTACCATGAATGATGTAAACGACAAACCCTTTTCTTTAAGCCAGTTAAAAGGAAAATATGTGCTGGTTGATTTTTGGGCTAGCTGGTGTGGGCCTTGCCGTGGAGAAAACCCCAATGTTGTTGCTGCCTACAATGAATTTAAAAATAAAAATTTCACGGTATTGGGCGTGTCGCTTGATAAAGACAAAGCCTCATGGTTAAAAGCAATAGAGGAGGACGGCCTTGCATGGCACCATATCAGTGACCTGAAATACTGGAACAGCGCTGCGGTACCATTATATGGTATTGATGGTATCCCTTATAATGTTTTGGTTGATCCTAAAGGAATGATCATTGCCAGCAGCTTAAGAGGCGAAGAATTAATAAATAAATTGAGAGAGGTATTGAAGTAAGAATATGCCTGGGGGTGTTCTTAATAAAATATAAAAGGATCGCATTAAAAAATGCGATCCTTTTATATTTTATAACTTAGTAAAATTAGTTTGTAACCAGTACTCTAACTGCTTCCGATATCAAAACCGAACCATCATCTAAGGTCAGCATAAAATAAAAACGGTTTGCCAACTCAGTTCCTACTGTAGCAGAAACTGCAGGTATCACACCCGGGCCTTTTACAACGTATTCCGCCAATGTGGTGTTGAAAGTATAAGTAATACCCCCCACTGGTATAGGCGCTGCATTGTACAGTCCTGTAGTACCTTGTATCTTGGTATAACTTGTACTTGCAGCAATCCTCGTGATTTCTTTTATGGTTCTGCCGCTGCCGGAAGGAATTGCTAACACGATCTGTATAGCACCACCTGCTGCTATTGATGTACTAACGGTAGGCTCTGGCCTGTAATCTATCGCGTTAGTTACAGTAACCGGAACTGCCGGCCTTATATCACTTAATCCATTAAAGTCTTCTTTTTTGCAACTCATCATAAGTACTGTTATCAACAGGAATGATAAGAATTTTATATATTTTTTCATAATTATTTTATTAATTTTTTTAATCAATTATTTATTTAGCGAACCAAAGCTTCACATCTGTCTTTGGCCTTGGGCTTGGCGCATTTGGATTAGATGAAAGTTCTGTTTGCGTATAGGGCAACCTTGTTGGGATTACATTAGGGTTATCACCTGCAGCATTATTTACCAGGGTTAAAACAGGGTAACCTGTTCTGCGGTAATCATTAAAAGCCTCTATACCATTACCGATCCATGACATGTATTTTTGTGTAATGATCTGCTGGCGCTGCTGTTCCGGTGTACCGGTAAGCGTTACTACTGTTGGATTGGTTGTGAAATAAGTGGTGATCTCGGCAGGCGTCATACCTACTTTTTGCATTGATGCGGTGATACCAGCCTGGTAATAGGTATTGGCAACACCACTGGTTCCTAAAATTACAGCCGATTCTGCAAGAATGAACTGTACCTGTGCATAAGTCAATAACCTGATAGGCGCTTCGCCCGCATTACCAATTAAATAAGTATTATACTTTGACCTGGTTGCTAAAACAGGAACAGCAGATGTAGCCCCATTATCAAAGGAAACAAAATTACCTGTTGGTTTTGTAAAAAACTTACCAAGGCGTACTGTATCATTGATACTTTTAGAAAGATTTACAAGCCTGGTACTAAGCATTTGGTCGCCTGTTCTGTTTACATTGTTAAAACTATAAATCGAGTTTTGGCTACCGGTAGTTGCACCAAAGGGCACTTCAAAATCAAGAGCGTTTGAATTGATGTAGTTATTACCTGTGATCACACTGGCGATAGTTGAAGTTGCCAGTGCAGGGTTTTTATTGGATACCTGTATCGCCAATTTCAATAATAGTGTATTGCCCATCCTGGCCCATTTGGTAAGGTCGCCTTTATATACCAGGTCATCGTTGCCTGGAACAAATACGTTTGGCGTCTTGGCAATGTCTGCCAACCCACTCTTTACTAAATCGAAAAGGCTGGTTATACCCAAAGCGGTATTACCCTGGTAAATATCTTCCTGTTTGTCGAAACGTGGAGTAGGAAATTTTAAACCCTGGGCCGCCTGTGAATAAGGAACATCGCCCCAAATATCGGTAGCCATAGAATAAACATAGGCCATTTCCAGTTTGGCAATACCCGAATAAGCCGGGCTTGTTGTAGCATATTGATCAATTAATATCTGCAGGTCATTAAGTGTAGTACCATATATTTCACCGTTCCACTGGTTATCAAAACTACCGTCCAGATTGTATACATCATAAGCTGCTGTTTGGTTAGCTACACCTGCAATATGCTGTACCAATGCGGAAGTAGCCCGGTTTAAATCATTCGAATTGGCAAATGCCATACCTACTGTTGTAACCGGCAGGATAATACTTGGAGGCACCGCCGTTGGATTATTGGGAGTAACATTTACATCGAGGTATTTTTTACAAGATGCAAACGGTATCAATATTAAAAATAAGATTGCTGTTTTTTTCATAAATACTTTTTTAAAAATTATAAAGTGATTTTAAGGCTGGCGCCGATACTTCTTGCATTGGGTGTTCCCTGCAGATCCAGGCCGCGGATATTGCCGGCACCTTGCGTATTAAGTTGTGGATCGATTGGTGAATTAGGCGCTACATAAAATACGTTGCGGGCGAATAAACCAAAACGCAAGCCATTTACTTTAATACGCTTGGTCATTTCTGTGGGCACATTATATCCAAAAGTTATTTCCCTCAAATGGAAAACTGTGGCATCATAAACGTTGAATTCACTTTGTAATCCACCCAGTGCACCGTTCCAGTAACTCTGGCCGGAGATCTGGATATTGTTCTGTATATATTTTCCGGAAGCATCCAGTATCACACCTGGCACGATGTGCGGCTGTTCCCTGTCTACAGCAGTAATGTCCAGCGCACCACGGGCTTTATAAGCAGCAGCGGTGAATGAAAGTACCTGCCCGCCTTTTGAAAAGTCGAAAGTAGCGCCCAGGCTGAATCCTTTATAGTTTAAGGTATTAGTTACGCCAAACTGGTAATCATTATTAGGGTCGGCCAATACACCACCTGCAACGGTTGGCTGGTAAAGACCGGTAGCAGGATTAACCAGGCGCTGTCCATCAGGCGCCCTAGGTATAAGACCGCCGATAATTACACCATAAGGATAACCCACTTTAAATGAAGGTATAGAACCAGTGAATGCACTTCCCGGTATTCCAGTATTGTCTACACCGGCTGCGATAGAAACCACTTTATTTCTCTGGCGGGTGTAATTAGCACTCAGGTCCCAGGTAAACCCACGGGTTTGAAGTACTGTTGCGCCCAGCGAAACTTCAAGTCCTTTGTTGGTTAATTCTCCAATATTGGTGGTATAGGTTCTGAAACCTGTTGAAGGAGGAATAGCCACGTTAAGAATTTGTGCTTTACTGTCTTCACTATAGTAAGTCACGTCAAGGGATATCCTGTTTTTAAGGAATTGTAAGTTAATACCTGCTTCATAAGAAGTCTTGAACTCAGGTGATAAAGGTACTGTAGGAGCGATCCTTGAGCTGGCACCAAAACCAGGCAATGTTGAAGAACCGGTTGTAAAAGGGAAACTTACGCTGGACACGTTATTTCCAAAACCGCCGGCTACATAAAGATTGTTCAATAAATAGGGATCAGCATCGCGGCCTACTTTTGCATAGCTGGCTCTTATTTTACCATAGCTGAAAATATCAGATTTCACCGCTAATGCATCAGTAAACACGAAGCTTACGTTTGCTGAAGGATAGAAATAAGTATTTTTAGATGCCGGCAGTGTAGATGACTGATCTGCACGGCCTGTTAATTCAAGAAAAGCATAGTTCTTATAATTAAAAGAAGCCTGCGCATAATAACCCACCAGCCTGCGCAAAGTGGAAGATTCGCCAGAACCAACAGTAAGTGTTGGACCGTTACTAACGTTGTAAAATCCCGGGATGGCCAAGGCATCGCCCTGAACCGCTATATTCTGGAACCTTCTTTGGTTAATATTCTGGCCGATCAAACCGGTTACCGAAAGGTCTGAATGAAATATATTAGACTTTTGTGCCCTGATCACGAGGTCACCGTTTAACTCATTCCTGAAAAACATTTCTTCTCTAACATTACCAAGAGGTACCCTTCCGGAACTGATCGCAAAAATTTGTTTTCTCCTGTCGGTATACATGTCACCACCCATACGGTAAGATATATTTAACCATTTAAACATATCGTATCCAATGTTGATATTGCCCGTGAACCTGTTGAGATTACTGGTCAAAGGATTTTCAAATTGACTAAAATAAGGGTTCTCTACACCCGGAATCAGGAAATTACTTGTCCCGTTGGCATTTTTATAAGTGCCGTTAACCCTGTAAGAGGTAAGGTCAATATTTCTCGCTAAACCTAATAAAGTTGCTAAACCACTATTATTACCACCAAGCGTACCCTGTTGTGCAGTATTGGTATAGGTAATTGATCCACCTACTTTCATTTTATCTCCCAAAGGAGCATTGGCACTAAACCTTACGTCGGTTCTTTTCAGGTAAGTATTATATAGTATACCAGTTTGAGTAACATTACCGATGGAGAAGGCCTGGTTACGAACCGCATCCCCGGTGTTCAGGGTTACACTATTTTCACCGGTGTAAGCCTGCCTGAAAAATTCATTGATATTATTAGGATAAGCCTGGTAGGTAGTAACCGGCACACCGCCTATAACTAGTCCATTGGTTATACTGGGTGTAGTGCCAAATTTAGGGCCTAATGAATTATTCGAAAGTGGATTATATACCCCGCTGGCTCCCTGGCCATAAATATTTTGAACCTTAGGTAAACCAAAGGCGTTTTGAAAACTGTAATTAGAATTAAGGATGACCTCGGCCTTTCCTCTTGCGCTTCCACCCTTTTTAGTGGTGATGATGATAGCACCTGCAGATGCCCTTGAACCGTAAAGCGCAGCAGCTGCAGGGCCTTTTAATATATTTACTGACTCAACGTTATTCATGTCGATATCAAGAGCACGGTTGGCGGGTTGGTTATCACCCAATGTACCGTTTGGCCCCGAGTTGGTTCTGTCCACATCATTACTGATGGGAACACCATCAATAACAAACAGGGGCTGGTTACTTCCGGTAAAAGAAGATACCCCACGAATATTGATATTTACTGAAGATCCGGCACCACCACTGGCACCGGTAATATTAACGCCTGCCACTTTTCCCTGCAGGGCATTGGCAATATTTACCTCTCCCTTGTTGGCCAGTTCGTCGCCTTTTATATTTTGTGAGGCATACCCAAGAGATCTTTTATCACGGGAAATACCGAGGGCTGTAACCACTACTTCCTGCAATACCTTATCGGAAGATACCAGGGTTACATTAAGCGTGTTACCCCTTATGGTGTTGGTCGTTTTGTTGTAATTAACCGCAGTAAATATTAATGTTTTCACTGAAGCGGCCACTTTCAGGCTGTAATTACCCGAGCTGTTCGTTTGTGTACCCTGCTTACCGTCATCCGATAAAACAGAAACACCTTCGATGGGCTCGTTTTTTTCATTGGTCACTTTACCAGTAACTGTCCGGTCTTGTGCGGAGACAACTGTTACGAAAAACAGCGCTGCTGATAATGTTAATAGAAGTTTTCTCATTTGCATATTAGTTTTTGATGTTGAAACAAAGATAATTCACAATTACTGTAATAATCATATGGCAGGACAATTTTATTATCCCATAAGCTGCTTTTAAAACCGCATTGACTCAACCAGCTATTAATTTATATAAAGCTTATTGTTTTCTCAAGTTGTTTTTAGCGCCGACAAGCAACAATAACACCGGTAATAAAATAAGGTTCGTTAAGGTGGCAACAAATAATGTTACCGAGGTAAGCCAGCCCAGCGCAATGGTGCCGCCAAAACCACTAAAACAAAAAATAACAAAGCCCGCGATTAAAACCAGGGAAGTATAAACTATACTTAATCCTGTGTGCTTTATTGTTGCACTTACGGTAGCAGGCACATCATTATTATACGCCGGTAACTCCTGTTTATAATTAACCAGGAACCGGATAGTAATATCAATCGCTATACCCAGTGCAACGCTAAAAACCAATACGGTAGAAGGTTTTAGTGGAACCCCTACCCAGCCCATCACCCCGGCTGTGATCACCAAAGGAATTAAATTGGGTAGCAAAGAACATAATAATATACGAACAGATTTAAACAGGTACAGCATACAAAATGAAATGAGCAGGAATGCCCAGAAAATACTTTCTTTTAATCCATTTACAATAAAACGGCTGCCTTCCAAAAAGGTGGAACTGGTTCCGGTTACAGTGATATTATAAATTGTTTTCGCAGTATCTTTTATGTCAACACTGTCTATACCATTTAAGATCTTATTCGCATTCCGTTTAATCGAATCAACAACCGGTAATAATTCTTTTGTGCCGATATCTGCCATGCTCATGCTGATGCGCAGGTATTGCTCTGTAGAATCTATGAAAGAGCCGGTCAATTTTACTGTTGCTGAATCTGCCGCAGTCATCTCTTTATTTTCCCTGCGCACATTTACCTGTCTTAACTTATCGTGCAGATCTTTTAAAGGGTTGCCAAATGCAGGCAATGTGTAGGTGGAATCCCCCACCCCTTCGCTTATTGCCTGGTACGAAAACTTAATACCGTCAATTACGGAAAGCGGCTTGGCAATATTTTTTTGGTTGGCTAAAAAAGAATCCTGGAAGAACGCGATCTTATTAATATCGACCGTGGATTTTAAAATCCCTTTTGGTTTTTTGGTATCCAGCACGATTTCTAAAGGCATTATCCCTTTGAAATTTTTCTCAAAGAATTTAAGGTCGGTATAGATCTTATCTGTTTTAGGCAGGTCGTCAACAATATAGGCAACACTTTTTAATTTAAAGATCCCAATTACGGAAAAGATCAACACTACTACTGTGATCCCATAAACAACTTTTTTGTGGTATACCACCCATCCTTCTATCCTCAATAAAAAGGAAGTAACCCAGCGGTTATTTAAATATTTTGTCTGGGATGCTTCAGGCGCAGGTAAATAACTCAATACCGACGGGAGCAATATAAAAGAAATAAAGAATATCACCATAATGCTAATACCCGCCACTACACCAAACTCTTTTAAAATAGCACTCTTGGTTAATGCAAAAACAGCAAAGCCAATGGCAGCTGTGATATTACAGAACAGCGTAACCACACCCATCCTGCTTACCATATCTACCAATGCTTTTTCTTTATTGTTATGCTGCAGGAAAGAGGTATGGTATTTATTTACAAAATAAATGCAATTGGGAATACCGATCACTACAACCAGTGGTGGTATCAATGCCGTAAGCAGGCTGATCTTGTAACCACATAATTGTAAAATACCCAGGCTCCATACCACACCAAAAATCACTACCAGCAAAGAAAGTAAGGTAGTGCTTACCGAACGGAAAAATAACAGCAGGATCAATGCACTTAATATTAATGAACCCATTAAAAAAAAGCTCATCTCTTTTTTAATGCGGTCTCCAACCACTGTCCTGATCAAAGGCAGGCCGCTTAAATGGGTTTCAATGTTAGTACTGTTCTCAAAAGTTTTTACGGCAGCAGTAATATCGGCGACTATTTTTGTACGTTTTGCAGAATTAAGGGCTTCCTTATTGATCCTTACGGCCATCAGGTAAGCATGTTCTGATGGGTTATAGAGTTTTGATTTATAAAAAGAAAGATTCTGAAAAGTATTTTCTGCAGCCTCCAGCTGCCCCTGTTCGATCACTGAATCGGAAAATATTCTTCCAGGTACTAATTTTTCAGTTAGGGTATCTTTTTGGAGATTGATCGCAACGGGCACGCTTAATATTTCATCGACATAGGCAACTTTTTTTAATTGCTTATGTAATTTATAGTACGAAGCAAAAATGCCCGGTTTAAAAAAGCTATCTGTTTTAACACCTATTACCAAAACATTGCCATCGTCGCCGAATCTTTGCTGGAAGGCTTTATAATCCTGGTATTTAGGATTATTGACGGGAATGGCCCTGGCGAATTCATAACTCAACTTAACCTTACTTGCAAAAAAGCCCATCACAGCAGTTGCTGCAAACAATACTATCAATAGTACCAGCTTGTTCTTAATTACGAAATTGCCTAAACGTTGCCACATATTATAAATGGATAATTTAATAATGAATAATTATGCCAAAATACTCTGATTAAAAAAAACAGCACTTGCCTGTTGCTAATAATTGCAAAGAAAACCAATTTGAATGTAATTGCGTGGCTTAACTGTGACAATGTTCGCTATTTTTGAAAGCTGGTTAAAAATACCAGGGTATAAAACGCTCTTTAACGGGTACGTGGGTATATGACACACAAAACAAAAGGTATAGTATTACGAACCATAAAATATGGAGAGACCAGTTTGGTAGTTACCATATTTACAGAATTATTCGGTGTGCAAACCTATATGGTCAATGGCGTACGTACAGCAAAAAAGACTTCCTCCAAAGCTAATTATTTTCAGCCGGCAGCTATTTTAGACCTGGTCGTATATCACGGCGAACATAAATCCATGCAGCGCATAAAAGAATTTAGCTGGGGCTTTTTATTTAATACCGTATTGACAGATGTGATCAAAAACAGCATTGCATCTTACATGGTAGAACTGCTGCAAAAATGTTTGAAACAACCCGAAGCTAATACAGACCTGTTCAATTTTTGTGAGGCAGCGTTGATGCAACTGGATACTGCCGGCAAAAAAGTATCGGCTAATTTCCCATTATTCTTTGCTTTACACCTCACCCATTTTTTTGGATTCAGGATGGCAGATAATTATAATGCACACGATTGCTTGCTGGACCTGGAGGAAGGAACTTTTATTGACCATCAACCCGTACACCCTCATTTTATTGATGGGGAGAAAGCCGCGCTTACTTCTCAACTATTAAAAGTAATGCAGCCCTATGAACTGGAAGAATTCCACCTCAATCATACGATAAGAAGGGAATTATTATTGCATTACCAGGATTATTATGCACTGCATATCCCCGAGTTTGGGCAAATGAAAACGCTGATGATCTTACATGAAGTGTTGTGAAATTACCTTCAGATACCGCTGATTTTGCAGATAAAATACAACGCCTTCTTCTGCGGGATTTGCCATATCTGCGCGACTTATAAAATTCTTTTAGACCATGTTTGGCTTGTAACCTGCAAATTTTCTATTCCTTCAATTAATACAATACCGGGTTGCTTTCCTTTTTCTAAACTACCGAGCTTATCATTCATTTTCAAAGCTTTCGCACCATTGATGGTAGCCCATTGCAACATTGTTTGTAATGGTATTGCAGGAAAATTTTGATGCAGTTTTTTTATTTCTTCAATAATATTAAGCTGATGGTTAGACGCTAAACTATCGGTACCTAAAACGATCGTACAGTTTTTTGCCATAAGCATATTTATATCCGGCAATGAATTGCTGATGTATAAATTGGCATTGGGGCAAAGGCAGAAGGAAGTGGATAGTTGATAGTTGATAGTTGATAGTTTTATAAATTCGATATCCTCAGCAGAGGTTGTTACATTATGCACTAAAATCTTTGATTGATTTTTGTTGATCCGTGGCCACCAGGTTTGTAAACTGCTTTTGCCGCCGGGGTTATAAAAGGAAATATCAATACCCATTTTTTCGAACAGTCTCAAAAAATCACCTGTCCCGTTTTTTATAAAATCTTCTTCCGGTAAAGATTCCTGGTTGTGAATGGTTATGATATCATTTGCAGTAGCATCGTTGAGCAATTCAAATAGTTTTTGCGAAACCGAATACGGTGCATGGGGAGAAAAAGTGGATCGATGATTAGGAAGTGTGGACCGGTAGCTGGATAGTATCACAGATGATTTATCAAAACGGTCGGTTGCCAATGCAGGTACAAAACCACTTACTTCAATAAAATTATGGTAGCGCAGCCTTTGCTTTTTCTTTTGTTGAATGGTCAATACATTATTGCAGATATCACCAACTGCGACAATACCGCTTTGCAACATTTCATCTTCAGCAGTCGAAATAGCGGCCAATACCTGTTCTTCTGCAAAATGCCTTTCGGTGATTACTTTAAAAACAAATTCCACCAGGCCGGTCTTTTCAGGGATCAACCCTTTTAAATGGGATAATTCCAGGTGGCAGTGGGCATTGATAAATCCGGGACTTATAATGCCTTTAAAAGATTCAATCGCTTCGCCCGCTTCCTGCAATGAAACAATGTCCACGATCACGCCCGTTGTGTCTGTAATTAAAACATGGCCCCGCGGAAGCATCGTTTCCCCGGTAAAAATATTATCCGCTGTAAATTTTCTATACAAAATGATTGGTTGATAAACTGTAAATTTGCCGCCTGCTTGTGTACAACACAATTAAGTGCAGCAAAGTTATGCAGTTGAAGTTTACCGGAATACTTTCGGCACCAATGAAGTATAATTTTGCACAGGAGCTGGTAAAGACTTTATAATAAAACACAATAAATTCCTCTTTAGGGGATAGGGTATGTTAGATAAATTAGATGCAATAAAAGGAAGGTTCGACAATCTGGGGGTATCACTGACCAACCCTGAGATCGTTAGTGATAACAAAAAATTCACCGCGATCAGTAAAGAGTACCGCAGCCTGGAAAAAATTGTGAATGGCAGGAATGAATATGTAAAACTGCTGGATGATATTGAATTTAATAAAGAGGTTTTAAAGAGCGATGATGCAGAAATGCGTGAGCTGGCCAAAATGGAACTGCCGGCACTGGAAGAAAAGAAAACACAATTGGAAGCTTCTTTACGACAGCTGCTGATACCCAAAGATCCATATGATGAAAAAAATGCCATCCTCGAAATCCGTGCGGGCACCGGTGGTGATGAAGCTTCGCTTTTTGCAGGTGACCTGTTGCGGATGTATTTAAAATATTTTGAAAAGAAGGGTTGGAAAACAGCCCTGTTAAGCGAAAGCGAAGGAACTGTTGGCGGTTACAAAGAAGTACAGATTGAAGTAGTCGGTGATGATGTGTACGGTACCTTAAAATTTGAAAGCGGTGTACACCGTGTGCAGCGTGTACCGAATACAGAAAGCCAGGGCCGTGTACATACCAGTGCGGTAACTGTGGCCATAATGCCTGAAGCAGAAGAAGTGGATTTTGAGTTGAAAGAAAGTGATGTAAAAATGGAAACTGCCCGAAGTGGTGGTGCCGGCGGTCAAAACGTAAACAAAGTGGAAACCAAAGTTTTTCTTACACACAAACCAACAGGCATCGTGGTAATGTGCCAGACAGACCGGTCGCAGCTGGGGAACAAACTAAAAGCCATGGAAATGTTACGAACCAAATTGTATGACGAGGAAGTAAGAAAAGCGGAAGAAGCGATTTCTCATTTACGCAAAAGCCTGGTAAGCACTGGTGACAGGAGTGCCAAAATACGCACTTATAATTTTCCCCAGGGCAGGGTTACAGATCATAGAATTGGTCTTACCGTATATAACCTGGATAATGTTTTAAATGGTGAGATACAGGAATTTTTGGATGCTTTGCAATTTGCTGAAAATGCAGAGAAATTAGCAACACAGAATTAATCTTTCTTTTGCAACTATTTCGTAATTTTCATCCTCTTGTATTAAAGCGTTTTCTTAAACAATTAAATGATAAGCTATGCTGGAAGAATTATTTAACTTAGTAAAAGGATCGGCGGGTGAAACAGTGGTTAATAATCCCGACATACCGGGAGAAAAACATGATGAAGTAATTGCCGAAGCCACCAATACTGTAGCATCAGGGCTGCGCAATATGGTAGCGGGTGGCGGACTTCAAAGTATATTATCTTTATTCGGGGGCAACCAGGGGCAGCAAAATAATAAAGGCCTTTTAAGTAATCCCATGGTGAACATGATGATTGGCCATTTTGCCAGCAAGCTGATGAGTAAATTTAATATGGGGGGCAACCAGGCCAATAACGTTGCCAGTGGCTTGATACCAAATGTGATCAGCAGCCTCATCAATAACACCAATGATCCCAATAACAGTACATTTAGTATAGAAAATTTATTGCATTCCATTACCGGTGGTAAAAGCACGGAAATTGCCCAACAGGAAAAAGCCGGCGGCAATAGCGGTTTTAATTTCCAGGATCTCGTTAAACAATTTAGTGGTAGCCAGGGTAATGGTACCAGTTCAGGTGGATTAATGGATATTGTATCTCAACTTGCAGGTGGAGCACAAAGCCAGCAACAGCAAAATGGTGGTGGTGGATTAATGGACCTGATAAAAGGTTTTATAAAGTGATAAAGATTAAGATATTGTTAAAGCGTCCTGTAAAAGGAGCTTTTTTTTATTTTGCTTAAACCAATTAAATAACTTTATGTCGTATATAAAGAAGTGTGGTTTTAGGCCCCCATCAAAGAAATAAATAGTTCTTTTCATCGTTATCAGGATATGCAACAAAGGAGTTTAAGGGATTAAGAAACTCTTAACATGCGGCCTAAAACTTTTGGCACCTGATTTGCGTAAGTATATACAAACAACAAATAAATTTAAATTTTTCTCATAAGCAGTTAGTTTTGGTAAACGGCCCCTGTTTCTACAGGGGCTTCTCTTTTAAAATCACTTCCCTTTTAAAATGCCTTTGCTAATGTTTAACCAATACCTACATTTAATTAAGATACTTTTGCAGCATGCAATCCCAGATATTTCAAACGGATAGCCCTTCACGATGGAGAAGCGTAAAATGGACCTTTAGGTTACTACTGATTATTGGAACATTTTTTCTTGTTGTAGTTACGTTGGCTTTAATAAACGGCAAAAACCCAACACTGCCTGATGTACTGGATAAAAGCAGGTTTTACCAGGCAAAACTCGACCCTAACAACAAACTGACTTTCACTACAGCACAAAACAAAAAATACAAAGGTTTTAAAGACCTTTTGGAAAAGAGAAAAACAGTGGGCAATAGCACCGGTAATAAAGTTTCCGCTCCGCTGATACGCTCCGGGTTTTATACCCCATGGAGCCCTACTTCTTTACCGGACTTAAAAAGGCACGGGGATAAATTAAACACTATTTACCCGGAATGGTTTTTTATAGACACGAGTACTTATACATTACAAACCAGGATAGACAGCGCCGGGCTGGCAGTAATGAAACAGAATAACCTGAGCATACAGCCCATATTTAATAATTTTCACAGTAAAACAGTTTATGATGTTGAAGAAGGACAATTCAAGGATTCAGGCTATTTTGATTTTAAATTAGCCCATACCATTTTAAATAATGCCGAAAAAAGAGCCCATATTATTCAACAGATTGTAGATACACTTACCCACTATAAGTTACAGGGCCTAAACGTTGATTTTGAAGAATTAAATGAAAAAGGAAATGAACCGCTCACCGGGTTTCAAAAAGAATTGTATACTGCGCTGCATGCAAAAGGAATGGTGGTTACAATGGATGTATCGCCGGATAACGAAGATTATGACTACACAAGCCTGGGCGCCTACAATGATTATGTGATACTGATGGCCTATGATGAATATAACGACAATACCAAACCCGGCCCTATAAGTTCACAAAAATGGATAGAGAAACAGCTGGATAAAATGGATGATAAAGTAGATGCGTCTAAGATCATACTCGGGGTAGCTGGCTATGGACGCGACTGGATTGATGAAGAGGGGAAAGATGGTAAAAGAAGAATAAGGGTAAATGATATCACCTATAACCAGGCCATCGACCAGGCCAAAATCTCCGGAGCTGAAATTAATTTCGATAATGATACTTACAATCTCCATTATTCATATACTGAAAAAGAAACGGACACATCTTCAGAAACAAAGCATATTGTTTATTTTACAGATGCTGCTACTGCATTCAATATCCTTCGCTTTAGTGATGATTATAAAACTGCAGGAACAGCATTATGGCATATAGGTGGCGAGGATCGCAGGATCTGGAACTTCTACCACCGTGATCTAAGCATAGAATCCCTGCAGCAAAATCCCTTTGATTTTAGTTCTATTTCAATTATTCCTATCGACCTTAATGCCAAACCTACTATTTCCACAGGTTCTTCGGGAGAACTGATCAATGTTTTGTTTTCTCCGCAGCCGGGTAATATTAAATTAGAGATAGACACTACGGAGATACTTATTGCCGAACAAAAGTATATACAGCTTCCTTCCGGTTATGTATATGAAAAATTTGCTGAAGATAAAAAACCAATGGGGCCAGGGCATAAAATTATTTTAACGTTTGATGATGGTCCCGATCCGGAGTATACCCCCAAGATCCTTGCTATACTCGAAAAAGAAAAAGTACCCGCTTCATTTTTTATTGTTGGTATCAATGCCGAAAGCAATATCCCCCTGTTACAACGGATTTACAGGAACGGTTACGAAATAGGCAATCACACTTTTACCCATGGCAACGTTGCTAAAATGAACCCCGAAAGGGCGGAGCTTGAATTGAAAACCACCCGTGCTTTACTGGAATGTATCACAGGCCATAGTACGATATTGTTCAGGGCGCCCTATAACGCCGACAGTGAGCCGCAAACCTATGAAGAAATAGAACCGCTGGCACGAAGCAAGAAAGATAATTATATTTCCGTGGGTGAAAGCATAGATCCTAATGACTGGGATCCTGCGATGAATGCCGACAGTATAGTGAACCGTACCATCAGGATCGCGGAACAAAATGATGCGAATATAATTTTATTGCATGATGCGGGCGGCAAATCAAGGCAGAATACTGTTGATGCATTGCCACGTATCATAACCTATTTTAAAAAAAGAGGCTGCAAATTTACTACCATTGCCGACCTGATGGGCAAAACAAAAGATGACGTGATGCCACCGGTAAAACTAGACTGGAAAAATAAAATGAACTGGGTGTTTGCCGAGGCCTATTACTGGATGGGGCATTTACTGTTTTCCTTATTTATCACCGGCATTTTTTTATCTGTAGGCAGAATGCTCATGATGGCTATCCTGGCTTCCATCCAGGCAAAAAAAGAAAACAATAAAAGCAATAGTATAGCACTGCTTGCTCAAACCTCTTTTCCAAAAGTTTCCATCATTGTACCGGCATACAATGAAGAAGTAAATATCGAGCGCACTATCAATAACCTTTTACAACAAAATTATCCTTCGCTGCAAATCATTTTTATAGACGACGGCAGTAAGGACAATACTTATAAAATTGTAAAGGAAACCTTTGCCCAGGTATCAAATGTGCAGGCTTATACCAAGCCCAATACCGGCAAAGCTGCTACACTTAATTATGGGATAAGCCTTGCCGATACCCCATACGTTGTATGCATAGATGCAGACACCCAGTTAAAACCCGATGCAGTTACACAATTGATGAAAAAATTCTGCAACGAGAACGTTGGTGCGGTAGCAGGGAATGTTAAGGTGGGCAACGAGATCAACATGATTACCAGGTGGCAAAGTATTGAATACGTTACCTCGCAGAATTTCGACAGGCGGGCATTCGACCTGCTGCATTGTATTACGGTGGTGCCGGGCGCTATTGGTGCTTTTAAAAAAGAAGCGGTAATCAAAGCCGGCGGGTTTACAAGTGATACACTGGCTGAAGATTGCGACCTTACCATGCGGCTGCATCGGAACAATTATACCGTTAGCAACTGTAATGAAGCAATATCCTATACCGAAGCACCTGAAACCATGCGCCAGTTCATGCGGCAGCGCTTTCGCTGGAGCTTTGGGGTAATGCAATGTTTTTGGAAACACCGTGATGCGGTATTTAATCCCCGCTATAAAAACTTTGGTATGATTGCCTTGCCCAATATCCTCGTTTTCCAGATGATACTGCCTTTCCTGGCTCCACTGGCAGACCTTATTTTAGTACTGAGCTTAATAGCCGCAGGCTTTGGCATCATTCCTGCAAGCTTAGGGCATATCGTTTTTTATTATCTTATTTTTTCGGTAGTGGATATTGCGGGAGCGGCATTAGCATTTGCTTTTGAAAAGGAAGACTATAAGAAATTATTCTGGATGATACCCCAGCGGCTGATCTACCGTCAGCTGATGTATTATATATTAATAAAATCATTTAATAAGGCAATAAAAGGTGAATTACAGGGATGGGGCGTTTTAAAACGCACCGGTAATGTAAAACAGGTATCTGTGGCTTAAGTACTCTTGGAGGGTTTTGAACCCTCCAAGAGTTAAAAGCTAAAATAAGCCGCAGTCCTTTACCTTTGCTTTCCCCCTCCGAAAGGATTCATCCGGGCGGGCAAATTTATAACAGTGGCTACAGTAAATTCAGAAAGGAAAAAATTTTTTCAGCGCCTGCGCAAGGCAAAAGGCATTGATACAGAGCAAACAGAGATGACCTTTATGGATCACCTGGAAGCCCTCCGTTGGCATATCATGCGTTCGGTAATAGTATGGCTTTCGGCTGCTATTGCAATTTTTGTTTTTAGAAACTGGGTTTACGATAAGATCATAATTGCACCTTCCAGTGATAAATTTATCACGTATAGCACATTGTGCAGGTTTGGCCATTGGCTTGGTATAGGCGATGGATTATGTATGCCACCTGTAAAGATTAATTTTCAGATCATGGAAATTAATGGCACATTTTCATCCGCTTTAAATATTGCCATGGTTGGTGGTGTTATTGTTGCCTTTCCATATATTTTTTGGGAATTATGGCGATTTGTAAAACCGGCCCTTTCAATTAAAGAAAAAAAATATGCAAGGGGAAGTATCCTGTGGGTATCACTTTGCTTTTTTGCCGGTGCAGCTTTTGGCTATTACTTATTAGCTCCTTTTACATTTAATTTTTTAGCCACATTTGACCTGGGTACAGGCGGCAATATTGATTATAAACCAACTTTAAATGATTATATAGATAGCCTTACTAATTTAATTTTAGGATGTGGTATTGCTTTTGAATTACCGATACTCGCCTTTGTTTTAGCCAAGATCGGCCTCATTACCGCTAAATTTTTAAAAAAATATTCCAAGTATGCATTCGTGATCATCCTGCTGGTTGCAGCAATTATTACACCGTCTCCCGACATGACCAGCCAGATCATCGTTGCTCTTCCTTTGTTATTATTGTACTGGATCAGCATCCTGTTGGTGGCAAGAGTTGACCGCCAAAAAGCCAAAGAAGAAAAAGAATGGAGTTAGGATAATGCCTGCCCGCCGGCGAGACAGGGATAATTTTTTAATTGATAATGGATAACGAAGCTTTAGCATCGAAGATTCTTTTTACTGTTTCCAAAGTATTTATGTGCTAAATTTGGGAAGGAATTATTCATTATTTCATTTTCAATTATCCATTAATTATGTCTCCCTTTAATTTAAAACTACCCATCGCAATAGGTTGTGATCATGCAGGTTTTGATTGCAAAGAAGACCTTATTTCTTTTTTGGAAGGAGAAGGGATAGTATTTAAAGATTTTGGCGCCTACAATAAAGATTCCGTGGACTACCCGGATTTTGCTCACCCCGTGGCTAATGCCGTTGAAAAAGGAGAAGCGGCTTTTGGTATTTTGTTATGCGGCAGCGCCAATGGTGTTGCCATTACTGCCAATAAACACCAGGGTATCAGAGCTGCTATTTGCTGGGGAGAAGAACTGGCAGAACTGGCCCGTAAACATAACGATGCCAATATTATTTGTATCCCCGCCCGTTTTGTAAGGGATGGCGATGCAGAAAAAATGCTGGATACATTTATGAATACCGCATTTGAAGGCGGGCGCCATGCTAACCGCGTACAAAAGATCTCCTGTTAAACGAGCGTGCATGCGCTATACTTTTCAAATCCGGCAACGGCATAATTTTGTTTTCTTTCAACGCAGCGAAAAAAGAGTTAAAGAGTATACGCGGAGTATCTCTGCGAAAACTTAGCTTCTCCTTTTCTCTGCGGTGAAAATATAAGACAACTTCAATCAACAGGACCTTGAAAGACTAAAGAACCTTGTAATGTATCACCTCATCTAAAAACAGTTAACCATTTATCATTTTTTATTTTTCTGCACAGGCAGTTATTGTATTTTTAAAAAAATAAATCTTTATGATGAGCAAAAAATGGCTTTTTTTAAGCGCTGTGCTTTTAAGCATGCAGGCGTGGGCGCAAACCGATGATGCCGCTAAATATGCATCCGTTATTACAGGTGCCAATCTTCAAAAGCAGCTTACCATAATTGCCAGTGACGATTTTGAAGGAAGGGAAACCGGGACAGAAGGCCAACGCAAGGCTGCAGCCTATATCGAATCGCAGTTTAAAACGATGGGATTAAAAACCGCACCGGCATTAAATGGCTACCAGCAATATTACCCCCTTTACCAGGACAGTTTGGTAACTGCGGGATTTACCCTTAACGGTAAAGATGCCGTATTTGGCAAAGATTTTATCACGCCGCTCAACAGTAATGAAACCGGTAAATTCAAAGGGAAGAAAGCGGTTTTCGTGGGTTATGGAATTGATGATGAAAAATACAGCGATTACAAAGACATTAAAGTAAAAGGGAAAGTGGTGATCTTTTTTTTGGGCGAACCTAAAAAAGACGACGGCAATTATATTATCACCGGTACCAAACGCGGTGGCGAATGGTCGTTCCCCGGCATAAGTAAAAAATTAGCAATCGCTGCTGCAAAAGGCGCTATTGGTGCATTAGTGATCAATCCTAACCAGGACATTTTTAGCCAACGCACAATCGACAATGGAAAGAAAACAGGTGTTTATTTTCCGAGGGCTGTCGCGACGGGCACTAAGTCGATCAATTATGCTTTAGTATCGCACGCCTACGCTAAAACGATTTTGGGTGGAAGTTTTGATTTCGACAGTTATCTTAAATCCGCAAAAGCCAGCGAGGTTTTAAAGATCCATTCTTTTGAAACAAGGTTAAAGACTGCTTTTAATTTTAATAAATACCGTACAGTGATCAATGCGAGCAATGTGGTAGGCATAATTGAAGGGACAGATAAGAAAGATGAATATGTTTTTTTAACAGGGCATTACGATCACCTGGGTAAACACGATGGAAAAATCTATTATGGTGCTGATGATGATGGCAGTGGTACCTGCGCTGTTATCCAGATGGCTGAAGCTTTTAGCAAAGCTGCCGCGGAAGGACACCGGCCAAGAAGGACCATTGTTTTTATGACAGTAAGCGGTGAAGAAAAAGGTTTGTGGGGAAGTGAATATTACAGTGATCATCCCTTTTATTCATTGGATAAAACCAGTGTTGACCTGAACACTGATATGGTAGGCCGTATTGATACAGAAAGAAAAACTGGCGATACTATGAACTATGTTTATGTGATTGGCCACGATAAGATCAGCAGTGACCTGCCGATAATAAATGAAGCTGCCAATAATAATAACACCAGGCTTGTGCTGGATTATAAATTTGATGACCCCAACGATCCCAACCGCATTTATTTCCGCAGCGACCACTACAATTTTGCCCGAAAAGGTGTGCCCATTTTATTCTTCTATGATGGTATGTTAAAAGCAGATTATCATAAACCAACTGATACCGTTGATAAAATAACATGGGACCTGTATGAAAAAAGGGTGCGTATGATATTTCACACGGCATGGTTAATGGCCAACCGGGATGAGATGTTGAAACGGGACACTCCATTGAATATGGGAACAAGATAAAACACTGACCAGCTTTTAAAAAGCTGGTTTTTTTATTCCGCTACCTGCAGTACTTTAGTATTCAAACTAAATTATCATGGAGGATAAAGCGCCAGCAGCAAAAGATACTATCACCGACCTTATTGATGACGATGAATATTACACCGTTAAACAAAACAGGCAGCAGATAGAAAATGCCACCTGGGCGATCCATATTTTTGCTGTTATTTCCCTGCTGTTCTATATTATTTATCTTTTAATAAATCACCAGCATATCAACTGGGTCAATTTTACGATCAATATTATTTTGATCATTATTTATTTCTGTCTTGGTATCTACAGCAGCTACAAACCTTTTACTGCTTTCGTGGTTACTTTATGCATTATTGGGCTCATTTTTTTACTGGAGACTTATTTCACAGCAAAATTCAGCCTTCGTGGCCTGGCGATAAAGATCATCCTCGCAGTTTATGTTGCAATGAGGCTAAAGGCTGCCAAAACAGTACAACATTACGACGATGAACACCCGAAAGAAGTAAAATAACTTACCGTGCTATTTTACTTCAAAAATATTGTCATTTTTAAAGGAATCAGGTACATAAGTGCTGCCTAATTGTAACAGTTTTATTTTTTTAGCAGACGAAGAAGATACATGTATGCTCGTATTTCCTTTCTCCCACACTGCGATACTGCGATGGATCTTCTCGGTGCTATTATCCATATAAGTTATGGTAATATCTACCGGTAAAGGCTTTGTGCCTTTTGAATGGATAGTTATTTGTTTGCCGGATACTTTTACAATAGCAAGATCAGGTATACCATCATCAAAGAACCAGCGCTTCCAGAACCAGTTAAGGTTTTTACCGGAGCCTTCATTCATACTGTTAAAAAAATCAGCAGGTATGGGATGCTTTCCATTCCAGTTTCGAAAATAATTATGCAGGCCTTTATAAAACAATTCATCGCCCAGCATATCTTTCACAAATAAATAGCCCATCGCAGGTTTGGGATAACTGTTGATGAACATAGCAGTGCCGTACTCCTGCGTAGTAAGTGTTGTAATCGGCATATCTATTTCGGTACCTGCAGTTATTTCCACTGGCCTGATCCCGTATTCATCAACAAGCGTTGAGTCTATCATTGGAGAGATCAGCCACTCGCCTATCGTGGCCCATCCTTCATCCATCCAGCCATACTTTGTTTCATTGATGCCCATATAAAAAGGAAACATCGTATGAAAGATCTCGTGGTCCGTAAGCTCAATACTTTCGGCCCTGTCCTCAACAGGATTATCATTTACCATCATAGGGTATTCCATCTGATCGAGACCGTCAAAAACAGTTTCATGGCTGTAAGGATAAGGCCATTTTGGAAAACTATAGCTCATTGCTTCCACTGTTTTATGTGCATCGGCTGCTACGTTAAAATAATCTTTGTGCTTAGGATTAAAAACCGCATCCACCCTTGTTCGTCTGCCAATTTTTTTATCAACTATAAGGCTTGAACTTTGCCACTCGTAATGATTGCTTAAAGCAAATACAGCATCCGTTACCTGCTTTGCTTCAAATATCCAGGTATTAAAACTGGTGCCTTTTGTAATGTGCCCCTCTTTAATATCAGTGCTGTCAATAATGGTGATATAGTCATTCTTTGTTTCAGCCAGGTCTAAGCGGTGCAGGTACTTTTCAGTGAAGATATCATTGCTGTTTGTAAGGTCGCCTGTTGCCCACACAATGTAATTGGCGGGTACAGTAATAGCAGTAGTAAAATCGCAGAAATCGTTGTAAAATTCCTGTGTGCCCAGGTAAGGGTTGCGGTTCCAGCCATCAATATCATCATAAACGGCTATACGGGGAAAGAAGTAAGCAATAAAATAAGCACCGTCCTCTATTTCCCCTGTACGGATATGTGATCTTTTATTGAGCGAGTAAGAATAACTGATTTTAAATTTTAAAGATTGTTTGGGCAGCAACGGCTTTGTGCGAACGCTCATATTGGTGCCATCTACCCGGTAACTTTTTACAGGTAATAATTCTTCGTCAACCGATAATTTTTCAATACTTACGCCATCAGTTGCATCTTCATCTTC
>JBBRCB010000011.1:0-97503 GCA_038205215.1 Chitinophagales bacterium | reverse complement strand
GGGGTAAGGGGAATGATGTTTTTGGTAAATCATTTAACCAAATATTGCCCGAATTGGATTACCAGGAGATTTTTAAACAACTCGATTCTGTTTACGCAACAGGTATTCCCTACCACGCAAAAAATCAGCAAATTGAAATCGTTACAGATGGAGAAACCACGAGCTTTTATTTCAATTATAGCTTTACCCCATTGGCTGATGGAGATGGAAAAATTTACGGTGTAATGAATACCGCTGCAGATGTAACAGATCTTAATCTTGCAAAACTTGCCGTTCAAAAAAGCGAAGAAAATTTAAGAAACACCATTTTGCAGGCGCCCGTTGCCATGTGTATTTTTAAAGGAGAAAATTTTATTGTTGACCTGGCAAATGACAGAATGTTTGAATTGTGGGGCAAAACTGCATCAGAAGTAATGCATAAACCAATTTTTGAAGGTTTACCGGAAGCAAAAGACCAGGGATTTGAGGCAATTATACAGGGCGTTTATACAACAGGAAAAACCTTTTCTGCAGATGGAGTTCCTATAACACTTCCACGAAACGGAGCACTAGAACAGGTATATGTAAATTTTGTTTATGAACCATATAGAGATGCAGACGATATAATTTCCGGACTACTGGCTGTGGCAATTGATGTAACTGCCCAATTAACTGCCAGTAAAAAAATTGAAGAAAGCGAAGAGAAATACCGTAGCATTTTCGAAACCATCGACCAGGGCTTTTGCATTATTGAAATGATTTTTGATAGCGCCAACAATCCGGTCGATTATCTTATTGTAGAAGCTAACCCGGTGTTTGAAAAACAAGCAGGTTTAATAAATGCTGTAGGTAAAACTATAAGGGAGCTGGTTCCTGATCTTGAAGAACGCTGGTTTCAAATTTATGGTAATGTGGCATTAACAGGCGAAGCAAACCGTTTTATTGAAGGCAGCCAGGTAATGGGTAGGTGGTTTGAAGTGTACACTTTCAAATTAGGCGATCAGGGAAGTAAAAAAGTAGGCATCCTTTTTACCGATATTACCGAACAAAAAAAATCGCAGGAAGCCATAGAAAAAATGGCATCGCATTTAAAGCTTTCCACCGATTCTGCCAATGTGGGCACCTGGTCATTAAAATTACAAACACAAGAATTAGAATGGAGTGACTTGCACAAAAGGATGTGGGGATATGATGAACATCGTACAAACCTTAATTTTGATGATTGGTATAAACTTATTCTACCTGAGGATAAAGAAAAAGCATTTAAAAAAATAGAAGAAGCAAAAGTTAACAGTATTGTTTACGATGTAGATTACCGCATTCATAGGGTAAATGATGGGGCGCTCCGGTGTATTCGTTCTGTGGGAAAATATTATTATAATGATAAGGGCGAAGCGGAAACACTGACAGGGATTAGTGTTGATATTACCGAACAGAAAGAAGCAGAGGAAAAAATTGCAGCAAGCGAAAACCAGTTTCGCACTTTTGCCGACAGCATTCAAAACCTTGCCTGGATTGCCAATGATGATGGAAAAATTTATTGGTATAACAGGCAATGGTACGATTATACCGGAAAAACGCTCGAAGAAATGGAAGGTTTTGGATGGCAAAAAGTACATCACCCCGACCATATCAAAAATATAATAGAAGTTACCACGGAGTTATGGAGAAAAGACGAGCCATTTGAGCTAACCTTTCCACTTCGCAGGCACGACGGAGAATATCGTTGGTTTTTAACCCGTGCCTATCCAATAAAAGACGCCAACGGCAAAATTGAGCGATGGATAGGAACCAATACCGATATCACCGAACAAAAAAGCTTTAGCGAAGCATTGGAAGAGAAGGTAAAAGAACGCACCCGGGAGTTACATGAAAAAAATTTACAGCTTGAACATACCAATGCGGAACTCAATTCGTTCACTTATGCTGCCAGCCACGATTTGCAGGAGCCCTTGCGCAAAATTCAGTTATTCGGTAAGCAAATTCTATCAGCAGAGAAATTTTCTGGCCGAACAGAGGATTATTTCAACCGCATCATTGCAGCAGGCGAACGAATGCAAAACCTCATTATTTCGCTGCTCGATTTCTCCCGTACATCCGCAACTGAGTTAATTTTTAAACCCTGTGATTTAAATGCCATTGTAGACGAATCAAAAGACGACCTTCAACTAAACATAATTGAAAAACAAGCTGTAGTTGAATACAAAAATCTCCCAACAATCAATGCATCTCATATTCAACTTTCCCAACTCTTTACAAATCTTATCGACAATGCCATCAAATACAGCAGACCGGAAATAAAACCACAAGTCAGAATTACTGCTTCAATTGTTGAAGGGAAAAAAATTGAACACCCGTCAGCAAATCAAAAAGATTATCACGCTATAAGAATTGCAGACAATGGAATTGGTTTTGAAAAAGAATATGCAACTAAAATCTTTGAAATCTTTCAGCGGCTGCATGGCAAGAACGAGTATTCAGGAACAGGCATTGGTTTGGCCATCGTCAAAAAAATTGTGACAAATCACAATGGATTTATTGTAGCTGAAGGCATACCCGGCATTGGTTCAACATTCACGATATACATACCTGCAACATGAACAAATTATTTTTAATTGATGATGATGAAGACGACTTGTTTTTATTTAACGATTTAATAGAATCTATCAATCCAACACTGCATTGCGACACAGCAACAAACGGAAGAATTGCACTAGACAAATTAAAAGTAAGCACCTCTTTGCCGGATTTAATATTCCTTGACCTGAATATGCCCGTTATGAATGGCTTTGACTTTCTAATCCGCATCAAAAGTGAAAATGCGTTAAGCAAAATTCCAATCGGCATTTACAGCACTTCCAATATTGTAAATGATATAGAGCTGGCAAAAAAATTGGGGGCAAGATTCTTTCTCACCAAACCAAACGACTTACAGGTTCTTCAAAAAAAACTCCAACAAATTCTATCGGCAGATTTTACAACCGGTGAATATATATCAATTACATAACGACGCTGCTATCCGTAGTCTTCAAAAAATAAGCCTATCCCCATCATTGGCTGAGGCTCAGCCAGGCAAGGTTGGCGAAATGTACCTATAAAAAAAGCCAGGCCTACTGGAACTAAATTTAATCTAGTTCCGGTAGCTTTACACTATGTGCCACCCTGCTACAAAATCCTGCTCCCTGTAAACAATTTGCAGAGCCAGCTAATAAAAATTAAAAAGACAGGAAACTGAATTTTTGTATTGATGCACCTTGTAAAAAAAAGGTCAATTATTTGTATAAAAATAAAAACACATTAATTTAGCCAATCATAATCTTAAATAAAATATGATCCCACCCAAAAATACGCAGGTGATTGAATTCCCAGCTTCAACGATGTGGTTTGATGAAAATGGAATTCTCTGCTCCGTTGCTAAAAAAGTGTCTCCACAAACGGTAGAAGAAGCAAAAAAGACGATGGAGGAATTAAGAATGATAACTGGCGGGAAAAAAAATTGCCTGCTTTCTGACAGCACGGATTCCACTCCTCTTAACAAAGAAATGCGTGACTATGCTGCCAAAGTAATTCCGGAAATTGCGAAAGCAATTGCAATAATTTCCCGGTCTGCAGTAGGAAAAATGGTTGCAAATTTATTTTTCAGTATAAAAAAACAGCCTTACCCGGTACAGATATTTACTGATGAAAGGGAAGCGAAAGAATGGTTGAAGCAATATTTATAAAATCAAATTAGCAATGGCGAATTTTTCTTTTTTCAAATGGATTAAAAATGTTTCTATCGCAAAGAAATTATATTCTGTGGTAGGCATTATGGCTGTTCTGATTGCTGTTGAACTGGGCACACTTTACTTTGCTGTTAAAACGCTTTCGTCAGTGAGAGCTTTTGTAGGTGCTGAAGGATTATGGTCAAAGTCTCAAAAAGATGCCATTTATAGTTTGCGAAAATATTACCGAAACCATAAGGTGGAGGATGAACAAGCATTTTACAATTTCATGAAAGTGCCCTTAAGCCACCACAAAACATTGGTAGAATTGTTGAAGAAAAATCCTGACTTAGCCATTGCCCGACAAGGTTTAATAGAAGGGGGTAACCATCGGGACGATATTGATGGCATGATTAAATTGTTCCGAAGATTTAATAACATCTCCTATATCCATAAATCAATCAACATCTGGTCAGAAGCAGATTCCGTTATTGCCCGGTTAATACCCCTTGCAAAAGAATTACATGCAGAAATAAACCTGACTGTCGGACTGGCAGGTTCATCCTCCCTATCTCAAAATAAATTGGATGAGATTATTCAGGAAATAGACCTCATTAATCAAAAGCTTACTTTACTGGAAAATGATTTTTCCTACACGCTGGGACAAGGAGCCCGATGGCTGGAAAATACTATAATGAAATTATTACTTGCCATCGCATTAACCGTTGAGTTTAGCGGGCTGATACTCACTTATTTTGTGGTTAGAGGAATTACAAAAGGCTTGAAAGAAATTACGAATGCTTCAAAACGTATTGCCCAAAGAGATTTTAGTGCAAGAGCACAGGTATTTTCAAATGACGAGATTGGTGTACTGGCAAATTCATTTAATGATATGACTGCTGAGCTTTCTAAAAACATTCAAAAACGAATACAATCCGATCAGGATTTAGAAGTAAAAACAACTTTCATCCAGGAAAATGAAAAAAGAATCGTTGGTATTATGGATGCCCTGATAAAAACCACCCATTTAAATTTTTCAGAAAAACTTGTCGTCAGCGATAGAGTTGATGAACTCGATGCCATTGCCGTTGGAATTAATACCATGAGTGAAGCACTTGAATTGCATTTGCAACAATTAAAAGAAAGCGAAGCAAAACTGAATGATGCTCAACGACTGGCTCAAATCGGTAGTTGGGAATGGAATATAGTTGATAATACCATTAAATGGTCTGACGAATTGTACAGGGTATACGGGCTGAGCCGGGAAAACTTTGAAGCAAATTATGAAAATTATTTGAAATCTATTCATCCGGATGACCGTGAGTATGTAAACGGAATAGTGCAAAAAGCATATCAGGATCATCAACCCCTCGATTTCAATCACCGCATTATTTTGCCGGATGGAGATGAGCGTACCCTTCATGGAAAAGGAGAGATTTATTTAAATAATGAAGGCAACATTATCAGGATGATGGGCACAGCGCAGGATGTTACAGAGCGAATTAAAGCCGAAAAAAAACTAAATGAATACAATATTGAATTAGAAAGAAAGAATAAAGAAATAGAACAATTTGCCTACGCAGCCTCCCACGACTTGCAGGAACCTCTTAGAAGCATTTCCAATTTCTCAAAGTTATTAGCTGGAAAATTAGATAAGTATGCCGACGAAGAAATGAATGAATATATGAGTTTGGTAAGCGGGGGAGCAAGTCGTATGTCAAATCTCATATTCGATCTGCTTGAATATTCAAGAGTAGGAAAAGATATGGCTAAGCGAACAACAGATTGTGATAAATTAGTGCATGAAATTTTTACCGACCTCGCAGCAATCATTGAAGAAAGCGGTGCACAAATCCATGTTGAAAAATTACCCGTTATAAAATGTTACGATTTAAAATCAGTTTTTCAAAACCTTATACTCAATGCGATAAAATTCAAAAAGAAAGGTGTACCTCCTGTTGTAAATATTTCAGCAACTGATACAGGAACTGAATTTCTTTTCACAGTTAAAGACAACGGCATTGGAATAGAAAAAGAATATTACGACAGAATATTTATAATTTTTCAACGCCTCCACCTGCGAACAGAATATGCAGGTACAGGTGTAGGCCTTTCACTATCCAAAAAAATTATCGAAATGCACGGCGGAAAAATCTGGGTGGAATCAGCATTCGGAAAAGGAAGCACATTTTATTTCACATTACCCAAAAATTAAAACAAACTTGTTATGAGAAAAAAACTAAACTGCATTCTATTAGTTGATGACGACCCGGATGATAATTACTTCCATCAGATCATCATCAAGAAAATGAACATTGTTAATTGCATTGATATTGCCAGAAACGGAATTGAAGCAATAGCGTATCTCAAAAAGGAAAATCAAAACCCTCCCGATCTCATATTTTTAGACCTGAACATGCCTAAAATGAACGGATGGGAATTTTTAGAAGAATATAAAAATTTAAGCATAGCTCAAAAATCCAAAGTGCTTATTGTGATTTTAACAACATCAGCAAGCCCAGAACATATACAAAAGGCAAAGGAAATACAAGATGTAACTGGCTTTAACTCAAAACCATTGACAGAAGAATACCTGACGGGAATATTAGAAGAACATTTTAAGGACTACTTATAAAATATGATACGACCAGGTAGGGCTGCATAGAGTTTTCAACAAAAAAATACACATATATTATTTTAATCAACAACGTTTCACAATATACATTATAGTTAAAGCGGCGTGTAAAAATAATGCATTTCAAATTCGATAGCTATCGGATGTCGCTCCCGTTTTCGTTCGGTGCGGACACCGACCGGGGCTGGACCGTGCTTGTTGTCCTCACCAACTTTTGGCTGTGGTTGTTGTCCACACCAACCACTTAGCGTTTCGATCCTGGGCCGTGGTTGGTGTCCTCACCAAACACTTAGAAGCTGTTTAAAAATGATTATTTTGATTACCATCATTAGTTTTTTATGGCATCGACATTGGCGACGCTCCGTTTAAGTTCAGTTTTTTATGGCATCATCGGCTTTCTGACTCAGTTACTCCAATTAAAGTTACACAGCTTCTAAGATAAAACGACATAAATTATCATCATCAAATTCCCCTTCAGGGGCCAGGGGTATGAAGCTCAAAATAGACAACGAATCCATTGCACAGGAATTTTTTGAAGATGCTATCCTGCTGGGTATTGTTGCACCCATAAAAGATTACCAGTTTAGCTGGCAATTGAACCAGGTGCTTGGTTTTGATTTCAGGATCAATCATGATTTTGAAATACAACTAACAAAGAAAGAGCGGAAGTATTTTTTTTCTATCTATGAATATGCGGTACCTTCCACGTCAGTAATACATTATTTGTACAATAACCAGTTTGATGGTGAGTACTTGTTACCGGAGTTCAAGCACCTTGATTTTGTTTGGCTGATAAAGGGTGAATATGTATCGGCTGAAGAATTACATGCGCTGATGCAATCTATAAAATCACTGCCAGGGGTTCAGCTGGTAAATGAAATGACAAACGAAAAAATAAAGAATAAACAACACCTTATTTTTTAGAATGGATAAAATTAATTGATAATTGGTTAGTGGATAATTGATAATTTTTTCTGTTCTGGTATTATAAAGTATTGGGTAATTTAAACGTGTTAAAAGGTCAACAAGTTATCAATTATCAATTAAATCATTATCAATTAGTCTTTATGTGGGAAGAAAAAAACAATACACTGTATAAAAAGTTTGAGTTCAAAAACTTTTCGGAAGCCTTTGGATTTATGACAAGAGTAGCGCTGGCAGCAGAAAAAATGGATCATCATCCATTATGGACCAATGTGTACAACAAAGTGGAAATTTGGTTGAACACACATGATGCCGGTGATATTGTTACTGAGAAAGATTGGAAGCTTTCTGCTAAAATTGATGCCTTAAAATAATCTTAGTACCAATTTTTTTTAATGATTCACTATATTGGTATTGCAGATGCATACATCAATTTTTTACGCTTACGATTATTTCCTGCGCTGCCGTTAAATACCCAACAGGCACAATAAATTTATCCAATCCATTTTGCATTAAAATATTAATTACCTGTTCTTCAGAGCCGGGGTTTACTGCTATCAATAAACCACCACTCGTTTGCGGATCAGCCAATATTGCTTTTTGAAAATCTGTAAGGTTGCCGATCTTGCTGCCATAGCTATCCCAGTTGCGGTTGGTTCCGCCGGGCACTGATTTTTGGTCAACATAGTTTTTTATATCCTCAATTATAACAGGCACATTTGCAAAATCCACCACAGCACTCAGGCCACTGCCATCAGCCATTTCCACCAGGTGCCCGAGTAAGCCAAAGCCGGTAACGTCCGTCATCGCACTCACACCTTTTACTTTTCCCAGGGCTTCACCTATTTTATTTAACTGCATCATTTGCTTAGCCGCTACTCCCTTATGTTCTTCCCGTAATATGCCTTTTTTTTCCGCAGTTGTTAAAATGCCTACTCCCAATGGTTTGGTTAAAAACAGCCAATCCCCTTCTTTGGCAAGGTTATTTTGTTTTATATTTTCAATGGGTACCAGTCCGTTAACGGCGAGACCAAAAATAGGTTCCGGTGAATCTATACTATGACCACCCGCCAACGGTATTCCTGCTTCCATACAAATACTCCTGCTTCCTTCAATTACTTTCTGTGCAATGGCCGGAGGCAATATATTAATGGGCCAGCCAAGGATGGCAATGGCTAAAATAGGTTTGCCGCCCATTGCATATACATCACTGATTGCATTGGCAGAGGCTATCCTTCCAAATTCGAAGGGATCATCCACAATGGGCATAAAAAAATCGGTAGTCGATATCAATGCTGTTCCGTTTCCCAGGTTATAAACCGCCGCATCATCTTTACTATGATTACCCACAATGAGTTTATCATTATCAGGCCTGGCAATATTACTCGTTAAAATTTCGTCCAGAATTTTCGGTGCTATTTTACAGCCACATCCTGCGCCATGAGAATATTGTGTAAGTTTTATTTCAGCCAGTTTCGTGATGTCCATAAGGTTAATTATCTTTTTTTCGTCTTAATAAAATAGCAGCATTTGTTTTTAAATCTGCACTAAATCTTACTTCATATCTTTTCTCCCCGTCCATGATGATCAATAAGCCGGTATTGGGTGGTATACTGCCCAGGTTTTCCGCATACATCACCAGTGATAAAGAATCCTGCATTCCTTTGCCGGCATAAATTGTTTTACTGTTTGCCTTTGTTGAAAGCCCTTGTTTAGCAAAAAGGATTTCACCATTCATCAATACACTTACGGTATCGCCATCCACTTCCCCGTTATCATATAAAGTAAGCACCAGGCTATCTGATTCAAAAAATACAGATTGAGTATTGTTCATTTTTCTTTCAGCAACATTTGCAGCGGCTGCGGTTCCTATTGGAGCGGCTATCACGGAAGGAACTTCCATTTTCTTTTCCGGCGGGGGTATAAAGGTTACAGGCGCTTTGCTTTCAGTTTTAACTATTGCTGCTACCGTATTTGCTGGTACCTGCTTCTCTATTACTGGTACCGAAACTATCGTTGGTTTTTGATTGGAAACTGCTTGTTGAGCAACGGTATTTTCTTTTTTAGCTGGGGCAGGTGCCATGTCAACAGGTGTTTTTACTTTAGTTGTGGGAACAGGTACAACTGATTTCGGGTTACCTGGCATAGGCTGAACATTTTCCTTTTTAGGAATACTGGTTGCAATAATCGCTTCTTTCTTTTTTTCAGTTGCCGGTGCAGTGATGGGTTTTGATTTGTCCTCTACTTTCTTTACAAGGTCGTTGTTGGGTTTTGCCACTGTTCCAATTGAATCTTTGAATACAGGTACTGCTGATTTTTTATTTGTTACAGGTGAGTTATCTAAGCCTTCTTTAATAATGGTCGATGCTTTTACAACCGATTGTTCTGTTGCCTTTTCATCTTTTTTAACATGTTCATTGCCGGTGCCCGTTGCAACTGTTTTTTTCTCAACCGGGGAAAGCGCAATTTCTTTGGATTTTTCTGAAACAGGTTTTGCAAGTGGCTCTTCGGAAGGTTTAATTTCTTTAGCAATTATTCTATTATCCACTACCACATCGTTTAACTTAGCCGGTTCCAAAGCAATCACTTCTTTTGATTTTTGAATTGCAACCTGCCTGTTATCAACGTGCGATATTACAATTATTGCATCAGCAGGCTTTTCATTCTTAGCAATATCCGGAGAAGCTGTCAAAGATGGCTTTACAAATGAAAGTTCATTATCCAGTTTTAATTCTTCCAGTTTTTTAAATAACACCAATGGCCTGAAATTGAGGGCCCTTTGCACCTGGATGGTTCCTGTGAGCGGCCTGTACTCCCTGGTTTGGTTGGTACTCCACTTACCAATTAATTGTATAGAAGTATCATTTACCAGGATATTTACAATGCTCTGTTGCCTTACTTTCCTGGGAGGAGGTTCGCTGTAATCATTTAAGATCAACTCTGCATCTTCAATAATAAGCTGGTTATCCTTTCTTTTTATTTTTAATTTTTTTACCCCTAATTCCTTTTTACCATCTATGTCAAATAGTGTGTAAGAATAACCGGTCAGCTTTCCTTTTTCTTCACTGATGGCAATTTCATAAGGCAGAAATTTTTTAGTAGTATCATTATACAAGGCGCCTTTCCATAAGCCTGTAATATCCTGTGCTACTGATGATGCATCCTGAGCAAAAAGTGAAACAGGCAATAAAAAAAATATGAATATAATGCTATTGAGCAGGAGCCTTTTCATGGATGAGTATATTGGTGATCGTTTTTACATCAACGCTTGTACAGGCAATTTTATTTAACAATGCCGGAAGGTTTTCCCTGTTTGATAACCCTTTGCTATAGCATTTATCGTAATATTTCAGTAAAACGCGGAAACATTCCTTGTGATTGTTTTCCAATAAATAATTGATAGCTGTTTTTGTTTCGAGGCCGCCCAATCTTTTTTGAATCCTGATAATCGCATTTACCAATTTTTCTTTGTCAAATTTTCCATATTCGTTTGTAAGATATTTAAGTCGTTCTTCAAAAGGAATTTCAATAAAGATTACGGAACTGCTACGCATGGTATTCCATAAATCAGTTGGAATGTTTAGTAACCCGATCCGTTGGCTCTCGTCTTCGAGGTAAATCGTATGTTGATTGCCATCCAATGATAGTGCTTCGCTTTCCTCCGATGCTATTTTTTGGCTAATCCCAAACAACTCCCTGGCCAGTAAGTTCTCAAACATTTCCTGCGAAGGTTGCGGGCTTTCTCCCAATGCGCCAAAGGCTGATCCTTTGTGATTGGCCAGTCCTTCCAAATCAATAATGGATTTTCCGCACTGTTTTAATTCCTGGATAATCAATGTTTTCCCAGAGCCTGTGTATCCACCTAAGATGGTGAAGTTATATTTCTTTTCAAATTGCTTCCTGGCCCATTGCCGGTACATTTTATACCCGCCAGAAAGGGTATACACTTTAAACCCGTATAAATCTAATAACCAGGCTACGCCTGCACTTCGCATCCCTCCACGCCAGCAATGCACCAGTACGCCACCTTCGCTCCCTGACGGGGGAACTGCCGTTCCAGGCTTGCTTGGTGGTTTATAAAATTCCTCAGAGTACTTTTCTACTTCTTCCACCATGGACTTCATGTTCACCCCAAAATAATCCAGGCCAATTTTGATGGCTGTTTTCCTGCTTTGCTGTTTGTAGGCAGTACCAACTACTTTTCTTTCTTCATCAGTAAACAAAGGCAAGTTATATGCACCGGGTATATGTGCATGTATAAATTCACCAGGGCTGCGTACATCCAATACCGGGCAGTGCTGCGCCAGTTGTAAGAATTGTTCTATGGTAATTTTTTGTACTGCCAATGCTATATTCCCCCTAATATTATTTTAGCCGGTTATCCTGTTATAACCACGGATGCTTGAACGAAAGCCAATGATTGTATAAATAAAAGATCAAAATTTTGATAGAGCCCTTCATGAGTAATCTGAATACTTTTACGCATTTACCACTTTCAATTTGCTAAGTTACAAAAAGAAAAAGCTGCCGAATAAACCGGCAGCTCCACATATTTTGTCAATCAATGAATCAAATTATTTTGTTACCCATTCATTGAAGTAAGGAACTCTGCGTTATCCTTTGTTCCCTTCATATTCTTAAGCAAAGTATTGAGTGCTTCCTCAGGATTCATATCAGCCATGTGCTTACGCAATACCCACATACGCTGAAAAGTTTCTTTGTCTAATAACAAATCATCTCTACGGGTTGAAGACGCAACAATATCAATGGCAGGATAAATACGGCGGTTGGATAATCTTCGGTCTAATTGAAGTTCCATATTACCGGTTCCTTTAAACTCCTCAAAGATCACCTCATCCATTTTACTTCCTGTATCTACCAACGCTGTTGCAATAATGGTTAATGATCCACCAAATTCAATTTTACGGGCAGCTCCAAAAAACTGTTTTGGTTTTTGCATGGCATTCGCTTCCACACCACCACTCAATACTTTACCACTGCTTGGCGCTACGGTATTGTGTGCCCTTGCCAAACGAGTGATGCTATCCAGCAGGATCACCACATCATGCCCGCACTCTACCAGGCGTTTTGCTTTTTGTAAAGCAATCGTACTCACTTTAACGTGTTTATCCGCAGGTTCATCAAATGTAGACGCAATTACTTCGGCCCTTACACTACGTTCCATATCAGTAACCTCTTCCGGCCTTTCGTCCACCAGCACGATCATCAGGTAACATTCAGGATGATTTTCTGCTATAGCATTGGCGAGTTCTTTCAGCAACATCGTCTTACCCGTTTTAGGCTGGGCAACAATCAATCCACGCTGTCCTTTACCAATTGGGGTGAACAGGTCCATGATCCGGGTACTGTAATTATCTGCTTTTGTGCAAAGATTTAATTTCTCGAAGGGGAATAACGGTGTCAGGTAATCGAATGGAACACGGTCTCTAACTTCGTCGGGCCTTTTACCATTGATGGTATCAACTTTTAATAACGCAAAATATTTTTCTCCTTCTTTTGGCGGTCGCACACTGCCATAAACCGTGTCACCGGTTTTTAACCCAAATAATTTTATTTGTGACGGGGATACATAGATATCATCCGGGGAAGATAAATAATTGTAATCACTGCTGCGTAAGAATCCATAACCATCAGGCATCATTTCCAAAACGCCTTCACCCAATATCACGCCGTCAAATTCTATATTAAAAGAAGACTGGTTGTTGCGCTGCTGGTATTGTTTGGTTTGTTGCTGCGGGGTTTCTTCAATTGCTGTCTCGGGGCCCTGAACATCACCATCTTCTGCCTGCAGCATTTGTGCAATGGCAGCAGGAATAGTACTTTGCTCGCTCGTTATGGGTTGGAGTTCTTCTTCTTCATCGTCTTCAACCGATTTTTTAGCCGGTTGCTTTTTTTCTACTGGCTCATGCCTTTTTGCCTTTGGAGCTGCTGCAGCTTTTGGTTCCGGTGCAGGTGTTTCTGCCGGGGCTGTACCTGCGGCAGGTTTAATGATGCGTTTACGTTTTGGCTTTTCTTCCTCGTTTTTTGCTGTGCTCATAAGGGTTTGTTTATCCAGGATCTGCGTTACCAGGTCCTGCTTATTTAATTTTTTTGCATTAGCGATTGAAAAATGATCTGCAATGTCAAGCAATTCAGGAACGAGCAGGTCGTTCAGTTGTGAAATATCGTACATAAAAAGTTGAAAATAATTTCTTCAAAAAATCCGTCTTAAATCTGAAATGTAAATGAGAATTTATAGTTGGTGGAATATGAGTTGCTGATGAAGCGAATGATAGAAAGACCTTATCAGTTGGATTCCGGCACAATATTACGTTGTTTTTCCGTAAAACAGTAATTTTTTTTGTGCCCGTATAGCCTATCCTGTGCTCCCTGAAAAGTTCATAGTTCATGGTTCATAGCCTTATAGTCCTATTATCATTTGGCTATGAACTATTAGCTATGAACCATGAACCAAGGAAAATTAAATTATCTTTGCCCTCCTCAAATCAGAATTATGTTTAATAAAAGGATCAAGATTAAAGAATTATTGGCCAGCGAAAAAACAGGTTACCAGGCTACCGTAATGGGTTGGGTACGCACCTTCCGTAACAACCAGTTCATTGCATTAAATGATGGCAGCACTAATAATAATATTCAGATAGTTGCAGAGCTGGGCAAGTTTGATGACCTCCTTTTAAAACGTTTGACCACCGGTGCCTGTATCAAAGCAACAGGTGAAGTAATTGCATCTTTGGGCAAAGGGCAAAAAGTAGAATTAAAAGCAACGGTCATTGAAATTCTCGGTGACAGTGATGCGGAAAAATTTCCTTTACAACCCAAGAAACACAGCCTTGAATTTTTAAGAGAGATCGCCCATTTGCGTTTCCGCACCAATACCTTCAGTGCGGTATTCCGGGTACGCCATGCACTGGCATTTGCGATTCATAAATTTTTTAATGATAAAGGCTTTGTATACCTGCACACACCTATCATTACTGCAAGTGATGCAGAAGGTGCCGGCGAAATGTTTAAGGTAACAGCACTGCCACTAGATGGTACCGCTCCTAAGAACGAAGACGGTTCGATCAACTTCAGGGAAGATTTTTTTGGCCGCAGCACCAATCTTACTGTAAGCGGGCAATTAGAAGGTGAATTAGCGGCTATGGCTTTCAGTGATATCTATACTTTCGGACCAACTTTCCGTGCAGAGAACAGTAATACCACCAGGCATTTAGCAGAGTTCTGGATGATAGAACCTGAAGTTGCCTTCAACGACCTGGAAGATAACATGAACCTCGCTGAGGAATTCATCAAGTATGTAATCAAACACGCCATGGAACACAATAAAGAGGACCTGGAGTTTTTAGCGCAGCGTTTGGAAGAGGAAGAAAAACAAAAACCACAGACAGAAAGAAGTGAATCAGGACTGATCGATAAATTAAATTTCGTGGTAGATAATGATTTTCAAAGATTGACCTATACCGAAGCCATAGAAATTTTAAGAGAAAGCAATCACAACAAAAAGAAAAAATTCCAATACCTCATTGATAAATGGGGCGTTGACCTGCAGAGTGAACACGAAAGGTATTTGGTAGAAAAGCATTTTAAAAAGCCTGTTATATTAACTGATTATCCCGCGGAGATCAAAGCATTTTATATGCGGCAGAATGATAACTGTGCACCCGGAAGGCAAACAGTTGCTGCAATGGATATTCTTGCGCCTGGTATTGGAGAGATCGTGGGTGGCTCTCAAAGGGAAGAACGCATGGACAAATTATTAAAGCGCATGGAAGAAATGCATATTCCTGCTGAGGAATTGTGGTGGTACCTGGATACGAGAAAATTTGGTGCCTGCCCGCATGCGGGTTTTGGATTGGGTTTTGAACGCCTGGTACAGTTTGTTACCGGCATGGGCAATATCAGGGACGTCATTCCTTTCCCGAGGTATCCAAAGAGCGCAGAGTTTTAATTTATTGTTGCTTTCCATTTATTATATATGAACCGCATCGGCAGGCTTACTGCTATTCTCTTTCGTTACAATCTAAAAGAGTTACTAAGGCACAGGAAATTGCAAATAAGTTTATACTGAGTTTACGAACAGTCTACCGTAATATTAAAGCACTGCATGAAGCCGGTGTTCCCATCACTGGAGAAGCGGGTATTGGTTACGGTATTATGAAGGGTTACCGACTTCCGCCGGTAATGTTTACCAGGAAGGAAGCTTCTGCTTTTTTACGTGACAGCTTCAATCTTTATTTAGTAGTAAAATAAAAAAGATATTTACCCGTTTAGTAACCAGCCTATATAGCAAATTATGATTATTGCTTTGCTTTGCTTATATTTATAAGCGTATGCCGTTGTCATCAACAGCAAACCCTTTATCAATATCTTTTAAAACAAATTGCTTCTATGACGAAACTAAAGCTATTGCTGTTGCTATGCCTTGCCGGCATGGCTGCCTTCGCACAGCCCGGCCAGTTAAAAATTGCAAGTTTCCAGGTAAAGAATATTTTGCCGGCTAAGACCGAAGACTGGAATGCAATCCCTGCTGCGCTTATACTTACTGCACAAAAAAATCCCGGTGTTCAACTTAAAGAGATCAAGCTGGTCATACAGATCAGGGGCAATGGTGCTGTTATTTGCGGCAACACTATTTCTACCGCAACAACCATGAGTTCATTTGATGTAAAGACATTCACTACTAATGAACTTACCGGTATGCTCACCAATTGCCCTACACTTAAGGAAGGCAATTACCAGCTTTGTGTGCAATTCTTCAGCGACCGCATTGCCATTAGCAATGAACTGTGCAAAGAGTTCAGGGTAGAAACAGCAAAAGCAGAAGATTACGCTCCTCCCACACTGATCACACCCGAAAATGGGAAGGCATTTACCGAAGCAGAATTAAGCAGGCCCGTTACTTTCCGATGGACACCATTGGTACCTAAACCAAAAGAAACTGTTACCTACCGTTTACGTGTATGGCAATTAATGCAGGGGCAAAACGGAACTGCAGCAATGAGAAGCAATCAGCCGATAGTTACAAAAGATGTCGATAATATTACGCAGGCTGTTGTAACGGGTATATATACCGGCCCGTGCAAACCACCTTATCTCTGCGATTTTACCTGGGCAGTACAGGCTATAGGCAAAAATGGAAAACCAATGGGTAGAAATGAGGGCAATAGTGAACCCTGGAGTTTTAAAGTGATACCAAAAGATCCCAACAAAAAAGACGATAACCCTTCTTCCCAAAAAATGATGGGAGGGGCCAACGCAGAATTTAAAATTGATTCTGCCACCTGTTTGAAAAAAGAAAATGGTTTATTCAAATACCATATCTGGGCGCATTACGAAAACAAAAACAGCAGTGTTGATAATATTTTAATAAACGATAACCTGGCTTTTGCAGGTTATCCTGCTAACCCCAATCCCGGAACACAATTGAACCTCCGCAATAATATCCGGATGAAATCGGGCACATATAATGGTGCACTAACGATGAACGATATACTGGAATCAAGTTCGGGCACAATAACCAATATCACACCATTGCCAGCTTCTATTTTTACTCCGGCGATGCTGATACCAAACACGATCCATAATTTTCAATTTGATTTTTCCACTGCAACCAATACACCGGTACAATTTACTTACTATGGTTTGGTAGACGATGCCTTAAAAGATAAACCCAACCGCAACGCAAGAAATGAAATTGACAGTCTCAAATACCCGCAATGCCCCTGCAGTGCCTGCGATGATATTACCATCACCGCACCAATAAAAGGCGAGATACAAAATAATGGGAACGGTAGCTTAACCCTTCCTGTCGTGCTTACTGCAGGTCCTAAAAAAGTAAAACGGATCAAGGCTGATCTTGTTTATTTTGAAATGAAGCCAGATGATGAGAATTGCCTGGCCTGTGATAAGAACAGCACCACGTTTGGTAACTTTAGTACCGCCACCACAATCAACCCCAATTTTTCAGGAGGAATAACAGCTAATCATACCGCACAGTTTGATGCGGTGAATAATATTGATATCAGCAACGGTATCCCGATAAATCTTACTGTAAGTATTCCACCGCTGGTGGCCTGTTGTAATGCCACGGTTAATTTTTGCATCCGCTATACCATTACGTTCGAAGACTGTACAGTCTGCAATGTATTGGTTTGTTATACTTATTCAATAACCGGGTGTAAGAAAAATTAAAAGGCATAAACACTAAAAATACTACAATGAAAAAACTACAATATATCATAGCATTTTTTACCGGTTGTTGCCTGTTCCTGTCTGCGGCGGCGCAAACACAAACGCTGGGTATCAGTCAAAGCCAGTCGGGTAATCCATCTAATAACTGCGGCGCCTGTTATACCATTACAGTGCAGTATTCTATCAGCAATATAGCAGCAACAGGTACAACTATTGTTTGTACAGTTCCTAATAATATCTTCGACTTTTGCAGTTATGGTGGTGCTGTTCCAAGCACTGTAGGCACTACTACAACACTAACTTTTAACTTAGGTAGTTTACCAACCAGTGCAAGCAGTGTAAGCTACCAGGTAAGATTTAAACCCGGTACTACCTGCAATGGAACGAATGGTGTGTTAAGCGCAAAGATATCTACCAATGAACATCCTGTTCCGGTGTTAAGTACGCCTTTGACTATTACAGCCGTTGCTACCGAAGGCTGGAACGTCAGTAAATACATTGCTACCAGTACCTACCAGTGGTATTCGGGTTATGGAACAGGAAATCCATTTCAATATGTAGTATCTATTTGCGGTACTACAGTAGATGTCTATTATCATATCCGTGTGTATAATAATACAGGTTGTATCAATGTAACCAATGCTTCTGTTACAGACAATCTTCCAACAGGTGCAACAGTGATTGGCGTTCATAATGCCTGGCCAACAACAGTGGGTAATTTAATCCCTTCAACAACTGGCGCGGGCACGGTTACCTGGAATGCAGGTAATGGCTCAAATATTTTGGATGTGAATACCGGCGCTTATGATTATTATATCCATGTGCAGTTCCCTGTCGCTAATTTAAATACCACCAAATGCAACAGTGCTGTATTACATGGCACAAATTTCTGTACCAATGCGGCCAAAACAGCTACTTCCAATACAGAATGCATCACGCTGATCGGGGCATACCCCGGCACTACCTGCGGGGCTTTTGGTACCGCTTATTATTTGAATGGCATGCCTTATTATTTTATTGGTTGCCCCGCATGGCTGAATATTAGTTTAGCGCAAACCAATCAATGCGCCACCAGTACTACCACGCTGAGTAATATTGGTTACAATGCACCAATACCGGTGCAGATACATGTGGATTCATTTAAGATGAATGCAATTCCGGCTGGAAAATATGTAACGATAACTGTCGTCACTACCTGTGGCACTTACACGCATACTTTCAATGGCCCATTGCCGGCAGGTACGGTAAATTTTTATGCATCGCCATTCAATGTCCCCGCCGCCTGTGTAATTACCAATTTTAATCTTACCTCCAACATGAGCATTACCGGTAATGCCCTGCAGGATTTCGGGCAACTGTATTTTACCGTGCTCACCAATACATGGAATACGAATACGCCTATCACTGCGGGCACTAATGTAACCATGACCGGTGCGGCCTACAATACTTCTACAGGAAATTATAACTGTACACCAACATTTGTGACCGCCAATAAGATCCCCAAGATTGAAACTATAAAAGATTTTTGCAATTACTATGCATATTACAACTGCTTAAACCCCGGCGACACCATAAATTATTCGATCGCTGTACACAATTACGGCACTGCCAATTTCACCGGCGGAAGTATTAAAGATGTTTTACCGGTTGGATTACAGTATGTACCCGGCAGCAGCAAGTTTGGCAAATACAGCAACTACACAAAATGTAACGCCACTAATCAACCGGGAACAGGGATCACTGTTGCACATGCCGAATCAACAAGCACTACCAACCTCCAATGGAATTTGCCTACATTAACTGCGGATTGCAACAATGGCAGCGACTGGTATGTGATTAATTTTAAAGCCGTGGTTACCACATCTGCACCCGCAGGCTTACTCACCAATCATGAGGATTGTTATGATGGCAGCAATGCCGTTGTTACAGAATATTATCCCTGGGACAACAACGCGTCATTATATATCTGCGAAAGAAAAGTGCCGTTGGAGTTGACCAAAGAAGTAAGTGCCGACAGCATTCATTGGGATAGCTGTATCTCGGTATCGCCGGGTGCCACGGTATATTATAAATTGAAAGTAAAGAACGCGGGTAATGTGGCATTTTCACAAATAAAAATGATGGACCTGTTGCCTACACCCGGCGATAAATACGTGGTGAACTGCAACAGCAGGGGAAGTACGATCCCTATTTATTTAACCAGCGCATTACCGCTAGGAAACGCAAGTACAATAGAATATGCTACCAACTTTTTGCCAACAAGAGGCGCTTATCTCAATTTAATCCCTGATAACACGATCGGTTGTAATACTGCGGCTACATGGCTCAGTTATGCATTTATTCCCGGTATACCCGCGGCCATACAAAATCAAAAAGCAATTCGAATCGATTTTGGCACTTACTCATTGGCAGCAGGCCAGACAGAAACATATTATTTCTCTGCCCAGGTTCCTCCAGGCGCACCGGTTAGTTCCGTTGGCTGGAATAGTTTCGCTGCAACAGCCTCACAGAATACGGTGCAAACACTGGGCGCTGAATCAAGAAAAGTTTGTGTAAATATTATAGATAGCGGTTGCGGTTGCATTGGCAATTTTGTTTGGTTTGATGCGAACGGTAACGGCCTGCAGGATGTGGGCGAACCCGGCATCAACGGCTGCACGATCACGTTATATGATGCGTCTAACAACCAGGTGGGTTTACCGCATATCTCTACTTTCAATATGATGGCGCAGCCCGGTTATTATCAATTCTGCGGGTTAACTGCCGGCACTTACCATCTGGTTGTTACGCCGCCTGCGGGTTATATGCTCACCATTCAAAACAATAGCAATCCTGCATTGAACAGCGATATCAATCCGAATACTTTCACCAGCGCTAACTTCCAGTTTTCCTGCCAGGACAATAATGATCTCGATATTGGGTTAGTGGTAGATGACGGTTGTGGCTGTGCGCAAAGTCACTGGGGAACAATCAGTATTTCTGACAACACTGTTATCATCGACAACCCTCATGACATAGGTAAAATGCCGGTGAACAGGATGAATAAAATTACCACAACAGCATCAACTCAAAATAATGTTATCATTCCCGGTGGCGGTTTTTCACTGCCATTAAATTGCGGTAAGAAAGATACCGTCACCTTACAATGCAAGACCAAGTACAATTTTTCAGCCAATTATATTTGCAGTAAACCTAATTGCGGTTCTTCGCAAATTGTGATCGCGGATCCTAACGGCGGCATCACAACATTCACCAATAACGCCAGCTTCACTACCAGTGTTTCGGGTTATTACACTATAAAGATCTATGGTAAATGCGGCAATAAAATTTGTGATAGTTGTCAGTTTGTTTTTAAAGTGATCTGTCCAATTTGCCCCTGCGAATATAAATTAGCGGTTACGCCGGGTAAGAATACGCAGACGGTGATCAATACAAATCCGGCCTATACTTTATCTAACCAAACATTTAATATCACTGCACCGCCGGGGGTATTGTTCACACAGGTAAGAGCAGAAGTAGTGAGTTTTGATCTTATCAGCAATTATGGAAATGAATGTATAAGCTGTAAGAATTTACCTTATACCTGGGGAAGTATTTATAATGCCTCGGATATCAATACCAATACCGCGGTAGCAGACAGTATTACCATGGCGCTTCCAAACCCACCAATCCCGCAATTCACGCCGGCTTTAACCAATGTTCATCAAAACCCGAGAGAAACCATTTGGGGTAATTATAGCGGGTTTACGCTGCCGGCTACACTAAATATGAATTTTATCCTACCTCACCCATCTGCTATTGGCTGCTGTACTTTATATGTGAAAATCTGCGTGAAATTTACTTTCCGTGACAGGAATTGTAAAGAGTGTGAAGTAACTACCTGCATCACTATTGCTATTCCACCAGCATCACAACATGGAGATAACCCGGGTGACGGTAATCCTCATGAAGTGGGAAATCCAACGGACGCAAATATGGGCGCTGCTAAAAATGTACCCTGTGCAACCTGTGGTAATACCAGCGCTGCTACTGCCGATGGAAAAATGATAGAGGCATTGTCCGTTCAAAATTTAGGCGCTGCCCAAACCCCGGAAACTATCAGTGATGAAGAATTAATAAAGATCACCGAACAAAAAATAGATGAATTAAAGAAGCTAAAAGAAAAGGGCATAAAAAGAGGTGACGTAGAACTGTTGCCGCAACTGGAAAAACAATTGGCCGTTTTAAAAGAAAAAATAAAACCCAAAAAGTAAACCTGTCTAATGATTAAAAAGCGAGCGGGTATTAAAATAATAGCAGTCCTTGTTTTTTTGATGCATTCATTATGTTTACATGCGCAAAAAAAACCGCTATCCTTTTCTGTGAGCGGCACTATGGGCATTAGTTACGAAGGTTATGGTTTAAACAGGAACCCATCCGGCTGGACCGGTTATACACCCCGACGTCCATGGAACCAGGTAAGGTTTAATTTTATGCCCAACTTCGAGTTCGGTAAAAATTTTTCTTTGCCTTTTAATATTAACCTTGCCGCATTGCCTACTAATTTTGCAGGGCCTTACAGCGGCTTTATTCCGGGAGGTCCTAAACAAAATTTTAAACAATGGCTTGCCAACCCGGTAAATAATATCGCCGTCAACCCAAAATACAAATGGGCAGAATTACAGTTGGGCACACAATATTTGAGGTATAGCGAATTAAGTACCGGTGATATTGGTGTATTCGGCGCCGGGTTCGATCTCAGGCCAAGACAATTCCGTATCAAATTCTTTACAGGAACATCGCAGCCCGGTATCAATTATTTTGCCGGCCCGCCTACCATTACTGGAGCGTTTAAACGAAGCAACTGGATGTTCCAGGTAGGAAAAGAAAAAGAAGATAAATACGAAGTGGCGTTTAATTTTGCAAAAGGAAAAGATGTTATCAATTCTGCCGCACCGCCGCCGTTAACTATCAAACCGCAGGAAGGATTTGTGATCAGCCTGGTAAGTAATGTATTTTTTAAAAAGGGATGGTATGTTAAACTGGAAGGGGCACAATCTATTTTTACCAAAGACCTCAGCACCCCGTCAACGGCTTTGATCAAATCATTCGAACCTTTTATTAAGGCGCACACCGCTACTGAAAGGGATTATGCAGGCACCGGTTCTATTGGTAAGAAAGGGAAGAATTTTGATATCGGTATCAGCAGTAAATATTTAGGCGCAGGTTTTCAAACAGTAGGCTATCCTTACCTGCAACCCGACAGGTTGGATTATACACTAAATACAAAGTGGAATACCTGGAAAAATAAAATGAATATAGTTGCCAGTCTTGGACAAAGGGTAAATAATATCAGCAACACAACCTTAAAAGCTAAACAGTTTATCGGCAACCTCAACTGGTTCACCCAATTCAACACCCAATGGAGCCTGAATGTTAATTATAATAATTTCGGTTTTCAATCAGCCAGTGGTATCAATCCTTATGGGATAAAAAATGTAAGCAATGATTTAGGGATTAGTCCTTCTTATACGTGGGCCAACAGCAAAATGAGTAACCTCCTTAGCTTAAGTTATAACTATAGTAAATACGATGAGCGTGATGTAATGACAGGATTGACCACCAGCAATAATACCCACACGGCCTTGCTTACCTATGTGCCCTCTTATTTTAATAAAGATCTTACCCCTGATTTTAGTGCCATGTATTTTTATAATAATGTGCCACTCGCAAAAACCAGGTTAATTACTATAAGCAGTGGCTTAAATATGCCGGCAGCAAAAAAGAAGTTACAGCTGCGTGGACAGCTGCAATACAATTTGGTAAAGCTGAATGCTTTTAAATCTGACAACAATCTTATTGCCTCGTGTAATGTGGATTGGAAAATAACCAAACAATTCAGCTGGAATACTTATTTATCTACCAACTATTTTAAATACGGCAATTCAATTGTACCCAATGGTGCTAATTATTTAGAGAGCACCTGCCGCACCGGTTTCCAATACAGGTTTGATACAAAGAAAACGAAGTAATTATGAAACAGTTACTCATCATATTCTGTCTATTATTTTCAGCACTATTGTTGAAAGCGCAGATCAATGTAAATTTATCTTTATCCGGCAGACCGCCTGCTAATTTAACGGAATGGGGCAACCGAAAAGATGTGCTCACGCTTATTATCGGCCCTGCACAAAGCCAGTCTGCCGATGTAAAAATAAAAACAACCATAAAAACTTTGGACGGCACTATTGTTGGTGCTACCAATTTAAATACAGCAAAAACATTTACTCCCTTAGCCGGTGCTGTTGTTATTTTAAATTCACTGGACGTATTGCCATTGGAGAATGTAGTGTTTACAGGAAAGTACCAATCCACACTTATAAGAACAGGCAAACTCGCCGCAGATAATTATATGCTTTGTGTGCAATTGCTGAGGGCAACGGATTATGCACCTGCATCCGCAGAAGTATGTAAAACTTTTTACCTGGCCGCTTATCAACTGCCTATTCTTACGCAACCCTCCAATGAGCAGGAGTTAAATGCAAAGCTGGCACAAACTGCAATTACATTTCGGTGGACGCCGGTTGCGCCAGCATCACCAACGCCTGTTACCTATCGCTTGCGTGTATTTGAAATTTTAGAAAACCAGCATAATCTGCAGGCATTAAGAAGTAATCAGCCGCTATTAGATAAAAATATTATTGGTACCACACAATTCATCTGGCAGCCGCAGTTAAGCATGATGCCTTATAGCGGTGAAGAAAACAAACGCGATACTGCACAGCAAAAGATCATTGGTAAAAAATTCATTTGGACTATTCAGACATTAGATAATAACGGCCAGCCTTTAAATCAAACAGATGGCAACGGCGAAAGTTTAAGTGAGCCAAAGGTATTTTTCGTGGTTGATAAAACTATGGGAAATAAGATCAAAGAATAGGAAGCGCCTGCGGCTCTTTTATATGGGAACGCGGATTATCGAATCCCATTTACCAATTCTCTTATCAAATCGTTTTCAAAACCTCTCTGCATCAAATGATCCACCAGTTTTCTTTTCCTGATAAAAATATTCTTTTCGCTCTTCAGCGTTCTTAATTTATCATCAAAGATCTTTTGCAGGGTTACCAAATAATCGTCTTCGTCAATTTGTTTAAGCGCCTTTTTAATGCAGTAAGCAGATACCTGTTTTTGTTTGAGCGCATAGGCAATTTTTACCCTTCCCCATTTTTTTGACCGGAAATGCCCGCCGGCAAACTCCAGCGCAAAACGTTCTTCGTTCAAATAGTTTTCTTCGATCAGTTTGCTTAATATCTCGTCTACCTCTTTTGTATTTAAGCCGAACCCATAGAGTTTGCTCTTTACTTCGCTATGGCACCGCTCCTGGTAAGCGCAATAATATTTGGCTTTGGGCAGGGCTTGTTGCGGGGTGAATCTTTGAGGGTTCATGATATTGCAAAAATAGATTTCAAAAGGCAAACAGCTATATAATCTTAGATCGAAACAATCTTTTGCCAAGCCGCAGCGTGGCGGCATTTTGGTAAAAATCATAGCATCCTGGAACAACAAGCCCCAGAGGGGCGATATTTTTCAAAATACTCCCGGATAGAAAATGCCGCCCCGCTGGGGCTTAGCAAGCAACTCTTTTTTTGTTACCAAAATATCACCCCTCCGGGGCTTTCAAACCATTTGTACCAGGGGTTTTTATCTATTAAGATCATATTGCTTAGTTATTCACATTTGCCCCTCAATTTTTATTATCTTCATTAACTGCAATCTTTTATCTTTGGAGCTATAATAAATATATTTTATGAAGTTTATCGTTTCGTCTTCGGCCTTGCTGAAACAACTGCAACAGATCAGTGGTGTTATTAATGCCAACACAGTTTTACCCATACTGGAAGATTTTTTATTTGAAATTGAAAAGAATAAGCTCACTGTAGTGGCTACTGACCTGGAAACGGTAATGAAAGTACACCTGGATATCGAGGCTAAGGATAGCGGTAAAGTTTGTATCCCTGCAAAGATCCTGATGGATTCTCTGAAGAATATTCCGGAACAACCCCTGACATTTAATATTGATAAAAACTTTGGCCTGGAGATCACCAGCGATAACGGTAAGTATAAAGTGATGGGAGAAAATCCAGATAATTTTCCTAAAGAACCGGCTGCAGATGATGCCAATAGTTTTACCATGACCTCCAGTGCATTGGTTACCGCAATCAATAAGGCCATTTTTGCAGTAAGCAATGATGACCTTCGCCCGGCAATGACGGGCGTATTCTTTGAACTGGATAAAAAGGGAATCACTTTTGTGGCTACCGATGCTCACCGTTTGGTTCGTTTTACAAGAACCGATGTGAGCTGCCCCAAAAAAGATTCTTTTATTGTTCCTAAAAAACCTTTGAGCTTATTAAAAGGTTCGTTACCTGATAACGAAGACGAACTGAACATCAGCTATAACAGTAACCACCTTTTCGTAAAACATGGTGGCACCGAATTGGTGTGCCGGTTGATCGATGCCAGGTTCCCTGATTATAAAGTGGTGATACCGGTAGACAATCCTTATAAAATGACCGTCAACAAAAATGATTTTCAAAATGCCCTGCGCCGTGTGAGTGTGTTCAGTAATAAAAGTACCAACCAGGTAGCGTTAAGCATCAGCGGCAGTGAACTGCAGTTAGCAGCACAGGATGTTGATTTTAGTTTTGAAGGTAACGAACGCATGGCCTGCCAATACGATGGCGAAGACCTGCAGATTGCTTTCAATGCAAAATTTTTAATTGAAATGCTGAACGGCGCCGATACCAGCGAGATCAATATGGAATTAAGTACGCCCACAAAAGCCGGTATCATAAAACCAACCGAACAGGCAGATGATGAAGAGTTGCTGATGCTGGTGATGCCGCTGATGTTGAATAATTAAAGCTACGCAAAATATATTTTAAAGCCGAAGTTAGCAGCTTCGGTTTTTTTATGCAATGTGCAAAACGATTCCTTAAACTATTAATTCTTTTTTTGAACTTACACGCCTAAACTCCTTCAACCATGTTCTTAATTGTATTGGGTATTATCGTTTTAATTCTTACGGTTGTGCTTTTAAAAAGCAATCCGGCTTTACAAAAATTCAAACCCCTTGGCCGGCTCGTTGGATTTATTTTTATTGCGCTGGGTGTGGTATCGGCCTGTGTAAAGCAGATCGATGCCGGTGAGATTGGTGTAAAAGTTTTATTCGGCAGTGTACAGAATGATGTGCTGGGTAGTGGCTTGCATTTTGTAAATCCATTACTCGATATTAAAAAACTCGATGTAAAAACACAGAACTATACGATGAGTGGTGTTAATGATGAAGGGCAGAAGACCGGTGACGATGCTATAAAAGTATTGACCAGTGATGGCCTGGAAGTTACGATCGATCTTACGGTTTTGTATCGTATAGTTTCGGCGGATGCGCCAAAATTATTAAGAGAAACCGGCGATGATTACAGGGATAAGATCGTAAGGCCGATCACCCGTACCAAGATCCGCGATAATGCCGTGTATTACCAGGCGGTAGACCTGTTTGGTAATAAAAGAGATGAATTTCAGCAACGCATTTACAAAAGCATTGAAGATGATTTTAAAAAACGTGGCCTGATGCTGGAACAGTTACTGGTTAGAAATATCACCTTGCCTAATTCTGTAAAAGCATCTATTGAATCTAAAATAAATGCGGAACAGGATGCCAAGAAAATGGAATTTGTATTACAAAAAGAAAAACAGGAAGCAGAGCGCAAAAGAGTGGAAGCACAGGGTATTTCCGATTACCAGCGCATTATCAACACCGGCCTTACCGACCAGCAGCTGCAATACGAACAGATCAAAGCCATGAAAGAACTGGCGCTTAGTGCCAATGCAAAAGTGATCGTGATGGGAAAAGGTAACACACCATTGATCATCGACAGTAAACAATAAATGAGATGAACTTTAAACAAATTGCGTCCTATGATAATTTTATGCTGGCCAATATGACGCTGGGTTTGCTACGGGAAAATGACATTAACTGTCATTTAAAGGATGAGAATATAGTCACGATCGACCCGTTACTGAACCCTGCTGTTGGGGGCATTAAATTAATGGTAGAAGATAAAGATTATGAACAGGCGGTTAATTTAATTAAAGATGCCGAAACTGCATATCTAAAAGATATTCCATGCCCTTATTGCAAAAGCAAAGCCTTAACGGTGGAAGAAAAAATAAATAAACCCGAAAGTTTTTGGGGTAAATTAAAAAATCAAATCGTTTACGGGCAGGAAACCACCTATAGTAAAAAATACCGTTGCCAGAATTGTAAAAGTCTTTTGGATGAATTGCCCGCTAGTTTTTAAAACGTATTTTTCATTTGGGTAAAAATGTGAAGCTGGAGCTTCCCAACTACTGTTGCTGCTGCACCATCTGCATATACCTCCTGTAAGAATTCCCGTCGTCATTATCATTGATCAGTGATGCATTAACCACCAGCGGTGTTAATATGGATGCCTGTTGTTTGGCCACCAGGCCATCTTCATGCGAAACAGAAACACCCACTTCAAGTGTTTGTTTGGCGGTTCCTTTATAGGTTCCCTTTACAGGAGAACAATCATTAAAACTCCGGCCAATAGCAAGCCGCACATGCAGGTCGTTTACCACGCAGTTATTGGTGGGATCGATACCGAGCCAGCCATAAAAAGGAATGTACACTTCCACCCACGCATGTGTTGCGCCTTCGCCACGCAGGCTGCTGTCGTGCGGGCAAACATAACCACTTACATAACGGGCAGGAATACACAATATCCGCAGCATCACCAGTAAAATATGGGCAAAGTCCTGGCACACGCCGGCTTTAAGGTTCCATATTTCATCCAGCGTGGTTTCTACTGTTGTGATACCTTTGATATAATTAAAATTATTGTACACATAAGTATTCAATTGTTGCACAGCCGTAAAAACCGAAACCGTTTTATAAAAGCCAGCGTCAGCGATCTTTTTTACTTCGGGCAGTGCTTTAAAATTTTCCTGCTTTAAAAAATCAATAAACGGCAGCATGAATTTTATTTCTTCAAGGTGACTCCATTGTGCAGGGGTTTCATAATCATCTGCTGGAAATATCCTTGATTTGGTAACCACGGAAACCGTGGAATCAATTCTCAATTCCATATGCGGTGCAATATTAGTGAATGAACCGATTTCATTTCCATAATAATCTTTAAACACTTCGATGAATGGCTCTCCCGTGATTAATATTTTTTGGTTCTGCAGTTCCTGGTACTCGTCTTTTATTGGATACAGCATAATTTGGTTGGCGCTGTCTCTTACGGGTTCAGGGTAGGTGTATTTGGTAACATGGTGTATGATAAAACGGGGCATGTATGTTGAATAGTTTTATAATTTAAATATTTTAATTTCGGGAGGCGTGAATCGGGAGAAGAGCATTCAATTCGCTGGCTTCTCTCACGACTGACGACTCACGTCTCGGGTTCCTCATCCATGCGCAAAATAATTTTCATTTAATGTATTACTGATTTGAAATAATGATGATTTGGTTTCGGTTAAAAAATGATGCAGGCCTTCCTGGATGATCGTATCCGGTGTAGAGAACCTGATCTTGCTCTCCAGTTTACCTATCATAAAATCCACATGGGTAAAACTCGCCGCATCGCTGTCGTTCTTAAGCCGGCTGAAATATTTATGCAGGTGGTTTACAGAATACGTTACCGAACGCGGAAAGTGCGCATTCAGTATGATCTGTTCCATTACATTCTTTGCGCCAAAACCACTGCGGTAAGTTTTTAAATACAATTCATAACCGGATATGGACATCAACAAATATTTCCAATAGGTAGTATCCGCGGGTTTATCGAGTTCATAATTCATGTCGCTGAATTTTATGTCTAAGATATCTGCAGACTGTATCGCTCTTTCCAAAAATTTTCCAATATTGATAAAGGCATTGCCTTCGCCTCTTGACATTGTAACATCTGTGGTGCCAAAATATAAAAGGCCCTGTTTTATCAACGTATCCAGTACACTGATAGGATCTTCTCTCTGCAACAGGTCTACCAGTTTCTCCTGCCGTATGGTATGGTAAAAATCATTGAGGCACTGCCACATTTCTTTGGTGATATGGTCCTGAACGCTTCTCGCGTTTTCTCTTGCCTGCGTTACGATATTAAAAACTGAATTAGGATTTTCTTTATCTGTGACCATGAACTGTAAAACGTTCCTGGTATTTTGGGCTAAGGCTTCCGCTTCTTCTTCTTTTAAAAAAGTAAAGATCTTCAATACCGGTTTCCATGAAAATTCCTGTATATCATCCTGCGAAGAAGCATAGTTGATCTTCAGCATTCTCAATATACCATCTGCCCTTTCCATGTACCGGCTCATCCAAAATAAACTGTCTGCAACTCTACTTAACATATTTAAAGTAACTCCGGCGCTACCTATCCTCCCCCAAGGGGAGGGAAACCCGGTAGATCAATCCGAAGATTATGTTTTATTTTTTATTAAATATTTTTAATATTAATCGACACTATCTTCGCTCTAATCTTCTCCCTATCCCTCCTCCTGGGGAGGATAGGCAGGGCCCCTATTCCGCCAGCACCCAGGTATCCTTACTGCCACCACCCTGCGAAGAATTAACTACCAGCGAACCTTCTTTAAGCGCCACCCTTGTCAACCCACCGGGAACAATCTCTATTCCTCCGGGACCGCACAAAGCATAGGGACGTAAGTCAACCCTCCGTGCTTTTAAGCCGCCATTCATATAACAGGGGCAACTGGATAAACTTATGATGGGCTGTGCGATAAATTCCCTTGGGTTGTGCAACACTTCTTTTTTATATTCTTCAATTTCCTTTTCATCAGCAGCGCTGCCCATCAACATACCGTAGCCGCCGCTGGCATTGGTTTTTTTGATCACCATGCGCTCAATATTCTTAAACACATATTCCAATTCTTCGTGTTTGCCTAATTGGTAGGTAGGCACATTTTTTAAGATGGGTTCTTCGTTCAAATAATAACGTATCATAGCGGGCACAAAAGTATAAATGGCCTTATCATCGGCTACACCGTTACCTACGGCATTCACAATCGCAACATTCCCTTTACGGTAAGCACTCATGAGGCCGGCCACACCCAACAAACTCGTTGGATCAAAAACCAGGGGATCCAAATATTCGTCATCCACCCGTCTATAGATCACGTCCACCTGCTGCAGGCCCGCGGTGGTCTTCATGTATACTTTATGATTATCTACTACCAGGTCTTTCCCTTCTACCAGTTCAACACCCATCAGCCTTGCCAGCGTGGTATGTTCAAAATAGGCGGAGTTATAAATACCGGGGGTTAATAAAACAATGGTAGGATTGTAGATCTGCCTTGGTGAAAGTGACACCAGGTTGCGGTGCAGGATATTGGGATATTCTGTTACTGTTCTTACATTGTTCTGCGGCAACAGGTCGGGGAAAATGCGTTTAGTGATCTCCCTGTTCTCCAACATATAACTTACGCCACTGGGCGTACGCAGGTTATCTTCTAAAATATAAAAGGATCCGTCGCTGTCCCTGATCAGGTCGATACCGGAAATATGCACGTAGATATCATAAGGCACCGGGAAGTTATGCATCTCCCTTAAATAATGCGGGCAGCTGTAGATCATTTGAGCGGGTATCACACCGTCTTTTATGATGAACTGGTTGCTGTAAATATCTTTAAGGAAAAGATTGAGGGCCTTCAGCCGCTGTTTAATGCCCTTCTCAATAAATTCCCATTCCGGTGCAGTGATGATACGGGGAATAATATCAAACGGGAATATTTTTTCAATGCCTTCGCCGCTGCTGTACACGGTAAAAGTAATGCCCTGGCTCATGAATAGTCTTTTGGCCAGTTCTTCTTTTTTATTCAGTTCGTCGATGGAAAGTTGTTGTAAAAAGTCGAGTGCTTTTTTATACTGCTCTCTTACCGATGCATTGTTATACATCTCATCCCAGGTATCGGCATCCACCAGATACGATTGCAACAGTTCGCTTGCTTGCATAACAGTTAGTTTAATAAATTAAAGGCTTGCAATCGAAAAACGCCAGGTATTCAAATATAGGGCATTCAATTTGTTTTTTAAAAAGAGGTTCAATAAGAATTGGCACGCAGAGTGGCAGGCCCGACAGAGAAATAAAAGTTTCCTCTGCGTTCTCCGGGGCTCTGCGTGCCATATTATTGTTAGATTTGCTCCAATAATTTTCATTGATGAAAAAGATAGCCCTGATACCGGCACGTTATGCTGCCACACGCTTTCCTGCAAAGCTCATGCAGTTATTAAAAGGCAAAACGGTCATCCGCCATACTTATGATAATACTGTTGCCACCGGCCTGTTTGATGAAGTAATCGTGGTGACCGATAGTGAAATTATTTTCAGGGAAATAACCCAACATGGCGGCAAAGCCACCATGAGTATGAAAGAACACGAAAGCGGGAGCGACCGCATTGCAGAAGCCGCTTCGGGTATGGAGGTAGATATCATCGTAAATGTACAAGGCGACGAACCTTTTGTACAAAGGGAGCCGCTGCAAAAATTACTGCAAACATTCGATGACGAAAAGGTGCAGGTGGCATCACTGATGCAGGTACTGAAAGAAGAAAAATTCATCAGCGACCCCAACTATGTAAAGGTGGCCGTAGATAAAAACTGCAATGCGCTTTTTTTCAGCCGGAGTGTTATTCCTTATCCCAGGGATAAAAATATTACTGCTGTTTATTACGAGCATATCGGCGTATATGCGTTTCGTAAACAGGCACTGATCGATTTTACCGGCTGGCCAATGACGCCATTGGAAGCCTCCGAAAAAATTGAATGCCTTCGCTACTTGGAAAATGGCGTGGCGCTAAAAATGGTAGTAACACAATATATGGGCATTGAGATCGATACACCGGAAGATTTGGAAAGAGCGGCAAAAATGTTATAATTATTTTTGAAGCCGATTCAGAACTGAATCTATTTTGTCAACGGTTTCGTTTAATTTGATATACACAGATTCAGATTTATTATCAAGAAGTTCTTTTTTTATAGCTATTTCCTGCTTTCTTAATTCAATATATTGTATTACATCATCTGCTTTTTTGTGCATAGCGTCTGATACATTCATTGTTGTTGTTTCTTTCATTAAAGCCTCTGCTTTATCCCAATTGGGTTCTGCTGTATCTTTTAATTGCTGTATATAAGATTCCTTTGTAAGTGTGGTATCGTAAACTATTGATATGGCTTTCTTTTGCAGTTCTACAAACTCATTATATTTTGCATCAAACGAATCTATATCTCCATGTGTTGTTACGTCTTTTATTTCTGCCAATATTTTATCCCTATTTTCCCTTCCCATTTTATGCTGCTCCAGGTAACCATAAGCGGTTCCAACAGTTAGTGCGATCACTACTGGAATTACCCATTGCAGCTTTTGCCCTTCTCTTTCTTTTTTTATACTGAACACATATATAAACCCGGTTAAAAAACCACTAACCAACCCGCCTACATGCGCCGCATTATCTACGCCACCCTTCATGCCATATACTAAATTATACACTACAAAAATGCCGATACTTTGTAATAAGGGCATCCTCATTTGTTTGGGAATAAGGTTCGTGCTCAACAATGCCAAAAACAATCCGTACATACCAAATATTGCTCCCGATGCACCTGCGCTGTTATACTCAGCAATATCTCTATGCCACCAAAGACTGATGACACTTGCTAAAACACCCGTGCATAAATAAGCAATTGTATATTTTGCTTTTCCCAGCATCGGTTCTAAATAAACGCCCACCATATACAGGCAATACATATTCATCAGCAAATGGATGATACCAAAATGAATGAACGTGCTGGTAATAAGCCGCCACCAGTCGCCGCTCAATGTAAGCGCTATATAATCGCTGCCCCATTTGATATGCACCAGCCCATTGGTTTCCATAATACCGGCGCCATCCATGGCCATTAAAATAAAGACCAGCACATTAACAGCAATGATGGAATAGGTAACATATAAATTACTGCCGGATAAATTCATTGCCCTGTCAATTTCCGCAGCCTGTTGCTGCTCCTGTTCAGCAGCTTTTAGAGTCGCTTCTCTTAAAGTTGTAATAGCCGCCTTATTATTTTCAACACTGTTTGTTGGTATCGTTTTTTGAGCCGTTTCAAATGCTGCCAGGAATGCAGTAGTAGCTTTCTTATTTTTACTCCGCATATCAAAAGATTCCCCGCTAACCATTTCACTGCTCACCGTTAAGCTGTCGTTTGCTACAGTGACCATGATCTGTAATGGAAAATTCTTCCAGTCCTTTGGTGTTTTGCCCAACAATTTTTCTTCTCCTGCATATTGCACTGTCCAGCCCAGGTCCTTCATCGCCTGGTAGCTGATGGCCAGCGCTGTTTCTTTATCAATAGTATTCAGCTGGATTGTTTGCTCGTGTTTGGGCATAATAATATTTATTGGTTAGTTGGTTGCTTAGGCTGACAAGATGATTTATTTTTTTTGTTCTGCCAATACCCAATATCACTTATTTTAAAAATACCAGGGATTGCTGGAAAGTTTTAAACGCTTTTTTTAATAGTTACCGCCAGGTAATCCTGCAAGGAGTTCCGCGGGAAAATTTTCTGTAATTTCGTGGCGGTCTAAAAAAATCAATCTATGGCATTCAGGAATTTTAAAATGGTGGGCTATGTAATTTATGGCCGCGGCAGTTTTAACCAGTTGGATGAGATCATCGCACCCTACCGTAAAGCGGGGGCACCGATGGTTTTTTTGGTGGATCATTTTTTTTCCCCGGGATCCGGTGGAGAAGGCAAGTCGCTGGCATCAAGGGTGCCACTGCGCAACAATGATAAAATAATTTTTGTTGATGTAACCTACGAGCCCAAAACAACTTATGTAGATAGTTTGGCCAGCCAGTTAAAAGAAGAGTTTGGTAACATAAGCGGTGTGATTGGCATTGGTGGCGGTTCCACAATGGATCTTGCTAAAGCGGTAAGCTTGATGATGAATAATCCCGGGTCTTCTGCAGATTACCAGGGATGGGACCTGGTAAAACAGCCGGGCGTTTATAAAGTGGGTATCCCAACTTTAAGTGGTACCGGCGCTGAGGTAAGCAGGACCACGGTATTGACCGGCCCTACCAAAAAATTGGGGATGAATTCCGACTTCACCCCTTTCGACCAGATCGTGCTCGATCCAGAACTTACTGCCGATGCTCCCACTAACCAGCGTTTTTACACGGGCATGGATTGTTATATCCACTGCATTGAAAGTTTAACGGGTACTTATTTAAATGAATTCAGTAAAAGCTATGGCGAAAAAGCATTACAGCTTTGCCGGGAAGTGTATGTGAACAGAAGCGGGTGGGATGCTGACAGCGATGATAAATTAATGATGGCTTCCTATGCGGGTGGGATGAGTATCGCCTATAGCCAGGTGGGGGTAGCCCATGCGGTTAGTTATGGCCTCAGTTATTTACTCGGTACCAAACACGGTGTAGGCAATTGTATTGTTTTTGATAAGCTCGAAGAATATTACCCCGAAGGCGTAAAGGAATTTAAACTAATGGTGGCAAAGAATAATATTGATATACCACAACATATCTGCGCAGGATTAAGCGATGCTGACTTTGATAAAATGATCAATGTTTCGCTGGGCATGAAACCTTTATGGGAAAATGCACTGGGTAAGGATTGGGAAAAGATCATCACCAGGAAAAAATTAAGGGCATTATATGAGCAGTTATAGGCTGTTTTGATTGTTTTTATCACATACTTTTCGCTGTTATATTTCGTTATTTATACCCTAAAAATCATTAATGAAGCAACTAATACTCCTCGCATTCCTTTTTACAGTTTCAAAGTTTTCTACCGCTCAAAATTCCGACGATGAGAAGAACGTGGTTATCAGTAAGTCGACTAAGGAATTTAAATTTGTAAAAGGCAATGCTGAACACCCTGTACAGGTAAAAGAAGAAAGCAGCCGCTTGTATACCTGTAATAATTTCAGGACAGATATACAGGTAGCGGAATTCTATAATGATATCGAGACCATAGATGATGTGACCATCTATGTGAATGAGTCTAAAAAGAACGGCATAGTTCCAAAATACGAGTACTATAATTCTGACGGTATCTTTTATTCTGATGCACACGTTTGTTATTTCCAGTTGCCCCTGCTAAAAAAGGGTAGTACTTCAGAAGTGATCTTTAAAAAAACAACACTTGACCCGCATTATTTTACCAGCATCTATTTCATGGATGAACAAATGATACAGGAGCAGGAGGTGAAGATCATTGTTCCTTCCTGGATGAAGCTGGAAATAAAAGAATACAATTTTAAACAGTTCAATATTAAAAAAAATGTGAGCCTCGATGGTGACGAGACCGTGTACACTTATACCATGTCGAATATTCCCGCGATGAACAATGAACGTTCCGCACCGGGCCCGAGTTATTTTACACCACATATTTTGGTTTTGTGCAAATCTGCTGAGCCAAAAGATGAAAAATATGTTTACTTCAATACCGTAAAAGAACAATACGATTGGTACAAAAACCTCTTAAGCCAGAACAGTAACGATGAAAAACTGGTAAAAGAAAAAACAGAAGAGCTGGTTAAAGGCGCTGCCACAGACGAGGAAAAGGTAAAAAAGATATACCAGTGGGTGCAGGATAATATCAGGTACATTGCTTTTGAAAATGGTATTGCCGGGTTTAAGCCGGAGAAAGCACAGGAAGTATTGAGAAAAAAATATGGTGATTGTAAAGGCATGGCCAACCTGCTTACAGTAATGTTGCGCTCTGTTAACTTAGACGCCCGCAGGTGCTGGATCGGTACCAGGCATATCGCTTACGATTACAGTACGCCTTCATTGTCTGTAGATAACCATATGATCTGTGCATGGATGAATAAAGGCAAGCCTGTTTACCTGGATGCTACGGAAAAATATATTGGCTATGGCGAGATCGCAGAAAGGATACAGGGCAGGCAAACATTAATTGAAAATGGCAGCCAGTACCTGCTGGAAAAAGTTCCTGTGGCAACTTACCTGCAAAACACCGCTACAGAATCCAGGAAATTTTCTATTGAAGGCAATAGCCTCAAAGGCCATGTAACACAAATATGGAAGGGTGAGAACAAAGAATGGTTGTTATCGGGCCTGAATGATATCAAGATGGATAAACAGGAAAATGCACTGAAGCAATTTTTAGCCGGGGGCAAACAGAATTTCGAGATCAGTAATTTAAAGATCAATAACCTTTCCAATTATAATGCAGACCTTAAAGTTGAATATGATGTGTTGTGGAAAGATGTACTTACCGCATTTGACAAAGACATTTATTTAGATGCAGACAACCGCCGAAATATGGAGAATTTTAAAATTGATACCGCAAAAAGAAAACTGCCCTATTGGTTTGATTTTAAGAACAACCTCGTGTTTGAAACAGAGATACAAATACCCCCGGGTAAAACCGTTAGTACATTGCCTGAAAAATTATCGATCAAACAGCCGGGCTATAGTTTTAATGCATCTTATAATAATGTAGCAGGGAAAGTTTTATATAAGAATGAGATCATCCTTAACCAGTCTGAATTAAAACCTGAAAATTTTTCGCAATGGAATAAAGATATCGAACAACTCACCAATTTCTATAACCAGCAAATCATACTCACACAAAAATAAGAACCAATGAAACTTTTTATGTTATCGGTTGCAGTTGTTTTTTCTGCAACATTCACTAAAGTAAATGCACAATCGAAGGACGCGGAGAAATACCGAAAAGAGTCAGAGGCAATGCGCCAGGCGGTTTGGGCCTGGGATAAACCCCAGTTCAAAGTAAAGGCCGTACCGCAGCAATATACCAATGCTTCTAAAGTTATTATTGCACACCACACTGAACTTACTGCCGACAGTAAATCAAAGTTTGCTTTTTACGGCCTCGGCTTTGGGCCTAAAAAAGAACAAACACTTACCGAAGTAGTAAGGGAAATGGTTAAGGTAAATGATAAGAACGCTGTATCCGATTATTCTGAATTAAGTTTTACACAGTTTGAAAGGACCAGCGGTTTTTATACTGCTGACAAAACCACTTCTTATGTTGGTGTAAGGGTTATCAAACCAAATGGCAGTGTAAAAGAAATTAATGCCGATGATATCGTTCTGACCAAAGATGGCGCCGCAGAAAAAAAGGCAAAGGTTGCTGTTCCTGATCTTCAGCCGGGCGATATCCTGGATTATTTTATTGCTACTGAACAGAACCTTACCAATGACATGAGCAATAAACCTTACCGTGTATTGTTATTTGATGATGCACCTATCCTCAGCCTTTCTTTTCATGCACAGCTCGGAAAAAAATATGCTATTGAATACAGGAGTTATAATGGCGCACCGGAATTGCGGGTAAGCAAGAACGATGATAAGGATATTATTGTTGATGTTGAAAAAGCCAACATACCGCCGTTTGAAACTTCGCTTTGGGTAGCGCCGGGTATGCAGCTGCCTTTTATACGCATGAATATTTCTTTAGGTTATAAAGGTTTCGGCAGTAAATGGATGGATACCAAGAAGCCTGGTGAAGTATCTAAAAATACTGATGCTGACGAATTTTTAGATGATAAAGCCAGCAGTCTTTCTCAAAGTTATTACAGTGGTTACTGGATGAAAGCCGCCAAAGCCGAGTATGATGATATTGAGAGCGACGCCAAGAAAAAAACAAAACAGGCCGGCTCTTCATTTAAAGAATTCAGCGATGATGAAAAAGCGGCCCAGTTATATTATACCCTGCGTTTTACCAAGCTGCTCAATTTTGATATCAACAAGCTTTCCGATAAAATAAGTATTGGTTATAACACTTACAACGGTTTAGCCTTTCCATTATTCTGTACTTTAAAAGCTGCCGGTTTGGATCCGGCGATACTGGTAACCAATGACCGTACAGGATTACGTATGTCGGAGATCATGAGCTCAGGCGACCTTACTACTACTGCTTACCTAACCGGGTCGGATAAATTTTTATCACTGCAAACTGTGTATGATGTGCCTTTTGCAGTACCTGGTGAAATTGAAGGCGCTACCAGCACCAAAAGTTTTACGTTCGATCACCCCAATGCCATAATGGGTATAAAAAAAATGATGGGGCTTACCAATATTGCACCCGGCCCAAAGGTACCTACCGGCAGCGCTGATAAAAATGCACATATAGAAAATTTAAAAATTGCTTTAACTGCTGATAAAAATAATCTTACTATAAAGCGTTCCACTACTTTAAAAGGATACTATAAAAAAGATGAGCAGAAGAACCTGATTCTTTATGAAGATTATTACGAGGCAGAACGAAAAGCCTTTAAAGAAGAAAAACCTTTGATCGAAGACCTGGAAGACGGCAAGAAAAGTAAAAAATATGTTGACGAAGTAAAGAATGCTTTTGCGGAAGCAAGAAAAAAACAGAAGGATGCTTTTATAAAAGAAGCTAAGGATTGGTTTGAACAGGATGTTACAGAGCTTAAAGATTATAAAACCGATAATCTTGGTGTTAGGCATACTGCTCCCGACTTTGTGTACAGTTCTTCTTTTAATTTAGGGGGTTTTATAAAAAAAGCGGGTAATAATATTATCGTGGAAATAGGAAAGATACAGGGCCAGCCCCTGCTGATTAAACAGGAACAGCGTAAAAGAGATATAGATGTATATATGCCTTTTGCCCGCAGCATAGAATATAATATACAACTGGAAATACCTGAGGGCTATATTGCCGAAGGTATTGCTGCACTAAATAAAAAGGTGGAAACGGAGGCGGGGTTTTTTATCGCTGACGCTAGTGCTACCGATAAACTGGTGACCATAAAAGTAAAAAAAAATTACCTGCATAATTTTGAGCCGGCAGGGAATTGGGACAAGATCATTTCATTTACAGATGCAGCCAATGAATGGGTAAACGCAAAGTTGCTTTTAAAGAAAAAATAAATACACAAATAAAACGCAATAAAAGCCGGTAAAATATGCGGGCTTTTATTTGCCCGTGACCGAACCCGCTAAATAAAAAAATATTGTGTAAATTGTTTTTTAATTGCCGGCCATGTTTGAACAAAGTAAAAAATACTTCTCATATATTTTAAACCCACTGGAGTTGCTCCGTACCAAAAAGGTATTGCAGGTAAATCCTACTGTTGTTGCTTCGCGGGTAGAACCGGAGGAAATAAAGACCTTTGTTTATGATTATAATGCCACCCATGCGGAGATGAGAGAATTACAAACTGTTCCTGATTGTTTTCGCTTTTTAGATTCCCCGAACATCACCTGGCTCAATGTAGATGGATTACGCAAAGTTGATGTAGAGAAGATCTGTACGCATTACGGGATTCACTATTTGATTACAGAAGACATCTTAAGTATTGGCCAGCGTCCAAAAATGGATGAGATTGAAGGCATCGTTTTTTGCCTGCTGAATATGATGTACTTCAATGAAAAAGATTCGGCGGTGGAAGTTGAACAGGTCAGTATTGTTTTGGGAAAGAATTTTGTTATCAGTTTCCAGGAGGATGCAGCAAAGGATGTATTCAATCCATTAAGGGATCGGTTAAAGGTTGCCGGGAGCAAAGTGCGGCAGAATGGTGCAGATTATTTATTTTATTCGCTGATCGACATGATCGTTGATAACTACTTCGTGGTAATGGAAAAACTGGGAGAAAAAATTGAAGGGCTTGAAGAAGATATTGTACGTAATGCCAACACCCGGACGCTGGCTAAAATTAATATGCTGCGTAAAGAAATGATCGTTTTAAAACGCAGCATTTCTCCTGTAAGGGAATTGGTGAATGGCATTCTTCGCAGCGACAGTGAACTAATCGAGGAGCGCACAGAAAAATATTTTAAGGATGTATACGATCATATTCTGCAGGCCAATGAACTTGCGGAAAACTACCGTGATATGATGATGAACTTAAATGACCTTTATTTAAGTAATGTTAATTTAAAGATGAACGAAGTAATGAAAGTGATGGCTGTAGTAACCTGTTTACTGGCACCCGCCACAGTTATCGGCGGTATTTTCGGGATGAATTTTGAAAACATGAAATGGCTACACACCAACACCACATTTATTATTGCCGCATTTGCCATGATCGGCATTCCACTTATAATGATCAGGATATTCAGGAAACGGGGATGGTTTTGATGCCTTAATGATGAACGAGTCCATTATCATTAATTGACGATGGACTACACACGATTTACGCCTTTTTCTTAAAAATAGGTACCGTACTACAGGGTTCGCCATACATAATGCTTTTGGCAACGGGCCTGAGAATATTGGTGATCTCTACATAAGCTGACTCTGAAACGGGCAGATCGCCGCAGCCTTTTATCACCACTCTTTTATCAGTATAATCTGCAGGATTTATTTTAGAAAGATTTTTTAAGAACAATGTTTTCTGTAAAAAATCTTCGTTACCAAAAATTATTGCCTTAGCCACGGGTTGAAGATAAGAAGCGGCCAGCATATAGGCCCACATGGGTATGATGGCATCGGCGCTGCAGGTAAGCGCCACGTTTTTATTGGTAAAGGGGCTGAGGTCTAAATTTTTTAATGCCTCCCTGAAATCCTTTTCTTTTACTATCAGCCCCATAAATAAATATTCCTTCAGGTCAAACACAATGGTTTCTCCCTGAGGGTAATAATCTTCCAGGTTTAGGGTGATTATACCGCTTTCCGCCACTTTGTTGCCCATTACATCTTCCATAATGTAAAGTTATAGCAATATTACCCTGCCAATTCCCGGCCGTTAAAAAATTCTTTTTATCGTAAATGAAAAGCCCCCGGATCTCCGGGGGCTTTCTTCACTATTTTGTGACTGGTTAATAATATTTACTGCGGCTGTCTTTTATCGTTGCCTGGTTTTTAAGGCCTTCAAACCATGAAGCCGCCGCCTGGTTGCGCAGGCTGTTTTTTTGCTGGGTTTTTTGTACCGACGCAGCTTCGGGGCTATCCCCGGGTTTTATGGAAATGCTGTTTACTTTTATCAAATAAACGCCATCTTTATCTTCGATCGGTGGAGAAACCTTAGTTTGGTAGGCTTTATTAAAACTTGCGCCAATCACTTTAGGTTCTTCACCCAAATTTGGAATATTTACTTTACTATACACAATAGAAGAATCTTCACCAGCAGTTTTAACAGGGTACAGGTTCTTGTATGCCGCTGCCGCTGTTTCCAGGGTTGGATTATCACCAATAGTTTTAATAATACTGGCGGCTTTCTTTCGATTGCGTACTACTCCTTCAACCATTGGCCTGGCAGCTTTGGCATCCTGGGTTCCTTCCGCCTGTATTTTATCAACTATAGCTACTACAAACTGGTCACCGATATTAAAGGGATCGCTCACATCGCCCTCCTTGGCATCAAAAGCCCATCTTACCAATTGCCTTGCATCCTGTAACTGTTGCCCCAGTTGAAAATCATTTTCTTTAACTACCGCAAACGCTGTTATCTTTTGAAGGCCATTTTTAGCAATATAAGAATCGAAATCTTTCGCTCCTTTTTGACCAGATAATTTAGTAGCATTCAGGTTAGCATTACCCACGGTGGTTTCACTTGCCAGGATCTCTTTGGCCATAAAGGCAATCTTATAGGCCGGCTGAGTGCCTTTTTCCCCGGTGATTTCGATAACATGGTAACCAAAACGCGTCCTGATTACTTCCTTTGTACCAATTGGTTTACCAAAACATGCATCATTAAACTCTTCTACCATTGGTGCGCTGTAACCAAAGAATCCAAGGTCACCGCCTTTGTCTTTTGTACCGTCTGTTCCGTATTGTTTAGCTAACACCGCGAAATCCGCACCTGCCTTCACCGCCGTAAGGATGCTATCGGCTCTTTTTTTGGCGATACTGTCTTCGATAATGGGTTGCCCGGTTTGCTGGTCAGTAGTAGGTATTAATATATGCCTTGCTTTGGTGCTGTCCGGCAAAGTTTTAGTTCCCAATACTTTTGCAAGTATATAACTGCCCCCGTCAACATAAGGGCCGTACACTGTACCAACCGGTTGTTTAACGATCGTGTCAATAGCCACTGAAGTGATCCTGACTTTTGGGCGGTAGTTAGTATCTAATGGTATTGCGGAAGTATTCCTGGCTATAAAGGCCGTGGTATTGGCTTCTGTTTCCAGGCCGCTCCTTAAACCTGCAACAGCTTCTTTTGTTTTAGCACTATCATCGGCGCTGGCTAACTGGCTAAAAGCCACATAAGATAGAATGCGGCCCTCTTCAACTTTAAAAAGTTCCTTATGTTTTTGAACATAATCGCTGATCTCATCGTCCGAAACTTTTATAGTACTGTCGCTTATTGCGCCATAAGGTATTGCTACATAAGAAATGGTTGCAAAACTTTTGCTCTCCACTTTATCTTTTTCCTGCATCCACGCTGGATAGTAGGTGCTTGCATTTAATAAGGCGAAATATTTAGTAGAGATACTGGTCAGTTTCAGTGGGTCGCCAATTTGTGCATTGATAGCGTCAAGCTGAGTGCCCTTTGCTTTTTTTATAACATTCAGGGCATTGATCAGTTTTGACTGGTCGATCTGGCCGGTAGCAGGATCAACCATTGACCTGTCGCGTAACAGCGGGTTTCCCTGGTCGTTACTGGCTAAGATGGCCGACAGTTCTTTCGAGGTAAAATCTATACCCAATTTTTTAGCTTCCTTATAAAATACCAGTTCATTCACCACCTGGTTCCATACCTGTTCCCTTACATTTTCAGCTTCGGGAACCTTACCGCCCTGTTGTTGTGCCTGCTCTTTTGCCTGGTCGTAGGCAGCTGTATATTTTTTATCAAATTCAGTTTTTTCAATGGCCACGCCATCAACTTTTCCTACATTGCTGCCTAAAGAGTTAAAAAAGCCGCCGCCTCCCTTACTTCCTGATTTGGCATCCATTAATAAAAACCCAATTAAACTTAAAGCAATTACTGCTATTACAACAGCAGCGCCCTTATCCCTGATTGTCTGGATTACTTGCATATTTTTTCCTTAATTAAAATGGACGGCAAAAATAGGGGAAAATAAGATATTAACACTTAAATTCTGGGCTATTAACGCTCAAAAAATTGAGGATTGGCAAGGTTTTTATGCAATACCGGTTCAGGCACTAATAAATTTTATTAACATTTATCAGATAGGGAGTTTTAAACAGCCTGTTGTTAATAAGCAGCTTTTACTGTTGATAACTGTGGTTTACTTCCTTAAAAAATCTTTGCAAAATGAGTTTAAGTTTTATAAATGCTTTTTTAAAAAAAAATACTGTTGGAAGATGACCATTTATACCACCGATATTAACATTGGTATTTTTAAAAGTCCTTGAAATGTTTTCCCCCTGCTTTTTTATTAACGGCTGTTTATAATTAAATATACTAAAGTTCATAAACAGCATAGGAAGCCGGTTCAGTGGTGCATAGTTATAATTATTTTGATGTTAATTACCTGTGGATGAAACTGTATAAGTAAAAGGTTTTAATTTTACATCAGTGTAAAAAATATTTCTTTACACTTATTAACACCCATAGTAGTAGTAAGTGATTATATAAATAATAAGTATTAATACATATTATGACAGATATCAACAACGCAAAAGAAAAAATCAATGACGCCGGATTTTTGGATATCAGCATCAACCCGGAACTGGACCTATTCGCGGAAATTGAAAGATTAAAACAAGAAAAGAATGCGATCATACTGGCGCATTATTACCAGGAACCGGATATACAGGACGTGGCAGATTTTATTGGGGACAGCCTTGCACTTGCACAGGCTGCGGAGAAAACGGAAGCTGATATCATCGTTTTTGCAGGGGTGCATTTTATGGCGGAAACCGCGAAGATCTTAAATCCTAATAAAAAGGTTTTACTACCCGATCTAAAAGCCGGTTGTTCATTAAGTGATAGTGCACCACCGGCATTATTCAAATTATTTAAAGACAAGCACCCGGATCATCTAGTGATCACTTATATTAACTGCTCTGCCGGGATGAAAGCATTAAGTGATATCATCTGCACGTCTTCCAACGCCCAAAAGATCATTGAAAGTTTACCGGGGACACAACCCATCATTTTTGCGCCAGATAAGAACCTTGGGGCTTATATCAACAAACAGACGGGTAGAAATATGTTACTGTGGAACGGGGCCTGTATGGTGCATGAAATATTCAGCCTGGAAAAGATCACTAAATTAAAGATCCGCCACCCTAAAGCTAAAGTCATTGCGCATCCTGAATGTGAAGCACCGGTTTTAGCACTTGCAGATTATATTGGAAGTACAACCGGGTTATTGAGGTTCACGCAAAAAGATGATGCGAAAGAATTTATTGTAGTAACGGAGACAGGTATTTTACACCAGATGCAAAAAAATAATCCCGGCAAGACCTTTATTCCTGCGCCACCTAATAACAGTTGTGCCTGCAATGATTGCCCACATATGAAATTAAATACATTAGACAAATTATATCTCTGCATGGAATATGAATTACCTGAGATTATCATGGATGAAGAATTGCGACTCGCTGCCAAAAAGCCCATCGACAGGATGCTGGAAATAAGTGCGAAATATGGTTTATAATTTTACGACCGGTTGTTGTTTCCGGAAAGCATTGATCCTGGTTTCTACATTTTTACGGATGTTCATATAAAATAAGTTAATGTCGCCGATATGGTAATTTTTTTTGGTAAAGAAAATCTTTCCGGTAATATTTGGTTTAGACGCCCACAAAATATTATGGTGGATATTAGCATTTACAACATGCGGCACGATCCTATTGAATTTTAATAAAACACCTCCTTCATTTTTTGAAGAAGAAACAAGGCTGGTATCTGCAGTCCAGCTCAGGGGATTAATTACTACGGCATTAAAATTTTCCTTAGCAACAAATTTAGGTTCGATGTAACCTCTTGCAAAAGTACGCCAGCTTACAAAGCATCCTGTTGAAGCAGCGTTGCTGCAGGGTTGTAAACCGGTAAAATAATTATCCGGAACCGGTAAGCCAATGATATAAGCGCAAACCAGTTTAGTGTAAAGAGGTTTGTTATCAAAAAATTCTTTAAGTAATCGCTCTGCATGCTTGGTACCCTGGCTATGAGAGGCTATTATTATTGGCCTGCCGCCATTAAAATGTTCCAGGTAATAAACAAAGGCATTTTTAATATCTTCATAGGCGGTGTCAAAATATTTACCGGATTCCTTTTCATCAATTATAAAAGCTCTTAAATGTGCCTGGCGGTAACGTGGCGAAAATACCCTGCATTTTTCATTGAATACACTTGCCTGGTATAAAATGGAAGAATTATCCGTTTTCGCATTTATTGCAGCGTCATCTATATCTGCATTCCAACGGGTATCTGCCTGCGACGTCAGCGAAGTAGGGTAAAGAAAAAATACATCTACCGTGGAATCTTTTTTATACTTTGCCCGTAATGGCCTTGGTACACTGTCACTGGGATCTTTTTTCCAGGGATGTGCTGCCCAGTAATTTAGATTGCCATAATCCGGTTTTTTATCAACACTATTAAATTGGTATTGCGGCAGGGATGCATAATTTTTTTTACTGCACGAAAAAACAACTACTACAATAGAAACGAGGATATATTTTTGCAGTATTATTCCGTATAAAGAATAAGTTTTGTAATTTTTCATAAACAAATCTACATTCGTTAACTTTAAATATAGAAAATATGGCCATACCTTCGGTAGATTTAGCAGAATTTTTAAGTGGAGACCCTGTTCGTAAAGCTTCATTTGTACAGGAACTGGGTAAGGCCTACGAAGAAGTGGGTTTTGTAGCTGTTAAGAACCATGGCGTTCCGGATGAATTAATTGCTGATCTCTATAAATATGTCCAGGAGTTTTTTTCGTTGCCATCGGAACAAAAAAGGAAATATGAGATAGCCGAACTTTCGGGCCAAAGAGGGTATACGAGTTTTGGAAAAGAACATGCAAAGGGAAGTGATGCACCCGATTTAAAAGAGTTCTTCCAGTACGGACAGGTACCAAGAGATAATTTTAAAGAAGAAGAATATCCTCCCAATGTTGTTGTAAAGGAGATAGCTGCTTTCAACCCAACTTTTGAAAGTGCATATAGGGCTTTTGAAAAATCAGGTACCGCTTTGCTGCAGGCAATTGCTTTATACCTGGGCCTGGATGAACATTACTTTGATGGGTACGTTCATAATGGAAATTCGATTTTAAGATCGATACATTATCCGCCGATAACGAACGAACCAAAAACTGCTATCCGCGCCGAACAGCATGAAGATATAAATCTTATTACCCTCCTGGTTGGCGCATCTGCTGATGGCTTACAGATATTGACCAAACAAAACGAATGGGTTGGAGTTACTTCTTTGCCTGAACAGATCGTGGTAAATGTGGGGGATATGCTACAAAGGTTTACCAACAATAAATTACGGAGCACTACTCATCGCGTGGTGAACCCCGCGAGGGAACTTTGGCATACTTCCCGTTTTTCAATTCCCTTTTTCCTTCATCCTAAAAGCAGCATGAGCCTGCGATGTTTACCGGGCTGTATTGATAAGGAACATCCAAAAGAATACCCTGATGCAACAGCCGGAGAATACTTAGATGAAAGGTTAAGAGAGATAGGATTGAAAAAATAAGTTGTAATATTTTGATACTACTCCGGCATATTTCATTTTTAAAGTCTGTGTTTGTTCACAGTATCACTGCCTTTGGAGGCCCGCAAGGTCATATGGGCATGATGATGAAAACATTCGTGGAGGGAAGAAAAGATGTAACAAAGGAGGAGCTGATGGAATATAATTCATTCTGCCAATTGTTACCTGGAGCTTCGTCAACTCAAATCCTTACACTTATAGGTTACAAACGTGGAGGGGTACCCTTAGCGGTATTAACACTGTTGATCTGGATATTGCCTGCCTGTGTTTTAATGGGGGGATTGTCCTTCCTTGTTACAGGTATTAAAAAAGAGCATTTGAATACCAGTATTTTCCAGTTTATACAACCAATGGCTATTGGGTTTTTAGCGTTTGCAGCATTCAGGGCTTTTAAAATTTCTGTAAATAATCTGATTACGCAGGTAATAATGCTTGTAGCGATGGCAGCTACTTATTTTTTGTTTAAAACACCCTGGGTGTTCCCCGGATTAATTATTGCAGGTGGATTTGTAACTAATATCAGCAATAAAAGAATACCGGAAAAGACAGTTGTTAAGCCAAGGCATATACGCTGGACCAATATCTGGTTTTTTGTTTTAGTATTTGTTATTGCTGGTACACTTAGCGAAACTGCACGTAAACAAAACTGGGAAAATAGAAAACCCTATAATCTTTTCGAAAACTTTTATCGTTTCGGAAGTATTGTTTTTGGCGGTGGGGATGTGTTGATCCCTCTAATGCTGGACCAGTATGTGGCAAGGCCAAGCTCTGAGCGTATAATACAAAAGAATGACCAGAATATAATCAGGATCGAAAGAGACGAATTGCTTACGGGGGCAGGCATGGTTAGGGCTATACCGGGCCCTGTATTTTCCATCGCTTCATTTACAGGTGGTATAGCAATGAAAAACGAAGGAATACAAATGCAGTTACTGGGTTGTATAATTGGAGCGGTAGCCATTTTTTTACCCAGTGCTTTGCTGGTATTATTTTTCTTCCCGGTTTGGCAATACCTGAAAAAATATGTAGTGGTTTATAGGGCGCTGGAGGGTATTAATGCGGCGGTGGTAGGTATTATGTGGGCTGCTACGCTATACCTTTTAAAAGATGTTTCTATCATTTCTTTTAACGCCATAAGTTTTTTAAACATTGCTGTTATTGCGGGCACTTTTTTAATTTTACAATTGACAAAAATACCTGCGCCATTTGTTGTTTTATTTTGTTTGCTTTTAGGTTGGCTATTTTAGGAGCAATAGAATATATCAGCTTTTATAATAAGCATTTCTTTCAATCTCTTCTTTAACAGTATCTGGTACTAAAAACCTGATTGATTTTTTTTCTTTTATCAAATTGCGGATCGCTGTACTGGAAATATCCAGTAAGGGTGCTTCTAAAATTGTAATTATTGCCCCGAATGTCTTTTCAATTTCAAACCCAGGTCTTTTATATATGTAGAAAGAATAGTTTTTTACAAGGGTGTCGTAATTTTTCCACTTATCTAAATTTTGAAACCCATCACTTCCCATAATGATTGAAAATTGATGTTCAGGGTGTTTTTCATTTAGATAAGTAAGCGTGTCAATTGTATACGATGGCTTCGGCAGCTTAAATTCAACATTGCTTGCCCGCAATTTAATTTCGCCTTCAATAGCAATATTTACCAGGTGCAAACGATGGTATTCATTCAATAAAGAGGTTGAACTTTTAAATGGGTTTTGTGGGGAAACAACAAACCAAACCTGGCCAAGCCCAGTAGAGTTAATAATATGATTGGCTATTATTAAATGTCCAACATGTACAGGATTGAAAGACCCAAAATATAACCCTATTGTCATTATAAATTGATAATCAATGATTTATATTTTTTTTTGATCTACTGAGATTTCTTCTACCCAAATATTTTCGGCTTCGTTAAGCCGAAGGCTTAAAATATAACCGGCAACTAATATAGAAATAGGATCTCCAAGTGGAGCGACTTGTTCAACAATTATCTTTTCCCCTGGAACACAGCCCATCTCCATTAGCTTTAAAAAAATATCATCATTTTCAAAACGTTTTATGATCACTGCTTTGCCAACTTTCACTTCCGATAAACGCCTGTCCATTTTCCTTGTTTTATTTAGTACAAAAGTATTCATTCGGGATTGTTTAATAATTTTGATTTTAGAAATAAGCTATGGCGATACAATTATTTTTTCTTCAACATAATATTAGCCTTAGGGAGAGAAATGCTTTGAAAGCGTTCATCCCGGCTATTTTTAAAATGGAAAAAAGGAAACTGCAAGACCTCAGTTATATCTTTTGCTCAGATGACTACCTTTTGAATATTAACAAAGCTAATTTACGCCATGACTATTACACTGATATTATTACGTTTGATCTGTCTGATGCGGGTGGTGCTATATCCGGTGAGATTTATATCAGCACGGATAGGGTTAGGTATAATGCACAGAAATTGTCAGTTACCATTAAAGAAGAAATCCATCGTGTAATCTTCCACGGCGTTTTACACCTCTGTGGGTATAAGGATAAAACCCAAAAGCATAAAAAGGAAATGAGATTGGCAGAGGACAAATATCTCGACTTGTATTTTAGGAACTGACTGCCTTTGATCAATGATGTCCGTTAAGCCTAAAAGGATGTTCTGAAAGTTCCCTTATATTCATTAATCAAATTGATTGCCTCCAGTTTACCAACGACTGGTATGTTATAGCAAATAATAGCCGCTTGGTCACTATAGGCTCCTATCCGAACGTTAAGTGTATCTATCAAACGATGGCCCTTTTAAATACCCTTGGACAATAAGTCTAACGTTACCACTATTTTGCAGGCATACTTCTCAATCCTATGTTCCACGAATCCCCTTTCAGTCCATTTCGCTAACAAGAAACAAAAAAACTTTTCGGATTTCTGTTGGCCAACTTTCAATCCCCAAAGTTCCACGAATCCCAGTTTCACCCAGAAACATATAAATTTGAGTATGGAAAGAAAGAAATGGACCCCAAAGATGGAAATAACCCCTGAATTACTAAAGTTTAGGGAAAAACGTAAGTGGCAATTGGCATTGAGGCGTTATGTTTTAGAAATGAAAGCTGGCGAAGCATATGCCCCCTACTTCGGATTAAATATAGATGGATTTAGAAAATGGATAGCTTTACAGTTTACTCCAGGGCTAAATTGGGGTAATTTTGCTACCGCATGGCAATTTGACCATATTGTTCCTGTAACTTATTTTGATTTCTCAAAAGAAGCCGACCTGATGCTATGCTGGAATTTTATAAATATAAGGGTAGAGCCGATCGAGTTAAATAAAAATAGGGGAAACCGTATAGATGTACTGGCTGTTAAGCCCTATTTCCAGGATTTATATGCCAAAACAGGTTACGGTTTTTGCCAGAAAATGATTGAAAAAATAGCTATAATCGAAGTCTCAAATATTAAAAGCCATCCGGCAATTGAAAATTTTATCGTAGAAAATAAACAACAGCTTGAAATAATTGCCACCTTAAACAGGGAAGAGTTTGCAAGGTTTAACCAGGCAGTTTCAATAAAAGACATATTGTTGGAGCGGGAGATCCTTAAAAAATTCGGTAGCTAATTAATTTACTCTAAACTACCTTTGCAAAATGTTTCCAAAATATGATGTTATAGTGGTGGGGGCGGGGCATGCCGGTTGTGAAGCCGCCGCCGCCGCTGCAAATATGGGCAGTAAAGTGTTGTTGATAACGATGAACATGCAAACTATTGCACAAATGAGCTGTAACCCTGCTATGGGGGGTATTGCTAAAGGACAAATTGTTAGGGAAATAGATGCTATGGGTGGTTATAGCGGCATTGTAACAGACGAAAGCATGATACAATTCCGGATGCTTAACAGAAGTAAGGGGCCTGCGATGTGGAGCCCCCGGGCACAAAGCGACAGAATGTTATTTGCAGGAAAGTGGCGGGAAATGCTGGAGAAGACAAAAAATGTTGATTTCTACCAGGATATGGTAAATGGAATTTTAGAAAAAAATGGCCGTGTTTACGGGGTTCTAACAGGATTGGGGCATGAAATACAGTCAAAATCGGTGGTTTTAACCAATGGAACTTTTTTAAATGGGGTTATTCATATTGGCGAAAAAAAACTGGGCGGCGGCCGAATGGCAGAAAAAGCGGCCACTGGTATTACTGAACAACTGGTTTCCTTAGGTTTTGAAACAGACCGGCTGAAAACAGGGACTCCGCCACGTATTGATGGCCGTAGCCTGGACTATTCTAAAATGGAAGAACAAAAAGGCGATGATGAAATTGTAGGCTTCAGCTATCTCCCCACAAAAAAAATAACACCTCAACAACAGCGCAGTTGCTGGATCACTTATACAAGCCCCGAGGTACATGACATTCTAAAAACCGGTTTCGAAAAAAGTCCAATGTTCATGGGAAGGATACAGGGAACAGGCCCACGGTATTGCCCAAGCATCGAAGATAAAATAAACCGATTTGCGGAAAGAGACAGGCACCAGCTATTTGTAGAGCCCGAAGGGTTTAACACCGTAGAGATATACGTGAATGGGTTTTCGTCGTCTTTGCCGGAAGAGGTTCAACATCAAGCACTTAGATCAGTATCAGGTTTTGAAAATTGTCGTATGTTCCGCCCAGGCTATGCTATTGAATATGATTATTTTCCACCCACCCAACTTAAATTTAGTTTAGAAACAAAACTGCTGGAGAACCTGTTTTTCGCCGGACAGATAAATGGTACAACAGGTTATGAAGAAGCTGCCTGCCAGGGGCTGATGGCAGGAATAAATGCCCATCAGAAAGTTATCGAACAGGAAGCTGTTGTATTAAAAAGAAGCGAAGCCTATATTGGAGTACTTATAGACGACCTGATTAATAAAGGAACGGATGAGCCCTACCGGATGTTTACCAGCCGGGCAGAATTCCGCACGCTGTTGCGGCAAGACAATGCGGATCTCCGGTTAACTGAAAAAAGCTATCGCCTGGGGCTGGCAACACAGGAAAGAATGGAACTTGTTAAAGCGAAAAAAGAAAACGTCGAAAAAATAAAGGAGCGGCTTACTACGATCAACTTAACACCCGAAGAAACCAACCCGTTTTTAGATAGCGTACAATCATCAACGATAGCTAACAGACAAAAAGCCGCTCAAATTTTATTGAGGCCAAATGTAGGATTGGAAAAAATGATGGAATATATTCCTTCTGTAAAAAATGCACTTGAAGAATTTAATAAAGAGAGTATTGAGCAGGCAGAAATCCAATTAAAATATGAAACTTATATTGAAAAAGAAAAAGAACTAGTTGCAAAGATGAGCCAGCTCGAAGACCTGGTGATTCCTGATAATTTTGACTACGAAAAACTTGTATCTCTTGGTACAGAGGCTAAACAAAAATTTAAAAAAATAAGGCCCCGCACACTTGGGCAAGCTTCCAGGATAAGTGGTGTAAACCCCAGTGATGTACAGATACTAATGGTTTTTATGGGCAGGTAAATAATCAACATATTAAAATATTTTTGCCCCGCTGTCGTTAACTACAAAACTTTACAATGCAATTGAATTTCAGTACAGACCAACCAAAAGACCTGGTATTTGAAAATGTTACAGCATACCTGGAATATAAAAATTTGAAAATTGATAAGCAGGATAGCAGCAGGCCATGGGGGGGCTTTTTTGTTATAGAAGAAGAGGAGGCAGAAAAATTTATCCGGTTATATTTTCCACATTTGACCCTGGAGGAACTAAAAATTTCGGGTAAACTTAGCCCGAAGATCCTGGTGGTGGCGCCTGATAAAAGATTAAGCTGGCAGTATCATCACCGTCGTGCAGAGATCTGGAAATTAATTGGCGGATCAGCTGCTGTTGTAACCAGCGATACGGACGAAGAAAAAGAAAGGCGGGATCTACATATTGGGGACATTATACAATTAAAACAAGGTGAGCGACACCGTTTGCTTGGTACAAAAGGTTGGGGAATTATTGCAGAGATCTGGCGCCATACCAACGCGGCCCACCCCAGTGATGAAGAGGATATTGTAAGGGTACAGGATGATTTTGGAAGATGAAGCTGCCAAGACTTTTCGGTTAAATAACAACCTTCATATTGAATTCGAACGCCCTGATGTTAGTTTCATTTATACCATTTTACCCGCTGCAGCTAAAACCATTTTTAATTCTCCATAACTTATACCCGCGGGTAGATTTTCAATAAGTAACTTATGGCTTAATGCACCATGTACAGCAACGCTATCTAATATCAATTGCTGCTTTTTGGTTGGTACGAGTTCATCAATATCAATCTGTCCGTCGCCAATAAAAGGAATTAAATGCGTTTCAATGGTACCTGAAGTAAGTTTTCTTTCTGTTGCTATTTCCGCAATGGTCTTTCCTTCTTTATAAAGATTGAAAGAAATAGTTTTTGTATCACTTTTTGTCAATGTGTTTTTTTCCTTCAGTGCTTTTTCTTTTTTAGGTTTAGTTTGCAGCGCTCCCATATTGGTGTCAATTCCGTTACGACTACAAAATTCCTGCACGGCTTCAACAATATCATCACCATATTTATCTACTTTGGCTTTACCGAAACCACTTATTTGCAAAAGCTGTTTTTTTGTTAGCGGCAGGTAAGTGGCGATCTCTTTTAAAGTAGCCTGGTTGGCCACCATGTATATAGCGACATTTTCTTCCTGAACCATCATGTCTCTCCAACGCTTAAGGGTATTATACAATTCGGTATTGGCAACATCAGTATAGATTTCCTTTTTGCCGCTTGCATAACAGGTAAGACTAATCTTAGGGTCAGTAAATTTTAATTTGTGCTGTAAAAAACCGGTAACAGAAAAAGGCAGTTTACAATATTGTAAATAATAAATACTGCTGAAAATAGCTAAGGCCAATAGTTGCAGGTGTTCGTTAATAATGTTAGCGGTTTCTTTATGTTCAGTCAACAAAGGATGATGCTGTAATGCTTTTTGGTACGACAGGAACCTTGGTTCAAAATGATGGGATGCGTCACTGATCCTTTTTTGTGCAGCAGTATTATTTTCAATAACGGGTTCCTCCTTCAGGATTCCATTTACAACACTGATGAATTTTATGCCGACAGACTTATCGGCAACGAAATGTTGTTTGAGGTTCTCTATCCATGCAAGGCTTCCGCTGTTTAATTTATCCTGTTGCTGCGTAATATGGTGCAGCAATAACCCGATAGCGATTTCAACATTAGCGAATGTAAATATTTCGCCTATTAATTGCTGTGTAAAAACCTGTCTTGCCCCCGTAAACCGTTCCGCCAGCGAACCTTTGTGTGTAAGCGATTGCTGGCCTTTGATGACATTTTCATTGCTGAATAATGTGGTGGAGGAAATCTTCGACAGTAATACGATCCCCTCTAAGCTGGTGCAACGGCTGAGTGCTACATAAACCTGCCCACTACTAAAGGAAGCGCCGGCATCGATCATTACCTTTTCAAAAGTAAGCCCCTGGCTTTTATGTATAGTAATGGCCCAGGCCAAACGCAAAGGGTATTGTGTGAATGTGCCTAGTGTTTCCTGCTCCAGCTTACCGTCGTTACGGTTTAAAGTATAGCGGGTATTTTCCCAGGTTTCTTTTCCCACTTCAATTTCAATACCATCGCAGTCGACTACAACCTTATTCTTATCTAATAATTTTACAACCGCGATCTTCCCATTAAAATACCTTTTGGAAACAACATCATTTTTTAAAAACATCACCTGTGCGCCTTCTTTCAAAATCAATTCTTCTTCTGCCGGAAATACATGTTCAGGAAAATCATCTTCAATCGCCGCTTTATATGTATACGGGTTGGTAAATAAATTTTCTATTTTTCTCTGGTTGATCTCGTTTGCCTGTTTGTTGTGTGATGTAAGGGTAATATATTTATCGCCCGGCATCGGTGAAAATAAAGGATCATAGCGCATATGCAGGTCCTCAAAATCATCGGCATCCATTTGATTGTTGCGTACTTTATTTAATAACCGCACAAATGAATCTTCTTTTTGCCTGTAAATTTTATTCAGCTCTATCAACAAAGGCATTTGTTCCTTAATTGCCATGCTGTCAAAAAAGAAAGGCGTGGTATAATATTCCTGTAAAATACTCCATTCATGGTTTTGCGCAACAGGGGGCAACTGGTGCAGGTCACCAATGCATAATAACTGTACACCTCCAAATGGCATGTCATAATTGCGGCGGACACTTTTTAATATAGTATCGATAGCATCCATTACGTCGCTACGAACCATACTGATTTCATCAATCACCAATAACTCCATTTTACGAAGCAGTTGCTGGCGTTGTCTATTATACCTTATTTTTCCCAGCAATTCTTCTTTATGACCCCTGGTTGGTAAAAACGGGTGAAAGGGTAATTGAAATAAGCTGTGCAAAGTAACGCCACCGGCATTGATCGCCGCAACGCCGGTAGGGGCTGCCACAACGATATTTTTTGTTGCGTTTTCTTTCAGGTATTTCAAAAAAGTTGTTTTACCTGTACCGGCTTTACCGGTGAGAAAAATATTCTCCGATGTTTCAGTTACGAAGCGATAAGCCAGGTCGAATATTTCGTTGCGTTCAATATTTTTATTATTGGTCACGGTCGTTAGAGTGTTTTAAAAAACTTCCCGCAGAAATCGCAGAGATTCGCAGAAAAAAAATATTTTGTAATAAAAAGAATATAAATTTATTATTCGTTTCTAAGGATTGATTCTTTAAAGATTATTTACTTTTCTAAAAATACTATCCAGTATGTTATTCGTATTAAAATTAACCAGGATACCAAGCTTTAAATTTGATAAACGTAAGTAAGTTAAAACTTGCTTATGATGCGTTTCATTGAAATTCTCAACAGATTTTATTTCAATAATTACTTTGTCGTTTACTAGCAAATCTAATCTAAAACCGATATCAAATTTATTGTTTTCATAAATTACCGGTAAGGGCATTTCTGCTTTTACCAGCAATCCTCTTTTCTCTAACTCATATTTTAAAATGTGTTTATAAACATTCTCAAATAAGCCGGGACCAAGCTTTTTATAAACATGTATAATCGCACTTCTGATTATAAATGAAATTTCGTTTTCGGACATAAAAATTATTTATCCCGCAGAAACGGCAGCATAACGGGCTTATATTTCTGCGAATCTCTGCGATTTCTGCGGGAGATTAAAACTTAAGTCGCAGGCTTATTGTTCATCATCAGCAATTCATTTACCTGTATCTCAGTAACATATCTTTTGATGCCATCCTTATCAGTATAACTCCGGTTGATCAACTTGCCTTCAACTGCAATTTCAGAACCCTTTGCCAAATACTTTTCAGCAATTTCAGCAACTTTACCCCAGGCCACCACATTATGCCAGGTAGTTTCAGTAATTTTTTCACCTGTGCGGCCACGGTAGGTTTCATTGGTGGCCATGCTGAAGCGGGCCAGCTTTTTACCATTTTCGGTGTTCTTTACTTCCGGAGCATTGCCCAGGTTACCGATCAATTGAACTTTGTTTTTTAATGCGTACATGTTTTTTCGTTTTGTGCCGTGCTGTTGTTTTAAAGCCGTGCGGTGATTTAATTTATTTCAACCAACCAGGTTCGGTCCGGTTGACATTGCAAAGATGCTATCCGGAAAAAGACCTAGCCGGAATTTATCCTTTTATTTTCCTTTAAAAACGTGTGTAAACGGATGCAACCAGTATTTTAATAATTTCATCTGTGATGGAAAAGGCAATATGTTACAACAAAAAGAAAGCAGGGACTGCCTCAGTTGCGGCAAACCAGTAAAAGGCCGTAGCGATAAAAAATTTTGCGATGATTATTGCAGGGCTGCTTATAATAACCAACTCAATAGCGTAGCAAATAATTTTATTCGGAATGTAAATAATGCACTCGGGAAAAACCGCCGCATATTAGAAAGTCTTTTACCTGCCGGCGAAGCCACGGCAAAAGCCAATAGGGATAAACTTGTTGAAAGGAGTTTCCAGTTTAAATACCACACGCACTTGTACAGTACAAAAAAAGGAGACACTTATTTTTATTGTTACGAGTACGGTTATTTACCATTGGAAAATAACTGGTATTTGATCGTGAAAAGGGAAGTTGAAAATTAATATCATTACCATGTCGAGCCGGGACGTAGGTACGCATTGTGCCCTTTGCAATAAGCACGAGTCGTACCGGCGGTACGGTGTTGCTATTTAAATTTTTTTCAGCTTGTGAGATGTGCGTACGATACAAAGAATATTTTTTTGTGCGGGAATTAATATGAGGATTGAACGAAGACCGACAGTGGAGAAAAAAAGGATGATTAATGTTCGTCGTTGGTTGAAAACCATAGAGCAACACAGCTTGCAGCAAAGACTGATAATGGCAAATTTTTTTATATTGACCTAGAGCAAGCAAAGCCTTTATATTAAGTGGATTTATAGTGCCATGCAGAGAGATGGCAAAAAAATAGTTCCGTATGAACTTATCGTGGATAGCAAGAGGTGAGCGGTGGTTTCTGCGTGCCGTAGGCACGCTTAGTGCTCATACAAAAGCATGAGGAATACTTTAACCGGAATAAGCGCCTGTTTCCATTAGGTAAAAAACAGCAGCAAAAAAATTACATTTATCCCTGAAAATTTGTGTAGTCCGCGGAAAGAAATAGCCTATGCAGCCAGCTCTCCCACTTTCACCCGCTTCTCTTTTCGTACCGGTTTTAAACCATTGTTGTTATTATCTTCCGGCATGTCTTCTATTTGTAACTCAATCCTCCTGGTGATATCGGTTAATGAACTTATGCGTTGTACGGTATATGGAATGGTTTCTAATCCCTTGGCAAAATTGCTAACGTAAAAGAAAATACCTACTACATTACCCGCTAAAATTGCTATACCAGAAGTTTTATAAGTCAATAATAAACTGGCGCCTAAAACAATCATCACTAAAAATTCCATAAATCCAAAATTAAAGGCTTCCTGGTCGGAAGTTTTGATTTGCCATCGACGTAAATTATTATAGTGCTCTTTTAATTCTTTGGCGTTGCCATTGCTGATCACTTCTACCTGCTGTTCCAGCTCGTCATTTTTTAATTTGTTCAGGCGGTTCATTTTTTTACCGTATTTATAACTGATACCGATAACCGGTAATAAAATGGCCAGGCACAATAACACCACAGAGGCATCATAAAAGAACATCAATATCAATGAACCGAAAATATTGTAAGCCGCTTCAATCACGTATACCAGGTCGAATTCTAAAAAATCTACAAACTCTCTCGCCAGTGTAGAATGTGCACTCAACTTACTCACATCTTTTTGATAAACGCGGCGGCTTAAAAATTTTGTAACCAATGAAACATAAATGGCGGAATAGGTCCTCGTATCATACATGTGGCGCATAGTACCAACCGAAAGCGTTATAATATGTGCTGCGGAAAGTAAGATCAAGCCCTGGTAACTGCCCTTCATAAGGTCATTTATGGCGATACCAAGAAATAAAGGGCGTAATAATCCTCCCAGCATTTCCAGGGAAAATAATACATAGGTTAGCACCAGCTGGCTGCGGTGCTTGTTCATTAAGCTCTTTAAAATTTGAAAACGTGACATTGGTTTGGGTATTAATCGTTATAAAATTACTGTCGCTGCCGTTTGATAAAAAAACTACCCGTTTCCTATACGCAAATAAAGCAGTTGACTATAAGCACGCTGATACTAACGTGCAATAGCGCCAGAATTTAATGGGCTGTTGTAAGACCGAAAGATGTGGGTTTAGTTTAAAGCGTGGCTATCTTTTCTCTCTCGGTAACCGAATTATGGGTAATTCCGGTTATAAGGCCACGACAGTTGGATGCACCACAGCGACAATTAAAGGGCTCCATTGTTTCATCCAGGAAGGATGCGTAGTTGAGGGTTAGTTCTTCGCCTTTTTTTATAGCTCTTAGAGCGACAACATTCAAACCGGAGTAACCGGTATTTGGATTGCAACTGTGATTCTGCGGAGCCCAGCCGCCGGGATTATCATCCCACAGCAAATATACTTCATTGCTGAGCGGGTAAGCATATTTGGCAAAGATTTCTTTTTCTTTAATATCCCAGGTTTCCTCCACATGGCGACGGGTAACGATGCGCTGGTTCATTTCTTCTCCTTTGAAGATCAATTCGTTAGCATCGATATCAGCGGTCGCATAAATCCCATAACCGGCGATGGAATTGCCCTTCATCTGGTATTTTTTCTGTTTGCGGCCATGCCTCGCCACGCCTTCTTTTATAATATGAAGGAGGAAGTTTTCCTGCCCATAACCATCATGTTTTAAGATATAATCGGCGCTGCCTTCATAGCCGTCTTTATAAAAAACAGAGCAGGTAAAATTGATTTCAAGGAAGAAAATATTGTTGTTATCATCTACCCTAAAATCCAAACGGGCATAACCCACGCCTCCAAAACTTCTGAAAATTTGCCGTGCGGCTTCTTTTAGCTGCAGTTCCAGCCGGGGATCTTTGCACGCAATATTTGCATTGGGGTGCAGCTCCGAAGTTTTTAATGCATAGGTCTTAAATTGATTGCCGTCCGGGAAAATATATTCTACCGGTTTAAAAACAGTTACTGTTTTACCGTCGTCGTTAGCAGCAAGCATTACTGTAAATTCTCTCCCGCTGATATATTCTTCTACCAGCAATGGCCCATATTCGTCAATGATCGCACGAACTTTTTGCCTGAGCTCTTCCAGGTTATGCACCAGGCTTTTATCATCCACCCCCAAGCTGTCACCAGCTTTTGCAGGTTTAACAAACAATGGATATTTTAAATGCCCGCATTCTTTTTCAATAGCAGCCTCATTTTCTATTAAAGCATAAGCGGGTGTATTGATACCTTCGGTGTACGCCACATATTTCATTAATTCTTTGGGAGGATCATACAATAAAGTAGTGGGGCCGGTAAAAGGAAGGTTGAGTAATTCCAATGTATAGATCACATCAATGCTGGGCACTTCCCATTCAAGGTAGCCTTCACAAAGATTGACGAAGATGTCGTAATTTTTTTTCTTTAACTCTTTGAGTTGTTTATAAGTGGTCAGCTTATTTAAGAAGACAGTATCTACTGTATCATTGGGCAGCAATACAGACAAATCCCTGGGCGGATCGTAGTTTTTATAATCAACGTTAGTAGTTGAATAATCGGGTTCAAGTACGCAGACTCTCATCAACAAATTTTATAAATATAAACCGGCTGCAAAATGCTATGCCACCTTGCGCCGTTGGGATTTTATCTTTCTCTGTACCCGGCGTAAAAATGCATCATTGATAATTTCAACAACCAGCTCTGTAAATGTTTTATTGCTCATACGCAGTATCGCGCCAATAGAAGTATAATTTTCATCTTCACTCAAACCACATTGTGCATTTACTTCTAAAACATATAAGCTTTTTGATTGGCTGTCCATTCTTATATCCACCCTGGTATAACCTTTTCCTTTGGTGGCCACATAAGCATCCCAGCTGATTTTTTTTATTGCCTCGATCAAATTGGGATCCGGTAATTCATATTCGTAAAAATTACCTTCGTCAGGCATCGCTTCTTCTTCTTCATAAATTTCCCAAAGCCTGTCGAAGCTTAAGAATTTTTCTTTATCCGGCAGTGATGGATGAAAGATGCGTTCTACCGGTGTATATATTTTTGCCTGTTCGGGTTTATTATAACTGCCCACGATAAGCACTGTATATTCAGGCCCGGTGATAAAAGATTCTGCAATTAAACCATCGGCGGCTAAATTCCATCCACGGTAACCGTCAAACATTTTCCGGATCTGTTCGTTTAATTCTGCCTTGGTTTCTACCACATTTTTTATACCAACACCCATACTACCACCGCTAACAGAAGGCTTTACAATTATCGGCGAACCCAACCGGTTAAATATACCATTGGTGTATTGTTCTTTTATTTTTATGGCTTCCCATTTCGCATTAGGCACATCATATTTATCAAATGCCTTTTTCATGGGTATCTTGGAAGTAGTGATCGTATAAAAATATTCGTCGGAACCGGTATATACCAACCCTTTTTCTTCTAATAATTTTACCACCGAAACACCCGGGGTTCCGTTTACTTCATCTCCATCACAAATATTAAAGACAACAGGAAAATGAATGCCTGCTTCTTTTTCAGCAACAATGCTGTCGATTACAGGTGCATAATCATCCATAGTAACCGGTTGCCATTTCCAATTGATCCCTAATGATTCAAATGTTTTGCTGTATTCCGATATGCTCTGACTGAAGTCGTAATAATAATCAATATTAGCGTCGTTGGTTACAAGATGAGGCGCGAGAACCCAAACCTTAAGATTTTCAAGAGGAACTATCGGTAAGAAAGAAGATGGTGACGACATATGTTTTTATAATCCTTTAAACAGCCGCTTTTTTTGTGACTGCTGTTTAATAAAATCTGTTAAACGATATTTTTCCAAAGTAGAGCTGTCGAGGTGAGCAGCGCCATTGATCAACTGTAAACACCCAGGGGTTTTACAATTGCAAACAAAGGGCTGGCTCATATCCCATTCGGTACTTGGATAGAAAAAAGTGAGTTCATCGCCCGGTTGTAAAGGTTTTAAACAGATCAATTCAAATGTTGTGGTATCAAAAAATACATTGGGATCACAACTGTGGTTGATGTATTGCAAAAATTCCGGCTGTAGCGTAATATGCGTATCAACGCCCGTTTGTACAGTTAAGTACGTTGCATAAGATTGCGTGACACCTGCATGAAACTTACTGAGCACCTGTCCGGGCTCAATAGCAAGAGTGGCATGCAAAGCTTTTTGATTGGTTGAAGTGTTGAGCAAAACATCACCAAATGCATGATTGCTGACTACTTCAAAATTTTGGGTAGTAACAGTAGTTGGAGTCATGTGAATTTAGAGTGGGTTAGTAAGTAAAAGTTTAATTGTAATTTAATTTCCCGATAAAATAAATTTGATTATAGTAAATGTATAAATACATTGAACAATAAAAAAGATAATTAACCATAAATATGCAATAAGTGGATTAATTGTTTAATAATGTGAATAACCATGGCGTTAACAACCGCTTTAATTTTGCTTTTAACAATAAAACTTATGCCATCATAAGAAGTATATTTGGATATGGATAAAGATGCTGTTGTTACCAATGGGGCAATGTTATTGCAATTGGTAAATATGAAAATGCCTTTTGGGAAGTATAAAGGAATATTGCTTTGTAATTTACCCGTTGCTTACCTCGAATGGTTCCAGCGAAAAGGTTTTCCTAAAGGAAAATTGGGTGAACTGCTGGCCACGCTCTATGAAATCAAGATCAATGGCCTGGAAGAATTGCTAAGCCCGCTTAAAAAATAGTTTTTAAACAATTGGTATTGAAACTAAAACCATATTGTTTGATAAGTATTGCTGTTTTACTGCTGCCTGTCGCTGTTAATGGGAAAGCCTTTAGAACAAAACCTTTTAACGAAGTTGCCATAATTGTATTAAACGATAAGGCCAACCAGGTGAATGCTGTTGATCATCCTTTTACTGTTATGCCGGTGGTTGCAACAAAGCCCTAAAAGGAAAGAATTTGGATATGCTATTACTAACCTTATTATTGAGTGCTATGAACGCTGGAATGAAGTGATCCGCATCTACAAAAGAATTTAATTCCTGTTCCTTCCCGTTTCGGCAGGATATAACTGTTGCAGCGGCTGGCTTTGCCAGAATTGTTTGGTATCAATATCCATCACGCTGAGCTTGCCTTTAAAAGCAGCACCGGTGTCCAGGTTCCAAACATTACAACCCTGCATGGGTGTATCCTGGTTATAGTATTGAGTTGGTGTATGCCCAATATAGATCTCTTCAAAAAGTTTTAAACGTTTTGGAAAAAAGATAGAATCCCTTTTTATTCGTTTATCCATCACCAGTGCCGTTTCCCAAAGTGTTCTGTCCCAGCTAAAATTTGAATTGTGAAATTCTTTTTGCGGGCCATGCATAGAAGTAAAGCCAGCATGAATGAATAAACGGTTCTGTTCATCAATTACATAATAAGGCATTTGTTCAAAGAAGAGGAGATGCTCCATTCTTTTAGCACTATTCACTGTTGCATAACTGTCTACCGTTGCCTGCCCGCCATGAAACAGCCAGGTGGTATCTGCTTCGCCCGTGCGCAGCCAGTCTTCGCACCATAAATCATGGTTGCCTTTTATAAAAATACATTCATTGGTGTTGCTCAATGCCATGATATAATCCATCACGGCTGCAGATTCACTCCAGCCATCTACAAAATCTCCCAGGAAGATCAATTTATCTTCGTTTGTTACACTGGCTTTTTGAAATACTTCATCCAGTCCTTTAAGGCCGCCATGTATATCGCCTATGACCAAACTGCGTTTCATGAAAAACTTGTTCCTTTTTTGTATCCAAATATAAGTATGCCCATTTAAATTATAGCTTTCCGTTGTCATTTCTACCGTTGTTATTTCAGGCCAACGGGAAATCTCCCTTCTTTCGCAATTGCAGATATCGGGGAAACGGGAAAGTAATTTGTTACGCGGATAAAAGAGTGCCGGCTAAATAAGCCCCATGGTTTATAATATTGAAGGAGGTGGTACCGAAGGAACAGGTAATCAAAAAAGTAAATCAAAAAAGTTCATGCCCTGCGGGAAAGATATGCACACGCTGTGTTAAAGCCCGGATAATTTATAGCCTGCCACAAAAAATGGCGTAACTTTTAGGAGGCAATTAACGATAGAAAGGATAGCGTAACCCCAAAAGCATCATCCCGGAAAAAATAATTACATCACCTCCAAAAACTTTTTCTATGAAACAACATGCATCTCCTTTCATCAACAAAAGAAAAAAAGCCATCGATTTTTATATACAAAACAGCTGCGCTTCACACATCTCCCTCGCGGGAACTTTTAATAACTGGGCGCATGATGCGCTGTTGCCGGAGCCTGCAAAAAACGGCGTATGGACGATCAGGATTCCTATGTTGCCGAAAGGAACCTATCAATATAAATTTTTTGTAGATGATAAAGTTTGGATGGAGGATATTGACAATCCTTACCGCCAGCCTGATGGGTTAAATGGGTTTAATAGTATTTTGATGATAGAGAATTAGAAGCCTCTTTTTTGGGAGCATTGGTAAAATATTTAGGGTATCAAATAAGCAACTATTCTATACCAATCCAAGGTTCTTAGAATTATAACAACTAATAAAATCTATTTTTTTTATTAACACTGACAGCTATTAAAGTTTACCCTAACCTAGAATTAAAAACTTTTTCCAATTTTTGCTATTCCCCTTGCTTTTTCTACTGGATACCTTAGATCATTTGCTTTTAATTTTTCTGAAATAATTTCTGTAACATTTAAATTATGTTTATGCGCCAATAATAGAGAAAAAGTAAAAACATCGGCTAATTCTTCTTTCAGTTTTTCTACATCTACTTCCCCGGATTTTTTCCAAAGAAATAATTCATTAAGTTCGGCTGCTTCAATTGAAATTGCACAATCGAAATTCCCTGACTGGCATAAAAAAGACGATATAAAATCAGCTTTAAAAGTTGGACTGATTCTTTTATTGGATGAGTTTGGTTATCCGCCGGTAGAACGGGATGAAGCATATGTGGAAATTTTTGAGCGGGCGGAGAATTTTAAGAAGAATAGACAGGCCTGTTATATCAGCTCTTAATTACTTCCCCTACGTAAAATACAGTTTCCAATACTTCATTTCTTTAACGAACTCAGCACCTCCTCATCAACACTTCGATAAACTCCCCAAAAAAGTCGGGTCCTTACAATCAGTTCGTTATTACCGGGTATACTAAACAGGAAACCCAGGAAAAATTTGTTGAAAGAAGGAGAAAGCCTGCACTATAAATGCTGAAGCTAAAGTAGTACAAAAGATTGTAATAGCTGACTCCCCCAATCGGGCAGTAATCGATTGGGGGGCTCATTTTTTGTTTCTTTTTTGGAGAAGCAAAAAAGAAAAGCCATAAGCAGGGTACAACAATAATCTAAAAATTTTACCTGCTGTTAGTAGGCCCTTGCTCAACTAACTTTGCTTGGATACCAACATTGGCGCAAAACTTATGCTTCGGCTCCATTCACACGAACCGAAGCTGTATGCTGGTTTTCTCTTCTTTTTTTCTTGATAAAAAAAGAAGCAAAAAAATCAAGGAAAAAAGATTGGCTCCGCCCTTTTTTCCGGCTAACGCCACGTGACCACCCTGTTTTTTTCAGCTATAGTTTAACTGTTGTTACTTATCGGTTGGCATATTTATTTATTGAAGTATTATTATTTTATACGGTCGAAAGTACGTTGAATGGGAAGCCGGAGGGAGTAATTTGTTACGGGGATAGCAGTGTATTTTATTTTTTCGGAAAGTGTTGGATAAATAAGCATAACGCTTTTAAAAATTGTAGTTGATTGAAAAAAGAAGAGCGCTTTCATTATAAATGCTGAAGCTACAGTAGTACAAAAGATCGTCAAAGCTGCTTCCCCCAATCGGGCAGTAATCGATTGGGGGGGCCCTTTTTTTGTTTCTTTTTTGGAGAAGCAAAAAAGAAAAACCATAAGCAGTTTGCAACAGTAATTTAAACACTTACCTGCTGTGGATACGCCAGTGCTCACCCCACTTTTTTCAGAATAAATTTCTTACCATACCTGCGGGTGATAATTTTTGCATCATATCCACCCATTTTATTTGTGCTACTTTATGATAAAAGGGCGTAACACTTTTACTATACTTAGGTTGATAGGCTCCTGTAACAAAAGGAATATACATTACCCGCCGCCTGCTTTTTTCGCCGGTTTCAGCTGATTGCTGTACACGATGCCACAAACGGCCATCATGTATGGTAAGGTCTCCTGCTTCTATATCGAAACCAACTTCTTTTTTATCAACACTGTTGTCTATATAATATTTTTTTCTGAAGAAGAGCCCAAATAATGTTTGCCTGTGCGTACCTGGTAACACCCTCAATCCTCCATTTTTAAAAGGGCAATCATCAAGATGTACGCCTACATTCAACATAGGTAAAATTTTCGATCCTAAGAAAAGATATCTTGGGCTATCGGTATGCCAGCCTAATTGAGTAAACTTGCTGGCAGGATCATTTATATAATGATTCACGACCAATCCATCTTTTTCATTTTCACCAACACGGCCGTCGTGTTTACCGAGTAACTGTAAAAAAAGCTGAAAACTCTTTCTCTTAATAAATGCCTGTAGTTTTTTGCTGTACTGCGATGCAAAAGCCATGCGTTGTACCAGTGGCCTTCCATCAACATCTTTACCAAATTTTAACGGAATACCATTTACCCTGGTGATATTGTTTGTTAAAAAGTATTGCTGTACCTGCTCTATTTCGTTGATAAATTCAACTACAGTTTCTTTACAGATAAAATTTTTAAAATGGAGGTACCCGTTTTTATTAAAAAATTCCAGGTGTTTTGCAGTTAATGTTCCTTCAAAAGGAAAACAGGTATTGGCGAGCTTGTTCATAATTGATAAATATTTTAAGTTGAAAAGAATGAAGTGTATGCGAACCGAAGTGCTTATTATTTATTTTTTTGTGGATACCCCAACAGGAAATAACAGCAAAAAATATCGAGCTTCTTTCCCAGTTGTACATAAGCTTTGCCCAGCAACAGACTGTGATCGCCGGGATTGGGTAATACTATAAAATCCCTGATCACCCTGAAAAAGCGTTGAGTGCCGCTATTGATCGATACATTATAATTGAAAAGTGCCAGGTGCTCATAAGAAGGATGCTGTTGCTGAGCGGGTTCGTCCTTTACATAGGATACTTTAAAAAATCCCATTTGTTTCGGCTGCCCGTTGGTTAAAGCAGGCTCCCAATTGCCATGGTACATTTGTTTATCCTGGCGCATTTTTAAATTATAACCATACACAGTTCCTGCTCTTCTAAAGAATCCTTTTTTAAATTTTTCACCTGTCAGTTTCCCAATGGTATCATGGTTCCAACCGCAATAATTGTAGCCATCAAGCTGTTCAATATCCGGGGTATCACCGTGTATTAAAATGTTTTCCAGCGATGCCTTGTTTACATTGGCAAGCGTTTCGAAAGTCCATTTTGCTGTCATGACCGTAAGATTTAATAAATTGTTTTAATGAATTGACAGGTTAAAACTACAATGCCGTGTAAGGCATTACTAATTGATAAATGCGCAGGCGATCCGGTAATTGGCAGATACTGCCATTGGGCCCGGGTAAAGTTTTTTTGAAATGGCTTTTTACAAAAAGGGCGCCTTCTGCAGAGGGGAGTAGAAGATTTTACTGAATTAAAGTAACTGCTTACGGATTTTTGCAAAAAAAATTCGCCAGTACAGCCCGGTAGAGCCGTAACACTATAGGGTTGCCATTTTTTTATTAAAATTCCATAATCTGTCCTTTTTTAATTTGCAATTAATACTGATTGCTATTTAATACCTGCGTTAGATGGCGATTAATCATACCCTTTGGCCATTTATTGGATCCATTTGCAGATGCCGATATTTTCTACCGGGGCATAGTAAAAAGCCATTTCTAAAAGGGCTTATGCAGCAATAGTTTTGAGTGATCAACTTAAAACTATTGTTATGTTACCTTCAATTTCTATCTACCTGCTGTTATTATTGGTGGTTATTTTTTTGGCTGAAATGATCCATTCTTATAAAGAGGAGAAGCAGCTTTACACCGGGAAAGACACTTTGGAAAGTGTACTTATTGGTACAGGATTTTTTATAAGTACGCTCTTTTCAAAACTGGTAATGATATATGCTTTTCAAGCGGTGTATAAATATCATATTTTTAATTTTAAGGAGCGTTGGTTCACCTGGGTGCTGGCGTTTATTGCTGCCGACTTTTCTTATTACCTATATCATTTAGTATCCCATAAAGTAAATTGGTTTTGGGCATCTCATGTAGTGCATCACTCTTCAGAAGAATTTAATATTGCTGTTGCGTTCCGGTTACCATGGATCAAACATTTGGATGGAGATTTTATTTTCTGGATCTGGATGCCGCTTTTTGGATGCAGTATTTTTATGACATTGCTGACTATGCAATTGGTACACATTTACCAGGGATTTTTACATACCAAACTGGTAGGTAAACTTCATCCTGTTGTTGAATATATTTTTAATACGCCTTCGCACCACCGCGTGCACCATAGCAGTAACCTCGAATACTTAGATAAAAATCATGGTGGTGTATTGATCATTTGGGACAGGTTATTCAACAGCTTTAAAGCAGAAACGGTGACGCCTGTTTATGGATTGACAAAAAAGATGGTTGCCAACAAGCCTTTCAAAGTTGTTTTCCAGGAATGGAAAGAGATGTTTGTAAAAGCATCAAAAACTCATTCCTTTAAATTGGCGTTCTATTATATCGTCAAATCTCCCGGCTGGAGTCATGATGGAAGTTCGCTAACGGTAAAGCAGATGCGGCAGCAGGACGACCAGGCAAAAAATATTGGAATAATCAATACAGGTGCATAGTACTAAAGGAGTCTATTATAAATATTGAAGCTACAGTATTGCAAAAGCCCTATAGTTTATAATCCGTCTTGTTTATTAAATAGTATACTGGTTTTCTCTTCTTCTTTTTTTGGTTCTTTTTTGGAGAAGCAAAAAAGAAAAGCCCTAAGCAGGCTGCAACAGTAATCGAAACACTTACTGTTGTTGGTACGCTGGCGCTCACCCAACTTTACTTCGATACCAACAATGGCGCAAAGGAACGGAATATAAAAGGGAAACGATTTCCCGTTTCCCTTTTACAAAAATTAAATAATAAGAGGAGCAATTAAAAAATTTAACTGAATGGAATATTTAATTCAAAGTTACTTTTACTATTTCACCCAGCGGAGGTCCAAATCCCCAGTTAGACACATACAAATTTCCATCAGGTCCCATCGTCATTGCGGTTGGAAAATTTAATCCTGATATTACATCTACTACAGTTCCATTAGGATTTATTTTTCTTATTCTACCTGCTCCCGGCGTAGGGAATGGAAATCCAGCGGTCATTTCAAGCACATATATATTTGAATGTTTATCCAGCACAAGACCTAAAATAGCACTAAATCCTGTTGCTATTTTTTTGATTTTACCAGATGGGGTGATCTTAAAAACGCTGGAAGTACCAGTAATAGGAAATACACCCAAATCACCTACATAAAAATTGCCTTTATAGGCCAATGCGGTTGGAACAATATGTCCCTGCGTTGCAGAGATATCAGCTACCAACTCAATATTTCCCTCCGACTCATTATTTCCCGCTGACTCATTCTCTTCCTCCAAACTAACTTTTACAAAGTTGCCATGATTTGGCTCCAATGCATAAAAATTATCATTGGCAGCTACCATGCTGTACCAATTGCCTTCAGGTGTATAATCATCCGGTTCATTGTGTGCGCCGGGATGTGCTACCGACCATGTTCCTAGGTCTGCAATCATCGTATGGCTTCCATTCGGATTGATGCGTAGTACGCTGTTAGGTAATGAGGGAACCCCATGGCCGCAGCCTGCTCCTCCCTGCAGCACATACAATTTATTATCCATAAACGCAACGTCTGCCGGGCCGAATATATCACCATTGTGTGCGGTACTGGTGGGCAGGTTATTCACTACATCTGATCGGTTGCCCCAGGCATCAATTTTAGATACACGACCTCCTGTAGGGCAGCCAAAAACAGGTGAAAAAGGAGCCGGCGGTTGCAGCGCCACACAACTTTGTGTGCTGCAGGTTACAGTAGCACCCGTGCCTGCTTCCGCAACATATAATTTTCCATCAGGTCCAAATTTTAAACCTCTCGGGTGGTTAAGACCATGTGCAAAAACCGAAGCGCTAGCCGATGTGCTGTTAATGGTTAGGTCAGCCTTGCTGTTGTCTGCATTTAAAACGCCATCAGTTTCTATAGGCTTTATTTCTTTTGCGCAGGAAACGAAAGCGATCATACAACACAACAGGAAAAACTGGACATAATTAATCTTGAAAGATGTTTGCATAAAAAATATTTTAAATTGTTACTAAAAATATAGGATGCCGGTTTTTAATTAACGGTATTTTATCAATGGATATTGACGAACTAAGCTGTATAAACGGGTAGGAGGTAATTGCGTAATTACCAAAACTATGCGCTGCAAATGGCGTGGTACAAAGGAGGAGAAGAAAGCTTTTTTATAAAAGAATTTCTAAAGATATTGGCAGCTAAAACCCTGTATTATTTTATCTGCGGGTGAATAAAAGACAAGCGGAAAATTATTACTCCCCCCGGGTTATAATTAGTTCTTAAATTATTTCTACTGGCATTTCCAGCAAGTTACACTGCTACTAAAACTGGATGGGCAGGATATTTGAGCACAATCCATTTTTTTTGGTGCATCTTTTGATTCAACCTTTTTTTTCTTGAATAAATTTACTGTTTGTCCACTGTTAAATGTTGCTAAAAGCTTTGTTCCTGCTTCATCATACAAATAATAAGTATTGTTTTTAGGTACAACTGCATTGTGTTTAACGATTATACTAGTAGCTGCATCGGATTTTGCACCGGTGTTGTTTTGAGCCATTAGTCTGAATCCAGAAAAGCTTATAAATAGTATAAGCGTTAGTGTTAAAATTTTCTTTTTCATTATTGTATTTTTTATAGTTAAGAATAGATTTGCTGTTTAGCTATTTACTTTTTTATGTAATTCCTTAAAATAGGAGCGTCATTTAATTTGAAGAGTATTATTGCTTTAAAATTAATGCCTAACAACACAGCGTTGCCTAATTGCATCTCCAGCAACCACTAGAGGCATCGGGACATGGTACTGGTACACAAGTAATTGGATTCGCTGTACCACGGTTTCGTTCATCAGATCTTAATTTGTAAGCAAACCTGCTAGGCAAAACCACTTTTTCGCCCCCCTTAAAAACCTTAAAAAGTGTTGTACCAGTTGAATCATATACATAGTATGTTTGATTTTTTGGCACAATTGAATTATTTCTAATAATTATTGATTTTACAGGAATATTGTTTTGTGCAAATACTGTAAACCCTGCAATGTTTAATAACAAAGTAATAGAGCATGTTAAAATTTTCTTTTTCATACTTTTTCATTTATTTTATGATTGAATGTGAACAGCTGTATTTAATTCCTTCTTGTAGCCGCTGGGCTATAGACGCTAAAGAGATCAGCGAGATTATGGTCAGAAACATATTCTTTTTCATAATTGTTTTTATTATAGATTATCCTGTAACATCAAAGCGATGATTGATAGGTGCTGCGTGTGGAAACGATCTTAGTATATATTTCTGCGATCGGTGTAGTGGCATTTATAAGATTGATGCATTCATTCAATGGTCCCAGGTCAAGATGCAATGCCTGGGCTTCTGCTTTTGCATTTACCAGGCTTGCATATACAATTTGCCTGGCAGCTTCTCCTGCAGTTGCCTGCCCTTCTGCGATTGCAATATTAACCCCCATAACATAGGCATGAACAAGGTTACTCAGTCCGGTATATTTCGATAATTGCGCCGTATATCCTTCTCTAACAGCAACAATCCCATTATACTCTTGCTGTACAGCGGTATGATAGCTTTCTGCATCATTATCGAAACTCCACTGGCTATGTTTTTTATAAAGATTTTGAAGACCTTCAATTTCCAGGAATAGCGGGTGATAGTTTGCAGTTGTATTGATTTGGTTAATCATAGCAATACCATCCTTCATAGCAATGTCTGTAAAATATCGGGCATTTGATATTATAGATGTATTACTTTTTTCTCCAACCGCCACGGATGCCTGGAATGAGGCCAAACCCATATGAACACCCAATATATAAAGCTGTTGGTTTGTTTGAGCCCTGAGCTGCACGCCTATTGACAAAAACATTAATAAGGCAAAAAAGATTACCAATTTCGATTTCATAATTTTAAAATTTATTTGATTGGTTAATTGGATCAGTAACAGAAATACCTATTTTAATAATTTAATTAAATAATCACTACTCCTTGTGAAGGAATGCGGCTTTACTCCTTTTTTATATCAATGACCTGTTGATAAGCAGGATTGACAACGGGGAGTTGATTGAATATTAACACAGAATATTTCTCACCCGGCTTAGGGTATTTAGGTCCAGCAGAAGCCAGGCCTTTTGAATTTTCGGAAAAAGGTTCTGTATTGTAAATGACATCGGCCTGGCGTGAATCACCAACAGCTTGCAGTTGGCCAAGGTGTACCGGATCGAAGCCTTTAAGTACTAATTGAGGCGTACTGATATACCAGTATTGATCTTTTGTATTGTAAAAAGCATTCACTAATTGCATATGGTCTTTGTCGCCCAGGCTCATCGCAATTACTATCGCTTTTGGGTTGGCATTGCATAATGGGTGATCAATTTTAACTTGATGTAAAAAAACAGTATTACCTGTTTCAGTGGTCTTTATTTCCATATTCTTTTCACCTGCTTCAATTACCATCACCGCCATATTCTGAAAGGGTAATTTGTTTTGAATGTTATTAAGCTGATCCTGTAAGTCGCTTACTTTTCTACTCAGTTCTTCCAGTGTAAATGTTTGATTGCTGCTGCCGGAACCTGTGGCAGGAACCTGGTTAACTGTATTAGTTGACTGTGTAGTATTAGCTGGAATTGTAATTGAACCAGCGATGGTAGATATAGGTACACCATGCCTGCCTCCCCTGCCACCGGCTTTTGAAGTATCTGTTATTACCTGTGCGTGTAAGCCTACCAGGTATATTGAAAAAATGGTAAAGACCAGTATTATTTTTTTCATGTTATATTTTTTTTACTTTATCAAGCTGCAATCAAACGTAAACCGTTCACCTGAATGTAAATCTTCTCTGCCCTGCGATGTTTCTTTAGTAATGTAGAAATCCCTTGAATTCATTTTCCAATAAGAAAGTTCTTTGGCATAAGTGCCGCCTCCCATATATTCGTAACCGTATTCATGCCATTGACCAAAGCATTGGTTATTTTCCTTATACACTACCCACGCTGAAATGGATTTCCTTAAGGGGATGCCAAGGTCATTGGTAGCAATATGAAAATCTTCATCAAGAAAAATAACCTTGTATGCGGGGCTGGCCGGCCAGTGGCTGTTCCAGTATTTTGTTATAGTACTGGCTAATGCGGCATCATTTTTTTTATTTCTTAAGCCGGCAAAATAACTGTCGATGATAGCTTTGCTTTTACCGTTTTTCATATTGCTGATGGCCTTATTGGTAGCAGCTAACTCTTTTTCAGATTTATATTCCTGGCTGATCAATTTGTTGGCGTTGTTGATATCCTTCTGGTAAAAGGACGCCCAGCTGCTCATATCGGGATCCCTGAATACCAGCGTTTCGTTATCGGGCATATACAGGTAAGTATTGCCCGGGCTCTTATAAAGGCCATCGGATTTTTTAATAAAATTATTTCCACCTACAGAAATGGTATCTGTTGAAACAGCAATTACCGGTAAGCTGTCTTCTGCAAAATAAGTATTGGCCCTGGAAACAAAACTGGAGTACGTAATATGATAATAATGAATCCTTGGATCAACGATCTTTCCAACAGCTTCTTTTAAAAGACCTGCTTCTTCATTACTAAGATCAGGAGGAGGAATACTTTTTTCATTTTTCCCTTTTTTATAACGGAAATAGCAGCTCCAGTCTTTCCCGTTAGGACTAACAATAAAGCCTACCTGTTCTGGTTTATCAATTGCTAATAAATAACTTTTCCTGTCAGCTGTTAAATAGAGAATGCCGCCATCTTTTAAAGAAGTTTTGTAAAATATTTTATCCACTATGGCGATGGAATCATCTTTTGGTACCACCGTCATTTTCCTCATAGCAAAAGGTACTTTATCTACCTGGTAGGCTTCATAAGTTGTATTGGTGATGTAAAAAGTTTTTTCTTCCTGTGCGAAAATCTTTGATTGCACAAAAGGGAGAACTACTACTAAAAAGAGGATTGTTATAAGTTTCATATTTGTTATTTAGTGATTTAAAATGTGAGGTTTTTTAATAGCCACCGTATAGAACTTGAGGAAGGCCATGCCCAGTTTTCATGTAACGGTGGGCCGGGCGGAGAGCAGTTGGCTTTACAATATGCTCCCCAGTAGCCATTAAATTTTAAAATGATCTTTGTTGCAGGATCTTCCGTGAACGGATGTTCCACTTCGCCCAGGTTGGGCGGGGTGTTGGTTAAAAACTGGTGGCTTCGGCCGTTATGATTAGGAGCAGCATAATAATTCCAGTTAGCAGAGGGAAAGAATTCATGAGTGCCATGTTCAATATAAACAACAGGATGTGAAAATTTTAACGAAACCGCATCCTGGAACAAACACAGTACATTGTTTTGGGCCATGTTGTAGTCTGTTTGGTTCCTCGTAAATTTAAGATCGTGCGAAACCAGGTCTATTGAAGTAGTATAATTGCTGCCCCTGTATTCCATTGCCCTACCTTCCGCCATAGTTAATGGTAATGATTCACGGGTATCTTTTTTATTAAACCTGAATTCCATACCATGTGCATAATGCATCACTGAAAAAACAGAGTCGCCCCGTGGATCATAAATCACCTGCACGCTTGTCCAATCACCTTCATGATCACCAATATCGCCCGGTTTACCGGCACCGTTATAACCAAAAAATTGCCAGTACTCCACTTTATAATAGTTGAGTAACTGGTTACTTCCTGCGAGGGCATGGTCAAACCTTGTTAATGTCGGATTTTTTATTTGTATGATACCTACATGTCCATATAAGCCGATATTCCGCCTGGTTAATTCTTCATTCCAGGAACTTCCATGCCGGCCTGGATTACTTTGACTGATACCGGGCACATTTTCATTGGGGTTGATCCGGTAGGCGGTGATGCTTGCATTGAGTGTGATATCGGAGGCACCATATTTGCCATTTTCCACTAATATGGCTTCGGGTTTATTGAACAGTACCGATTGCTGGATCATTGTATATTTTCCATCTTCATCACCATCAGTATGCAGATCAGCGGTACGCACATATTGCCATACATCGGTTGGTCTGAAATTATCCTCACCGCCATCATCCGAAAAAAGAAAATACGGCCTGAACCTTTCCAGTAAATTTTTTTCTACAGTATCGTCAATCCCATCCTGGTCATTATCTATCATCGTAACTGCTGACGATGCCGGTATTATAGTTACTGTTGCTGCCTGTGTAAGTACGCCTGTAGGGCGGCCGGGCCTTGTTCTTTGTGCAAGGGAAAAATTGGCTATTCCTAAAATTAACAGCATAACCATCCGAAATACTTTTCCCCCGTAATAAAACTGCTTAGGGTACATGATCGTCTTCCCGATCTTGCCAGCCAGGTTTATTACAGCATAATAACGGTTCATAAACTTTATTTACTTGTTGTTGAATGATGCGGAGACTGTCTTCCTTTTGTAACAGGGTTATTTTCTTTTTGTAAATAATTTTAGTATGTCTTTCCAACAAATTGCGGTTATTGTAACTGCAATTACCATCAATATTCCCTTCATAAAATCCATACATTAAGTTCCTTAGTTATAAACTTAGCAATAAGCACAACAAATTTTTTATGCCTTTATTGAGCGGGGGGGTACTACCTGTGAAAGGTAGCGTTAGTTGAGGGAAGCGATAGTGAAACGGGGATTTAATACTGTTTCCTGATCAGTATAACGGCTTTTGTTCCGGCTGCAATACCGTTTTCATAAAGATCAGTAAAAGTGATTGGGCGGGGCTGGCTGGTATGGTTAAAGTCGATGAGCCTTTTTTCGGTAATGGTTACAGCTTTTGAAAGATGACCTTCCGGAAAAGCATCATATGATTCAGTTGCTTTTTGCCGGCCAATACCATTGTCGGTGATGGTACAAACTACCCAATCATTTTCTTGGCTGATATGGAGTGACAATTGTTTATTGCCTTCTTTAAGGCTGAGCCCATGCCAAAGTGCATTTTCCAAAAAGGGTTGTAATATTAACGGGGGCAATTTTATTTCAGCAGCTGCAATGCTGTTATCTATTATTACTTCATAATTAATTTCCATGTTAAGCCGGAGCTGTTCCAGGTCGAAATATAATTGCATTGAATATAGTTCTTTATCCAGGGTGATTACATTCTTTTCGGCATTCTCCAATACCTGCCTGAGCAACCGGGCAAATTTGGTAACATAGTTACTGGCTTCTTCGCCCCTTTTATTAATAATTAATGATTGGATAGAATTGAGTGCATTGTGAATAAAATGCGGGTTCATTTGCGCCTTCAGGGCCTTAATTTCCAATTCGCGGAGCTGGCTTTGCATTTCATTTTTTTTGGTAACCTGTTTTAACCGGTAACGGAAAATAAAAAAAAGCAGGCCGGAGGCAATCAGTACAATTAATATTCGAAACCACCAGGTTTCCCACCAGGGCTTTTTAATGGTAAATGAAAAATGTTTTTGCGTGCCCCACTCATTCCCCCTGATACGGGCCCTTACCGAAAAATGGTAAACGCCCGCAGGCAATTGATAAAATGAAATACTATTATTAACACCCGGTGTACTCCACACGGTATCGGCGGGAATCAGTTTATAAGAATATTCTACAATATTGTCCCTGTTAAACTTAATCCCATCAAAAAAAATACTGAGAGAATTATTATTGTATTCCAGGACCGGGTCAACAGGAAGTTGAAAATAATCGGAGGAAGTATCTGTGAGATTTTTCCAATTGGTGGGTTTACCAAATAAAAGTACTTTTTCAATTACAACATCGGGAGCCAGTTTCGGTAAAATACTATCCTGTGGGTTAAATCTCAGTAGTTTATTCTTTCCCGTTATCCAGACATTACCCCTGGCATCAGCAGCTATTTTTGAAAAAAAAAGATCAGGCTGTTTGATATCATCTCCTGTTTCAAAGGAATGCCGTTCCCAAAGACCATTGGTATTTTGTTGCAGTACCGCAATGTCGTTTTTTGTAATCGCCCATAGGTTACCGGATACGTCAAATGTAAAATCATTTACCGCAGCTGCCGGCAATCCTCTTTGTTTACTTACCAGTTGCATTTTGCCAGGCACTGCTGTGGCATCAAATTTATATTGAAGTATTCCCCCGCCTTCAGTGGTCACCCACATTCTGTTTTTCAGGTCACTCCGGAAAATAGGATTCGGGAAACGCACGGGAAGGGTTGCCCTTTTATTGACTGGTGAGAAATATCCTTTTTCGTCAATTTGAATAAGTCCATCATTAAGCGAGTTTACAACCAGGCTTTCTCCCGGTACTTTGCTCATTTGTGCAGGCATTGAAATGTATTTTCCTGTTCCTGTTTCTTTTAGGGTATCGAGTTTATCCTGGTTGCCGGCATATAAAACCGAATCGGCACTTACATAAAGTTTTTGACCGGGTTTATCATAAAAAACAGAACGTATACCCTGTTTATTTTTGATGAGGTAAGAATAATCGGTAATAACCCCATCATCCAGCCTGTACAAAAGAGACTGTCTTGTGCAAAACCACAACCGGTTCTTTTCATCTGTTGAATAATAGTCGATAAAGTCTCCCGGTGGCAATGAAAATACTTTACGGATTTTGATATGGATCGACTGGTCGGGTAATGTGTATGGCTCCAGCTGTATTGTTTTACCCGAGGCACCTGAAAGCAGCAATTGGTTTCCGGGCAGCGAAATGATATTGCGGAGCTGGCCTAAAGCGGGAAAGGAAGGCAATTGATAGGTTTGATAGGGTACGTCGGTAATCTTTAGCAGGCCATCCAGTGAAGAAACCCAAATATTATTTTCTTTGTCTTCAAAGAAATTATATACCAGGTTAAAGGAAACTGGTATTTTTTGATAGGTTGTTTTATCATTACCTGGTGTGATTAATAAGATCCCGTCTTCTTTAGTGCTGAGCCAAAACCGGTTTTTACTATCTACAAAAAAACTATACACATACCTTGTTTTCAAGCTGTCTTCGAACAGTGGTATTAATTTTTCATTTTCAAGGCGGAATAAACCTTTATAAGTGGAAACATAACAGTTGCCATTTTTCTCCCTAAGGCCATTTATAAAAGGACCATTGTATGTAAAGGATGACAGGATTTTGGGCGCTGCGTTTTTCCTCCCAAGCAAAAGGGTATGACCTTCATAATTCATTACATATCCTTCTTTACAAAATGCAATACCCGATAAGGTCTTGTTCTCAAATCCCTTTGTTAATATTATCCGCTGCCAGCTTTTATTACGAAGCACATAAGTGTACTTACTGGTAAGCGCCAGTAATTCACCTTCGGCATTCTCCGTCATCGTTAATACATAATTCCTGTAATCATCATCACTGAGTGGATTCCTGTAGCAACTGTCTTCTTTTAAAAGCGCCAGTCCATCCCTGGTAAATACCCACAGCTTTTTTAAATGATCTTCATACACTCCATTCACATTAAGGGATGGCAGTCCTTCCGGTAATCCATAATTTCCAAAATCTTTTCCATCAAACCGGCTAAGCCCGTTAGCGGTAGCTATCCAAAGGTAGCCATGACTATCCTGGTTTACGCTGTATACAACATTGTCGGGTAACCCGTCGGCGGTTGAATACTGGTGAACTGAAAAAGATTGCGCTTTGGCCTTGCTGACTGGTATTGCAGGTAATAAAAAATAAAAACTACCATATATCAGCCATCTTTTTTTCACTACTGAGGTTTAAAAATTTTCAAAAATGATTCCTTATGGTTACGGGACACTTCTATTTCTTCACCATCTTTCATTACCACAGCACCGCCGTCTCCCCGCTTATACATAGTGATGTGCGTAAGATTGATCAGGTAGGACCGGTGGATGCGGAAAAAATGATGAGGTTCCAGCAATTCACTATAATAACCGAGTGTTTGACTTGAAATGATCTTCTGTTTACCGGGTAAGCGAAATTCGGTATAATTGTTATGGGCACAGCAATAGAGGATATCGGGTATATCTACAAAGATGATCCCTTCACTTGTTGGTATAGAAAGTTTATCGCTTAAATTACCAGCGTGTTGCAGGTGTTTCTTAAGCATTTGAAACTGGAGGCTAAGGCTGTTTTTATCTGCTTTTATTTTTACTATCGCCTTTTGCATTGCTTCTTCGAATTCTATTTTATCAATTGGTTTTAATAAATAATCCAATGCACAATAGCGAAATGCTTTTATTGCAAACTCGCTGTGTGCCGTAATAAAAATAATTTCAAAATCCCAGTTACGAAGTTTATCTAAAAAGTCAAAACCCGTCTCCCCTTTCATCTGTATATCTAAAAAAACCAGTTGTGGTAATACCTCATTTGCTTTTTGCAGTGCTTCTTTTGCATTACCAGCTTCGTATATGATAAATTCTGTGCCGGCAAAGTCTTCCAACAGTTTTTTTATAAGCAGGCGGCTCTGGGGTTCATCATCTATAATTAAAGTGTTGATTGAAGATTTCATACCTGGCTAAAATACTATTTACTTAGTGTGGTAAACTAAAGATTTTATACGAAAGAAAATATAAGAACAAATCCCGGTAGGGATATATATTATTAATCTTGAGCTATTAAGTTATGACTTTTGTGAGAATTTTATGTATTAAAAAAATAAAGTAATAAAACCCGGGCCGAATAAGGCTTTATTATAACCAAATGAACCAAGCTCCTCTGGCTGAAAAACGATGTAGGTTGATTGCTCGATTAATTTCCTGCTTTTTTGCAAGGTTGGCTTAGTGAACCCTGTAAATATGCCAGGCCTGTTGCGTTTGCCTGGCATTAACTAATGCCTTACCGCTTTGCTAATTTACTAATTGTTAAACCCTGTACTAATATGCTGAACACAACACAAACATAAGTAGCAATCAATAAGATATTTTTTGGTTGTCCTTCTGGTAATGAAAGCACCAACGCAAGAGAAAGCCCGCCACGAAGGCCACCCCAAATAATAAGTGTAGTTTCCTTATGGGTAAAGTTGATAAATTTCGGCAGTAAGAGTTTGGGTAAAAACACTATAATTATTCTTGACAGCAACACAATAAAAATTGAACATATTCCAACGAGTAAATAAGATGTCTTAAAATCAATAACTACAATTACAAAAGAGATTAGTACAAATAAAACGGCGTTTAATACTACATCTATTAATTCCCAAAATTTGTCGACGTAATCAATGGTGGTATCACTCATGGCTTTTTTATGATTGTAATTGCCCACAAACAAACCCATAATTACCATTGCCAAGGCACCGGAAATATGCAAGTACAAACACAGACTGTACCCTGCCATTACAAATGCCAAAGTCAATAAGACTTCTGTCTCATAATGGTCAATTGAAGAAAGAATTTTGTGAAGGATAAAGCCTGCTGCAAACCCAAATAATATTCCTCCAAAACTTTCCTGAATAAATAAAATTCCAAAATGTGAAAAATTGATATGTGCCCCATCGCTTTTTAGTACTTCCAGTAAAGCGATAAAAATAACAACGCCCACACCATCATTAAATAAACTTTCACCTACTATTGTTGCCTCAATTTTTTTTGGAACATTCGCTTTAGTCAGTATGCCCAACACTGCAATTGGGTCGGTTGGGGAAATTAACGCACCAAATAATAAACAATAAATGAAATCAATTTCAAAGGGCAATAAACTACAAAGCCCGTAAAATAAACAGGCGATTATAAGTGTGGAAAGAATTACTCCAAATACTGCAAAAAGGGAGATAGGTTTCAATAGTTTTTTGATATCTCTCCAGTTGGTGTGGAATGAACCTGCAAAAAGTAAATAACCCAGCATGTACTCCAGGATATATTTACTGATGTCGAGGCTTTCAACTAAAGTTTTTATTTGAGAAAAATGCGTGAAGTCCCAAAACTTTAAACTAAGGATTAGTAACGATAATAAAGTAGATAAAAAGAAAAGCCCGATTACAAAAGGCATTTTAATGAAACGCTGATTGAGGAAACTAAAAATAGCGGAGATGGCTATTATAATAACCAGTATGGTATACATTGACATTAATAATTGCTCGTTTTTTAATTTTCATAAATGACCTCAATAGAATCCTTTGGTAGTTTTTCTTTCAGCCAATTTAAAAATTTCTGTTTGTTAGCCTGATCTAATTCTTTACTGGCTTTGTATAATAAGATTGTATTTGTCGACATGCTGTCTTTAGCAAAGTAAAACGTATGTTTTGAAACTGATAAAGCATTAATTACCGGAAATATTGCCTTTGCTTCATTAAATATTTGTTTGTTATCAAAAGTATCTGATGCTATTTTATTTTCTAATTCACTTATTCTTTTATCTTTTTCAGTAACAATAATATCAGCCTTGCTGACTTCGTTTAAAATGTCATTCTTCAGGGTTTGTAAATTATTACTTTGTTTGATGGTTAATATAGTATTTGAAAAACCATATTCATTTAATTTCCTGTTGTACGTATTCAGTTCTTCATTGCTGAACTGCCTTGAAAGAAAAGCCAGTTCAATTTTTCGGGGTTTGCTGTTATAATATGTTTTCTTGTAAATGATAGTGTTTCCTTTATCGGTAAATTCTTTTTCCACAAACTCATTTACAGACTGGCTGAACTGCTGTTGCTTAAATAAATTATATGCAAAATAAAAACTTGGTAACAGCATAAGTAAAACGATGGCGGTAACACCATACCTCACCTGCTTTTGATGTTTAATATCTACCTGTGCTTTTGCAGGGTACTTTAAATACTTTACAATTACAAAAGTGGCGATACAGATAAAGACACAGTTAATGCAGTAAAGAAAGAATGCACCCAGAAAAAATCTTATTTGCCCGGTAGCTAATCCATAACCTGCGGTACACAAGGGTGGCATCAATGCGGTGGCAATGGCAACACCGGGTATCGGGTTTCCTTTTTCTACCCTTGTAACAGCAATAACGCCTACGAGACCGCCAAAAAAAGCAATAAGTATATCATAAATATTAGGTGATGTTCGGGCTAATATTTCTGATTGAACTTCTTTAAAAGGGCTGATAAAGAAATATATTGTTGACACTATTAAGCTTACTATAGTTGCAGTCAACAGGTTTCGTAATGCTTTTTTTAATAATTCAAAATCATAAATACCCAAAGCAAAACCGGATGCAACTATTGGACCCATTAAAGGTGAAATAAGCATTGCACCAATAATAACTGCGGTGGAGTTTACATTTAATCCTACGGAAGCAACAATAATCGCACAGGCTAAAATCCAAAGATTTGCACCTGTAAAAGAAATATTATTCTTTACATTTTCTAATGTTTTCTTATTGTCGTCTTCGCCAACATGAAGGTTGAAAAGATTGCTCAAAAAATTACTCATGACAAATTTTAGTCTTAATTTATAACTATAATTTGGAGAATGTAAAATACGGTTTTAGCGGGAATTTAAGATCGAAATCTGTTAAAGTATCAGTCTTACACCTCCCAACTCTTCTACGCGGTAACTAAATTTTTCGCCCGGCGAGCTGATAAACATAAAATTTTTGGGGATATTCCATTCCCTGCTCAACCGTTCAATTAATTCCGGGCCAAAAGTACCAACTATGACAATATATTCCATCTTTATATACGGGTAAGCTCTGTCGAGCACATCAAAGTCTTTTAAAAATTGTTCCGGTGCCGGCTGGTGTGCCTTTAATATTGTTACAATTTTTATTTTCCTGGTGATCTCATTTTCCTGCACATAAATCATTACTTTATTCAACGTAGCAATATCATCTCCTTTTGAAAAAAATATAAACTCTTGCTGATGTAGGGTGTTGATAAAACGATTGATTTTATTTCGGGTTACAATAGAAACTTTTCTAAGGCTATCGGTGAAGCTTCCAATTATCCCCAGCAAAAATTCCATTATGTGGTTCCTGTTGAGCATGGCATATATCAGCAATATAGTAGGAATAAAATACTGAAGAAAAACCACCAAATACTCAGGTTGCATTTTTACATTGCCATATAAAGCGGCACACACAGCAAATAGCGCAATCAATACAACAAATGGTGTTGCATACTCAGGCCTCGGTAATTTTTTCCTTCTGATTTTTAGCATCAGGTTACCGACTGCAAAAAAAGCCATCACTAATAAAAAAGAAATGGTGTAAACGCCGGCCAATGGTGCCAGTTCACCTTCGGTAACTAATAAAACCGATACACATAAAATAAAGAAGGTTATCATTATACGGTAGCTGCTGCCCCGTTTATTTTCTTTTAAAAAAAACTGTGGCAATATCCTGTCTAACGCCATGCGCTTCATTAAACCGTTTACACCTATAAAAGAGGTGAGTAATGCACCACTTAAAACTGTAACAGCATTAATTGAAATAATGGTGGCCAGCCAACTGCCACCGGTGAGTGCAGCCATGTGGCTAAGTAAAGACTGCCGATGTGTTTCTGCTTCGGCAACAGGCATTACTCCAATGGCCATCAATGCAATTAAAGGATTTAGTACCGAAACAGCTATCCACATATTACGGAGTGTTTTAGGGAATACGCCCCGTTTCTGTTCCTCCACAAAATTGGCGGAACTTTCAAAACCGGATATACCCAACATGGCAGCACTAAAACCAAAAAATAAAGCAGTGCCTAAACCTCCGCCTTTAATGGGCAAAGAAAAATTTGCAGAAAAAACCGAAGTGCCGTTATGGATCAAAAAAAAGCCTGCGCTTAAAATCAAAACAGTCATGGCTGCCAGGTGAAAGATAAAAATAACCAATGCAACTACGGCACTTTCTGATATACCGAGTATGGTTAAGCATAAAAACAATAACAATAGCCCAAGTGTAGCGTAATTAACCGGCAGGGAATTGATACTTTCATGTAAATAGTGCATTGCTTCGCTGGCAGAAATTACTGCCGTAGCCATATAAGAAAGGATCGTAAGACAGGCGGCCACTGATGCATTGCTTTTACTGGTAGTATTCAACAACACATTGTAAGCGCCACCATTAAGTGGTAAAGCGCCTACCACTTCGCCATAGATTTTACGGAACAAAAAAAGTACTGCCGCTACTATTAATAAAGCCAGCCAAGCATATTGGCCTGCCATACCAATGGTTAAGGCAGATACATATAAACAGGAAGAAGTAATGTCATTACCACAAATAGCAGTAGCCTTCCAGGTATTTAATTTTTTGGCTGATTGCATTAAGCGGGTTGTTGTATTATATGAACATCTCTTTGTGGGAAAGGGATGCTGATATTATATTTTTTAAAAGCGTTAAAAATTTTATAACGAAGTTCGCTTTTCACCTGTTCTGCACGAAATATATCCTGCGTCCAAAAGATAAGGTGAAATTGCAATGAACTATCGCCAAATTGTTGCAATCGCACAAAGGGTTTATTGTGTGTCATATCATCCTTCATTACTTCCTTTTGTTCCAGGGCACAGTCAATTAAAATAGCCGTTACCAGTTCTATATCACTCTCATAACTTACCCCCACTTCTATGTAAAATCTACGGTCAAAAGCCTGGTGGGTCCAGTTAATTACATTTTCTGTAATGAATTTATGATTGGGAACAATGATATTATATCCATCACGGGTAAGTAACACTGATGTGCGCAGGTTAATCGTTTCTACTTTACCCACAATGCTATCTACTTCCATTATGTCTCCCACTTTTACTTTTCTTTCAAACAACATAAAAAGGCCTGAAATGACGTCACTGAAAATACTTTGTAATCCAAAACCGAGCCCTACAAGTAAAGCGGCAGAACCTGCTACCAGTAAGGTAACATCAAAACCCAACAACTTTATGCTTACAGAAATGGCGATAACCCAGGCGATGTATTTAACCAATTGGAATAATGAGGCCCTTGCTGCTTTTTCTGTTATAGTTAAACCCGTTCTGTGCACCAATATTTTTTTAAAAAGGGAAAGAAGCAGCCCTGTTAAAGTAAATACGGCTGCTACTGCTGCCAGCATTGCTGTTGTAAGGGTAAAATTCCCAAATTTAAAAATTACCTGTTGCCAAAAATCAGTCATAGCTTTTTCATTTTGTTTACTTACTTGTTTGGGTCATTACGTTGATTTACTAACCTTGTTTTTCTTCTTCGTAAAATTTTTTCCATGGCTTCGGCAGCAAGCAAAATACTCTCTTCATAAGAAGTACTGTTTTTCTTTACAAATTCATTTTCGCCAGCATGTGAAATATAGATGGAACACCATTTATTAGTAAGATTATTGGCAGCACCTTTCTTCAACGAAACATCTGCCCTGATAATTTCAGGACTTTGTTTAAATAACTTACCAACTTTAGAATTAATAAATGTTGTCAGCTTTTTGCTTTCTTTAAAATTTACTGTTTGTATTGTAATCTTCATCTTAAATATAATTTTATAAATGATACTTTAATTTCAGGAGATTCTATTTCGTTTAAAATCTTTGTAAATAAATTTTTTTGGTTGCCCGACGTTTTTTATAACGCACCACAAACTGTACAGTATATTCAATCCAAATATCATTTGCAATTGGCGAGATCAAAGTTTCTGTTTGTGCATTTTCAAGGCCGCACCTACCCCGCCGGGAGCAATAGTAAACCCACCCAACTTGTCGCTGAATACAATGCCGAAAAGTAAAATGATAAGGAAATATTCAATAAAACTCCTGAATTTTTTAGCCCTGTAGTGGTAATCATTATCATCTATTTTTGAAAACAGGATTTTTTTAAGCAATTTAATCATTAACCAAATAACAACAATGCCTGTAAAAATGGAAGATAACCTTCCGGTAGTTCCCCCTTACAGGTATTTATTTATAAAGTCATTCATTTTTATTGTTTATATTTTTTTTAGTTCATAAAAATCCTTCCTCCTGTCTTTTAAATTTCTTACACTACCATAGGTATGCAATTCATCCAGCAGTTTTAAATCAACATCAGCAATTAGCACCATTTCTGTGTTGGCTGTTGCTTCGCTTTTTACTGCATTGGATGGAAAAGCAAAATCGCTTGGAGTAAACACTGCAGCCTGCGAATATTGAATATCCAGGTTTTCTATTTTGGGCAGAATACCAACACTGCCGGTAATGGCTACAAAACATTCATTTTCTATAGCCCTTGCCTGGGCACATAACCGCACCCTTAAATAAGAGTTATGGGTATCTGTCAGGTACGGCACAAATAAAATCTGCACGCCTTCATCTGCCAATAACCGGGATAGTTCCGGAAACTCAACATCATAACAAATTAATACGCCAATTCTGCCTGAATCGGTATCATAGGCTTGTAAAATATTGCCACCCTTTAATCCCCAGAATTTTTCCTCATCCGGCGTTATATGGAGTTTTTCATACATCTCTACTTTGCCGTTTCTATGGCATACATAACCAACATTCTTCAATGTATTATTTTCGTATAATGGCATACTGCCAGCAATAATATTTACGTTGTATTCTACCGCAAATCCACTGAATTTGTCTCTTATCTGGTGAGTGTATTGTGCCATTGCTCTCATGGCATTTGACTCACTCATCGAATCAAATTCTGCCATCAACGGCCCATTGAAATATTCAGGAAATAAAACAAAATCGGCTTTGTAATTAGAAATAGAGTCTATAAAATATTCGGCCTGCTGAAACAACTCTTCCAGCGAATTATATAAACGCATTTTCCATTGAACCAATCCCAGGCGCACATTTTTTCTAAGTCTGTTACTATGCAGGTATTCTGGTCTGTAATAAACATTGTCCCATTGCAATAAAGTAGCAAACTCCTGGCTTTCGTTATCTTCCGGCATGTAATTTTTAAGCACTTTCTTTACGTGAAAATCATTACTTAGCTGAAAAGATAAAACAGGGTCGTATATCTCTTTCAACTTAACTTTCTGGATATATTCTTTTGGTTTTAGTTCCCCTGCATAAGTATGATAGTTCGGAATCCGTCCGCCAAATACTACCGCTTTCAAGTTTAGCTTTTCGCATAATTCTTTCCGGGCATCATATAATCTCCTTCCCAGGCGAAGGCCCCTGAAGTCAGGATGGATAAAAACCTCTATTCCATAAAGTATATCTCCATCTTCACTATGCGATGAAAATGTATAATTTCCTGTTATTTGCTTATAGGTGTGGTCATCACTGTAGTTATCATATTTTACGATTATGGACATTGCACAGCCTACCACTTTTTCATCAGCAATTATTACAAATTGCCCTTCGGGGAATTTAGTAATTAATTTTTCAATAACTGCCTCACTCCAAAAGCTGCCTGTCCAGTTAAGATAAGCGGCTTTCATCGTTTCTAACAATTGCTTGTAGTGTGTAATATTTAAGTTTAGTAGTTCAATTTTGTTAATCATATAATAATATTCAACGGGTTTTATGGTAAAAATGGGTAATAAAACTGCGCCTCTGCTATCAAATACATTTCACGTTGTTTAATTAATTCAGGAGTTAGTGCAGGCTTTACAGATAGTACAGGTATTCTTGAATGGTTTACTATTTGCCGGGTATAGCTTCCGTTAAAAAATTTATACCATGCTTTATTTAAAGTAGCATTAATAATCATGATATCGTCATTTCTTTTGGTTGCAACTTCTAAAATTTTTCCTGCAATGTTTTCACATTGATGGGTTTCGTAGGATATGTATTCTTTATTGTGTATTATGGCGCCTCTTACGGCCTTCAGTTTGTTAGTTAAAATGCTTACGTCATGTTCGTCATGTAGCTGTGCAACACCTAATAAATGGATCTTCGCATTATTTTTTTCAACAATTGGTTTAATGTAATCATATTTTTCTACCACGCCATCTACATTTCGTATTGGATATAACACCGCGTCAAATGTTCTTTTTTTAAACGAAGGCGGAATAGTAAGCACCGGGCAGCTACATTCTTTAATAGCTGCCATTGCATTGGAGCCAAGAAAAAATTCGTTCCAGCCGGATGTACCATGTGTACCCATCACTACTAAATCTTTTTGATTATTGAGAACATAATTGCTGATGCAAATTGCCACAGTGCCCATTTCTACATGAGTATTTACCACTAAACTGCAGATTTTTTGAATAGCCTCTTTATGTTTCTTTATGTTTTCTTTGGCATCGCTTATCAGCGTTTGCTCTATACCTGGCGTAGCGTGCATCCCACTGGGATCAACATACAATTGCGGTTGCACTACATGGAGCAAATGTATTTCAGCATTATGTCGGTTTGCCATTGCTATGGCAACTTCCAAAGCATTGTTTGCTGCTTCAGAAAAATCTATAGGCACCAATATATTTTTTATTTGATATTTCATGGTTGTAAATTTTACATTGATAAATAGTATTTACAATAAAGTCCCTGGTTTTGAATAGGGAAGAGCGGTAGCTGAAACACGATAATAAAACTGAAACCAGGCAGGCAATTAAGCCTGCCGGTTTATCTGCTTTCTGCTTTTTGACCCTTTTAATATACTGGAAATGAAAAAGGAATTTCCATAGAGCAAAATATCTTTACTACCGAGTTGAGGCTATATTTTTATAAATGGTTAATGTACCCACCCTGCTTTTAAAACCCATAACAGGAGAATTAATTACGACCAGGCGGTCATTATATTTTACTTATCAGGTTTTATTTCACCGGAACGGGTGATAACCCCATCGGCCCCTTCTTCCCGACTTGTATCATTGTGTAAATTTTTCATCTTTAGAAATAATAAAAAATATGATCACAATAAATAAAAAAACATTTCTGTTAATTAGATTTCAATATTACTGTGTTACCTGGATAATTTATTGCAGCATCATCTTCTGCTGTTATAAAAAAAGCTACAGGTTTAAAAGGAGTAACAGTTTTTATGGAGCCTTTTAAAGTTTTCGATAAAAAGCTTGTACCACTTTGAAACTGCCCTATATTTTTGGTACCATTATTATCTGTAAGCATCCATATGACATACGTTTTTTTAGGAGGGTTTAAATTTATTGAAGGGGCTAAATGGGTAGCCTTTACCTGTACAGTATAATTATTACTCTTATCCTTTTTTACTTTAGCATACGCCTTAGCTGCAGGAGCAATACCCATATTAGCCATTACAATTTTTTTTGCACAGGATGAAAGAATAACAGTTGCAAAAAACATTATACAAAGTGTACTAACAGAGCGCTTTTTTGATTTCATTTTAAGTAGTTTTAATCTTACTGAATTATGTTTTATCTGATAGTGCAAAGAAACCCTAAATTTATATGTTTAAAGTTGATGGTTGTCAACCCTTACTAAATAGTTTATTATGAATTTTGATATATCTAAATACCATTTTAAAAGTGATAAACTGTTTAATGCAGTATCACTTGTTTATATGAATGAATTGAATGAAATATCAAAAACGATTCGCCTTAAAAAAGGTGAAGAATTGTATCGTGAAGGAAGTATGCCAAAAGCTGTGTACAGGGTAAAAAAAGGCAAAATAAAAATTGAGCAAACCGGGGAGGATGGTAAGAGCCGCATTGTTTATATATATACTGTTGGTGAATATTTTGGTTTCCGTCCGCTTTTATGCAATGAAAAACACCCTGTGTCGGCTATTATTTTAGAAGAAAGTGAGATAGAAGTTTATGATGGAGGAGGGTTTTTAAAAATAGCAAAGCGTTCACCCAATCTGTCATTCAATTTGGTAGAGATATTAAGTTTTGAATTTAATGTATGGATTAATTTAATAGGTTCTTTGTCACATAAATCTACCAAAGAAAGAGTTGCGATAATACTTCTTATATTAAACGAAAAATATAAAACCAATGACAAAGAAACTGCTATTACCATGTCAAAGGCCGACATTGCCTGTTATTCTGAAACCACAGAAGAAACTGTTGTAAGGGTGCTTACTTTTTTCAAAGAGCAAGGCATCCTCACCACCGAAGCAAGAAAAGTTATTATTAAAAATAAGCAGCTCCTTGAAATTATTGCAGAGGGCTTTTAGTTTATTATATCAATAAATTTATTCTGTACCACCTGTTGCTATATTTTAAATATGGTAAGTGGGCTTGGTATTTTACATTTATGTGATGTCAATAGTAGAATATTGGAAAGTTTACCAGGCAGGTGGTGTTATCTGTAGAACCGAAAGCTATTTACCGTATGTTGGCTTATAACTGCTCTTTTGCATTACCTGCTTCGTATATGATAAATTCTGTGCCGGCAAAGTCTTCCATCAATTTTTTTATAAGCAGGCGGCTCTGGGGTTCATCATCTATAATTAAAGTGTTGATTGAAGATTTCATACCTGGCTATAATACTATTAATTAGTGTGGTAAACTAAAGATTTTATACAAAAGAAAATGTAAGAACAAATCCCGGTAGGGATTTACAATATTAATCTTGAGCTATTAAGTTATGACTTTTGTGAGAATTTAATGTATTAAAAAACATAAAGCAATAAAACCTTTACTGTATTGGGGGTTTTTCTAAAAGTTCCTTAGCTGGATTACATACAGGCTGTACGGACCTATGATTAATCACCGACGCCAGGAACGCTAACCAACCCAGCTAAGATTCCAAATCACTATCAGCCAATATCGGGCAGAAAGAATGCTATTTGGTATTTTTTGTTATCTTCATCATCGGTAATTTTATTGGGCTTTGTTTCGGGCGCGGACACAGCAATGATCCCCACCGAACGCAAAGCCTTGAACGCAGGCAGAAATTAATCAATTTGGCAAACATGCAAAATAAAATCATCCGGGTCTGTTTATTATTGGCAATTGCCGGTATCTATAATCCCGTACAGGCTCAATTAAAAAAAAATAACCGGCCAAATATTTTATTGATAGTAGCCGATGATCTTGGTTATACAGATCTGGGTTGTTATGGCGGTGATATAAAAACACCCAATATTGATCTACTTGCTTCGAAAGCACTCTTGTTCACCAATTTTCACACTGCCCCACTCTGCGCTCCTACACGAAGTATGATATTATCAGGAAATGATAATCACGTTGCAGGTATGGGCTCCATGTTCTCTGTAAAAGGAACTACAAGGGAAGGGAAACTTGGTTATGAGCACCACTTGACTGATAGAATAGTAACAGTAGCACAACTATTGAAAAATGGCGGCTATCAAACATTCATGGCAGGCAAGTGGCATTTGGGAAGTGAAGATGCTTATATTCCTTATGCTAAAGGTTTTGAAAAAAGTTTTGCCTTGCTTAATGGCGGTGCCAATCATTTTAACAATAACCAAATACTTGTAAACGAACCTCCACAATATCGGCTGGATAATAAAACCGTACTTTTTCCGGAAGGAAAATTTTCAACTGATGTTTATACAGAAAAAATGATGGAGTTTATTAAAAACGGACAAAAAGACAAACCTTTCTTTGCCTATCTTACCTATACTGCACCCCATTGGCCACTCCAGGTTCCTGAGGATTATATTGATAAATACAAAGGCAAATATGATATAGGATATGATTCGCTAAGAGTGATCCGTTTTAACAAACAAAAAACAATGGGGATAGTGCCGGCTAATGCAGCGCTTGGACCCAGGAACCCTGCGATCAAACCATGGATACAGCTTTCACCTGAAGAAAAAAAGACTGAATCGAGAAAAATGGAACTTTATGCCGCAATGGTAGATAACCTTGATGAACATATTGGCCGGCTGATAAAGTTTTTGAAAGATTCAAAACAATTTGATAATACAGTGATCGTTTTTATGTCGGACAATGGGGCTGCTGCTGAAGATTTTTTTAATGACCCTCACGGCTCCGGTCCATTTCTGCGTGAACATTATAATAACAGTTATGAAAATATGGGTAAGGCTTCTTCATTCGTTTCATACGGACCACAATGGGCACAGGCAGGTGCTGCACCATTTAAATTATTTAAAGCATATTCAACAGAAGGCGGTATCGTTACTCCGCTGATCATTTTAGGCAAATACGTAAAAAGAAAACCAGGTATTCAAAAAGTATTTCTTAATGTTATGGATCTTGCTCCTACCTTCCTTGAATTAGCTGATATAAAATACCCGAAAATGTATAATAATAAGAAGATAACACCCATGTTAGGTGAATCATTCTTATCGTTTATCAGCGGGAAAAGTAATATCATCCATAATAACGATCATGTTTATGGACTTGAACATGATGGTCAATGCCTTTTGATAAAAGGAAACTGGAAAATCACAAATATCAGCAAACCCTTTGATGAATCTGCTTTTGAGTTGTATAATCTTTCTGAGGATAAAGGAGAAACCAAAGATCTTTCAAAGTCAAATCCAGGTAAATTTAAAGAGATGATGAAGGAATGGGAAATGTTTAAACAGAAAGTAGGTGTTGTGCCAAAACAGAAAGGGGAATAGAATTTAAATTAAAACGCAATAGACTAAAATATTTAGCTTCTGTTAACATTGCATTCTCGCACATTGGGGCTTGAGAACTAAAAGCTTTTAAATAATTATCAATAGATTATTTAAAAGTTTTATTATTATTATTCCTTTCTTTAAGGATGTAGCAGCAAGTTATTTATCCATTTACGATTTTCGGGCAAAAGCAGTATGGTTATTAAAAACCCAAATATCATTCCTTACACATAAACCAGTTTGCTATTGTCAAGTATCTTTTCTCCATCATAACGATAACAAACGAGATGCCCATGTTTAGCAACGCTGTAATCGAGGCAGCTGATATTGTTGCGGTATAAAACCGGGTTGCCTTTTAGCCAATAGTGGCCAAAAAACACGGGTTTATTATCTTCAGCGTAATAATTTGAATTTTTTAATTGGCCCATTATAATGGGTGTATCAGGTAATTGCTCCAAAGGTTCTACGCTTATCCCCTTGTACGTACATTTGGCAGGGTCTTCCCACCATTTGATCCTAACCATTTTCCTAACGGTGCCGTCCTTTCTGCCGCCGTGGGTGTTCCCTAATCTCACTCACCCTTAGCAACCACCCGTGAATGCCGCCGTCTTGTCTCTGACAAACGGCCTGGGCACTACCGAAAAGCGTTGCCACTGGGTGGAGACCAAGCGGCGGTTTATAAACTCATTATATCTGAAATCGGGCATCTGCATACCGTTTGTCGGAGACAAGACGGTGGCGGCATCTCATGGATTGAAGGAACACCCACGTGGGCAAAGAAGCGTTGCCACTGGGTGGAGACCAAGCGGCGGTTTATAAACTCATTATACCTGAAATCGGGAACCTGCAAACCGTTTGTCGGAGACAAGACGGTGGCGGCATCTCATGGATTGAAGGAACACCCACGTGGGCAAAGAAAAAGGGTCTCAAACTTAAATCGTCTGAAACCCTTTACTGTTGTGGCTCCCCCAACTGAATACACTTTAAACGAATTATTAGAAGATTTGCAAAGAATTTACCGTTTAAAGGGGATAATAAATGATTACGGAAATAAAGCAGTAAGAGATATTCAAAATTGTTCAATTAAGAAACTTTAGAAAGCGGGAAGAAAAATGTAACAATTAATATTATCACGGTAGGTACTATACTTGAACCAGGTAAAAAAAGTGGAATCGGTCGAGTAAAAAAGCCTTATTATCAAAATTTATAAGTTCCTTTAAATGATAAATAGGTAATATCCTTGCCTTTGCCTGTTGCTTTTACATAACTGCCTGCAAAAAAGTATGAAGCATCAATAGCAAATGACAAATTTCGGTTTACAGCATAGTTTGATTCCATCGCTAAAAGTGTTCCAATTCTCTTTTTGGTAGTGAAAATCAATGCCGGGGCTGGCCGTAGTTCAACTGCTAACGGTGAATAGGTCCCATCCTGGTTGCTTTGCCGCCACATGAAATAACTGCTTAGATAAACATTACTTTTTTTAGTTGGATTAATCTTCACATAAGGATTAATGTTAACCAAATTTGTTGCGCCAATGGGTGCAGTTAACCCATATTGTGGTTTTGAGAAAAGCAGGTTGTATGTATTCAGCCGGTTATCATTTTTGCTTTTATCACCCGACATATAGTTGCTACCCATACCTACAATAAATTTATTCGCAGGCATGATTTTATAACTTATGTCTGCCGAAATTCCCAAAGCGCTTATGGTTGATTCATTAAATTTGCCAGATTGGTAGGTGGCTTCCAGTTCGAAATTAAATTTTGAATTTTCTGAAAATATTCTAAAACCGTAACTCTGCCGGTTTTCTTTACCCACTACATAATTGTACTTTCTTCTTTTGGTATTTAAATTAAGAACATAGTAGTCAATCGACAGTTTCCGGGGTACAATTTGTTCAGTTGCGTAAGCTCCAATGATTATATCTTTAAAGGACTGGTCATCTAATACACCTGTTTTTGAAATTACCGGAGACATTTCAAAGACATCAACTTTTCTTTTACCAGAATGGTATTTTATAACTGCTGCATCAAAAGGCAATCTTGTATTGGGTCCTTCCCGAAATGTGATAAGGCGATGATTGGCAAAACTTATTTCCTGGCGGCCTACTCTTAGCAACCAGTTTTTCTGAAAATGATAATCAATGAAAGCCTGGTGTAAACTCAATTGATTCTCGTCAATTTCAGCAACAGCAGGATTAGGATTAAAAAACCGAAGTGTGCTTCCCAATTGTGCGAATATCCGCAACTTATTCCCCAGTTCAATATTGGTATGAACCATTACTCTTTGCCAAAGCTGCCCGGCACTTACTTTAGCAAAGGAGGCAGGCACATCTCCAAAATTCTGGTTATGATAATACTGAAATTGTTCTCTTAATTCTCCGCCAAAGGAGATATTGCTTTCATTAGAGAGACGTATGTATTTTATTTTTTGAAAACCCTTTTTGTGAACGGTATCATTATTCAGATTGCTGAAGTTATCATTGTACCTGAGCATGTTTATCTGGCTTTTAGCAAAAAATGTACTTAGTAGCAATGTTACTGTAACTATTATCTTCCTCATTCTTTATGGATTAAACGCTTGTAGTAGTTAGATTTCTTTTTGGATGTAACCGGATCATTATCCTAAAGAATAATGATCCGGATTACAATGGTTGCTTTTCATGTTAAGAACTTAGTAAGGCTTTATTACCTGCCCTGTGTTTGCACCAAATACGCTTTTGCGAAAGCCGTATTCCAGTTGCTGCATAGTCACAGGAATATCGCCTGGGAAGTATGGGAAGTACTGTGGAGAATTTTCGATTACAGTTGGGCTTACAGCATTAATGCGGATACCGTTTTCAAGTTCAATGGCTGCTGCCCTTACAAAACCTTCCACTGCCCCGTTGGCTGCTGAGGCATTGGCGAAGTTTCTTTGCGGTTCATGTGTTAAAGCCCCAGTGATTAATGTAAATGAACCTTTAGGATTAATGTAATGCTGACCAATGAGTACCAAATTGATTTGCCCCATCATTTTCCCTTCAACACCTTTTCTAAATTCTTTATCGGTAAGGTTTTTCCATGGGCCTACGTGTGTTGGACCAGCGGTAGAGATCAAGGCGTCAAACGGCCCAACCTGCTTAAACATATTTTCAATAGACTCTGTTGAAGTTATGTCTGCATCAATGTCTGCTCCATTGCTTGCAACCCTTACAATTTCATGTTCTTTTTCAAATGCACTGGTTAAGTGCTTACCCATAGTGCCTGTTGCACCTACGATGATAATTTTCATTTTCTGTTGTTTTAATTGTGAATTTTAATACAACAAAATTAGTTTGGATAGCTGCCTCACTTGTAGGACATGAGTGCACTTAAATAGGACTTATTTAAAATTGTGGTTGGCTCTTTAAGAGCTCTGGTAATGTAGTAAAGGGATTTGCAATAATTCTATTTTAATTGTAAGACCCTGTCACCAATATCCTTTTTCAAATACTATTTTGCCGTTTTTGCAAACCAATATAGAGCCATTGAAGCGGTATAGGTTAACCGATTTCTCAACCAGTGCTGCTATCTTTTGACCCGTTTGCTGCTACGCAAAAGTTCAGGGTCTTTGCAATGTTGGGGGATTTAAAAAACGCCAGGCCCCGAACCGCTGTCGATTGAAAATAACCCGTCTTGAAATAGTTGTCTTGTTAAAGATGAAGATTTCAATGTCCTGCCCCAATATTTGAACCCATGTTGTATACCGTTTTATTCGCTTTTTAAAAAATCTTCAAGAATTTTATTGAAAATTTCCGGTTGATCCATTAACGGTAAATGTCCAGCATCTGGAATAATATGAAGCTTTGCATTTGGGATAATTTTAACTGCTGCTTCACCATATTCAACATCAAATAATTTATCATTTTCCCCCCAAATAATAAGTGTTTTATTTTCTATTTGCTTTAATAATTCTTCTGATATTTTAGATACTGCGGTTCCACGTCCCTGTTTAAATGCATTTTTTCCTCCTTTATATTTGAGCACAGCTATTGAGTAACTACTATGGTTCGGGTCTCTGTTTATGGGTTTATCAAGTATATAACGGGAATTAAAACGATTTGCCATTGATGATGGAAAACTATTCATCCATATTGTTCCCATTAAAGGCCAAAAAGAAACTTTTGCGCCTAAACCTGCAGCGTCAACTAAAACAAGTTTATTCACCATATCAGGATTGTCAATGGCAAACTGCAATGCAATGGCCCCACCTTGTGACAATCCGACGATATGAGCCTTTGATATTTTCAATTCTTTCAGGAAATCTTTCAGCCACTTTGAAAAATATGGTCTATTATAAGGTGCGTCAGGCTTATCAGATTCTCCATATCCAATTATATCAGGTGCTACTACTTGAAAATTTTTAGAAATCGTAAAAATTGATGGATACCAGGTAACAGCACCGGCACCAGCCCCATGTAGCAAAATCACTGGTTCTCCACTCCCAGATAACAGGAAGGTCGTTTTAATTGTTCCAATAGTTACTTCTCTTTGTTCAACTAATCCTTCTATTTTGTTTATTAATAGTTGCCTGTAGTTTTCTTTATTCGCTTTTTTCAAGTTTTTTCAATATTAAAGTTTGTGAATATCTGCAAAATGGCATACAACAGGTTTGTAGCTGAGCAAATAATTATAATTAGTACAGGGATAATTTTTTTATTTTTCTAAATGGCATCTTGTTTAAGCGAAGGTTGCTATTTATAATTAGCTCACTTAGTTTCCACTTTGCAGCTCATTTAATTTTTTCCTTGTTTCTGGTATTTCTTTAATCCCCAATGCTTGTTTATAACATTTTATAGCATTTGCTTTATCGCCTCTGTCATTGTAAAAGTCACCCAGAGAATCAAACGCATTTGCACTTCCGGGATAATTTGCAACATTCATTTTAAATAGGTATTGAGCCTTTGTAAACTGTTTTGCTTTTAATGAGAAGTAAGCAAGTCCGTTAACGAGATCTTCTGCTGGCTTAAGGTTGTAGCCTAGCTGTTTAGATACATTTTTATAGTGAGCATCCAGTAAAGTATCTAACCTTATGCTTTCATTATCTAAATAACTGGCATACAAATCAAATTTGTAGTAGTTGAAAATAAAACGAATAGCGTC